>NZ_JAAGRY010000038.1 GCF_015707995.1 Microbacterium paulum
CGGCGCCCGTCCGCGGTCACCGACGCGCCGGTCGAGGCCGGAGCGGGCACGCCGCACGACTCCGCCTGCGTGCGGTCCCACGCGTCACCGGCGCGCGTGCGCCGGATCTGCAGCGGGGCGCCGTCGGGGCTATCGGCGAGCAGGTAGAACGGGGCGGCCTGCGTGATCGCCACCGTCACGACGTCGCCGGGGCGCGGCTTCTCGCTGCCCACGGGCAGTTCGACGTGCACGAGGCGGCCGTCCTCGGCGCGGCCGGTGAGACGGTGCGTCGTGGCATCCTTCTTGCCCTCCCCCGCCGAGATCAGCACCTGCACCTCGCGGCCGACCTGCTTCTGGTTCTCCTCCAGGCTGATGCGGTCCTGCAGGGCGACGAGCCGCTCGTACCGCTCCTGCACGACGGCCTTGGGAACCTGGTTCTCCATGGTCGCCGCGGGGGTGCCCTCGCGGATCGAGTACTGGAAGGTGAAAGCGCTCGCGAAGCGGGCCTGCTCGACGACGCGCAGCGTGTCTTCGAAGTCCTCGTCGGTCTCTCCCGGGAAGCCGACGATG
This sequence comes from Microbacterium paulum, assembly GCF_015707995.1. Lineage (GTDB taxonomy): Bacteria > Actinomycetota > Actinomycetes > Actinomycetales > Microbacteriaceae > Microbacterium > Microbacterium paulum. The sequence continues at coordinate 550 of NZ_JAAGRY010000038.1, forward strand.
ATGTCGGTCGAGATCGCCGCGTGCGGCATGCGGGCGCGCACCCGGTCGAGGATGCCGAGGAAGCGGTCGCTGCGGTACGACCGGCGCATCGCCTTCAGGATGCGGTCGGAGCCAGACTGCAGCGGCATGTGCAGTTGCGGCATGACGGCGGGGGTGTCCGCCATCGCGTCGATGACGTCGTCGGTGAAGGCCGCCGGGTGCGGGCTCGTGAAGCGGATGCGCTCGAGACCGGGGATCTCCCCGGCCGCTCGGAGGAGCTTTCCGAATGCCTGGCGGTCGCCGAACTCGACGCCGTAGCTGTTGACGTTCTGGCCGAGGAGCGTCACCTCGATGGCGCCGTCGTCGGCGAGCAGCCGCATCTCGTTCAGGATGTCGCCGGGGCGGCGGTCCTTCTCCTTGCCGCGCAGGTGCGGCACGATGCAGAAGGTGCAGGTGTTGTTGCACCCGACCGAGATCGACACCCACCCGCTGTAGACGGAGTCGCGCTTGGTGGGGAGGGTCGACGGGAAGACCTCGAGCGCTTCGAGGATCTCGAGCTCGGCATCGCCGTTGTGGCGCGCGCGTTCGAGCAGGGTCGGCAGCGATCCCATGTTGTGGGTGCCGAAGACCACGTCGACCCAGGGGGCCTTCTGCTGCACGGCATCCTTGTCCATCTGCGCCATGCAGCCGCCGACGGCGATCTGCATGCCCTCGTGCTTGTCTTTGCGGCTCTTCAGGTGCCCGAGGGTGCCGTAGAGCTTGCCGGCGGCGTTGTCGCGCACGGCACACGTGTTGATCACGATGACGTCGGCCTCGGCGCCTACATCGGCGCGCACGTAGCCAGCCGATTCCAGCGACCCTGAGAGGCGCTCGGAATCGTGCACGTTCATCTGGCAGCCGAACGTGCGCACTTCGTACGTGCGCGCGCGGCCGTCAGCGGCGACGGCGGCGCTCGAGGGCGCGATCAAGGTGGGAGCGGCGGACGGAGAAGTCATGATCGTTCCATTCTACGATCCGGCCGCCGCCCCGGCCCCGAGACCCCCGGCCCGAGAACCGCGGCTCCGAGAAACGACAGCTCAGGGCTCAGGGCTCGAAGCGCACTCCGCGCACGGCGGGCCGGTCGAGCTCGTCGAGCGCACGCCGGGCGACCTCGAGTGAGGCGCCACCGTAGCCGCGGCGCGCGAGCTGGCCCGACAGCCGCCGCAGGGCGACCTCGCGATCGAGGCCCCGCATGCTGCGCGCCTTGGTGCGGGCGAACTCGAGAGCGCGCTCGCGCTCGTCGCCGGGCATGGCATCGAGTGCCGCGTCGATCACCTCGCGCGGGAGCCCCCGCGCTTTGAGGGTCTGCGCGACCTGCATGCGCCCTTGGCCCTTGCGGTCGACGGCCGTGTGCACGAGCTGCTCGGCGAGTGCGGCGTCGTCGAGGTAACCGTGCCCGAGAAAGCGACCGATGATCTCTTCTGCCGCGTCGCCGTCGACCTCGCTGCCCCGCAGCACGTCGCGAGCCTCCCGCTCCGACAGCGATCGGGTGCGCAGCTTGCGCAGGAGTGTCGCCTCACCCGCCGCGGCGATCTCTTCGGCGGCGCCCGGGTCGGCGTCCGCGAACGCCTCGCCGGCGCCCGGTGTCGCGGATGCCCCGCCAGAGCCGGATGCCCAGCCCGAGGTGCCGCCCGTGCCGGAAGCCCCGGCGGCACGCTCGGCCCACGTGTTGTTCCAGGCCGACGCGTCGTCGTCCGGGCGCCTCGCGGCGCCGCCGTCACGCGCCGACATCCGGTCACCGGTGGAGGCTCCCCCAACGAACAAGGGGATCACGGGGGCGAGGCTCTCCTCGCCCCCGTCGTCGCGAATCATCAGGCCGGGCGACGCTCGGCGAGGTCGGCGACCGGCGCCGTGGCATCCGACTTCGGCTGGCCGATGCCGAGCTTCTGCAGGATCTTCGTCTCGATGTCGGCGGCGATGTCGGGGTTCTTCAGCAAGAAGTTGCGCGCGTTCTCTTTGCCCTGACCGAGCTGCTCGCCGTCGTAGGTGTACCAGGCACCCGACTTCTTGACGATGGCCTGGTCCACGCCGTAGTCGATGAGCGATCCCTCGCGCGAGATGCCGACGCCGTAGAGGATGTCGAACTCGGCCTGCTTGAACGGCGGGGCCATCTTGTTCTTCACGACCTTCACGCGCGTGCGGTTGCCGACCGCCTCGGTGCCGTCTTTCAGGGTCTCGATGCGGCGGATGTCTAGCCGCACCGAGGCGTAGAACTTCAGCGCCTTGCCACCCGCGGTGGTCTCGGGCGAGCCGAAGAACACGCCGATCTTCTCGCGCAGCTGGTTGATGAAGATCATGGTGGTGCCGGTCTGGCTGAGCCCACCGGTGAGCTTGCGCAGCGCCTGCGACATGAGGCGAGCCTGCAGGCCGACGTGCGAGTCGCCCATCTCGCCTTCGATTTCGGCCTTAGGAACGAGGGCGGCGACAGAGTCGATCACGACGAGGTCGATGGCCCCCGAGCGCACGAGCATGTCGGCGATCTCGAGCGCCTGCTCACCGGTGTCGGGCTGCGACACCAGCAGCTGGTCGATGTCGACGCCGAGCTTCTGGGCGTAGTCGGGGTCGAGCGCGTGCTCGGCGTCGACGAACGCCGCGATGCCGCCGGCGCGCTGCACGTTGGCGATGGCGTGCAGGGTGAGGGTCGTCTTACCCGACGACTCAGGCCCGTAGATCTCTACGATGCGGCCGCGGGGCAGTCCGCCCACGCCGAGGGCGACGTCGAGGGCGATGGAACCCGTGGGGATGACGGCGACGGGGGCGCGCTCGTCGCTGCCGAGACGCATCACCGAGCCCTTTCCGAACTGCCGGTCGATCTGGGCGAGGGCCGATTCGAGGGCCTTCTCGCGGTCTGCGGGTGAGGGCATGACGTGCTCCTTCGTGCTCTGCCGTCGGCGGCTGCGCCGCGTCGGGGTGTCCGTCGCCTGTAGGCTGTCGCCCTTTCTCCCGACGGGAGTTCGGTGCGACAAGGCGGAGGTGTCGTGTTGACGCCGTCCACGTTACGAACACCCTCCGACATCGGCGGCGAGTCGAGCGGCGGATGCGCCGTAACGGTGGACAACCTCTCGGCGACCCCTCTTGTGGAGGAGCCTATGCGGGCATCGAACAAAAGTACGACGACACGCCGGTCGGGAGTTCTAAGCGCGGCGCGGGTCGAGCAGGCCCACCCCGTGACGGCGCGCTTCGGGCACATCCGCTTCGATGCACAGCGCGAGCCAGACGTCACGCGGGGGCACACCGTCGGACAGCGCCTGCGCCGCCGTGCGGTAGCCGACGCCCGACAGCGACAGATCGGTCACGACGAACGCTGCACGCTCACCGAATTCGTCGTCGACGGCGCGCTGGAACTCGCTGCGCCGCACGTCAGCGCAGCGAGAGCTGCGACTGGATGTCGCGATCGAGCGCGGCGAGGTCGTCGGGCACCACGTCGGGGAAGACCTGCAGGCCCTCGAGCACCGAGATGCGGTCGCCCACTTCGCGCATGATCGTCGAGATGGGAACGTCGAGCGCTTCGGCGACCGAGGCGAGGATCTCGCTGGATGCCTCTTTCTGGCCGCGTTCGACCTCGCTCAGGTAGCCGAGGGCGACGCTCGCGCGCCCCGCCACCTGGCGGAGGGTGCGCCCCTTCTGCAGACGAAAGTCGCGCAGGACTTCGCCGATTTCCTGACGAACCAGGATCATGTCGGGCCCCCTCCTCTGACAGTGATTCCGCGTTCCCGGGTGGGGAACATGACAACTCTTGCACGTCACCCTAACCCCCGAGTGCTGGGGAATGGGTGGGAATCACCATTCGTAACAGGGATGTCACACCGGCTATTCCCACGCGAAACGGCGCGGTCCTGGGCATCCGTTCCACGGCAGACCCCGAGGTCAGAGCGCTTCGAGCGCCAGCCGCACGGCGAGGGCCGCGGCCTCCGCCCGGATGGCGGCACGATCCCCCGCCAGCTGCACCGACTCGACCCGCGATCCGAGCGGCGTCGAGACGGCCACGTGCACCGTGCCGACCGGCTGCCCGTCGGGCGAGACCGGACCGGCGATGCCGGTCGTGGCGATGCCGACATCGGCGGGGAGGTCTTCACGGCCGAGCGCGCGGCGCACGCCGTCGGCCATCTGCCGCGCCACCCGGGGATGCACGGGCCCGTGCGCGGCGAGGAGGGTCTCGTCGACTCCGAGGAGGGCGGCCTTCACGTCGGTGGCGTAGGCGACGATGCCGCCGCGCAGCACGGCCGACGATCCCGGCACCGAGACGATCGACGAGACCACGAGTCCCCCGGTGAGCGACTCGGCGACGCCGACCGTCCAGCCGAGCTCGCCGAGCCGCGACACGAGCCGCTCGGGCTCGCTCAGGCGTCCGACCGAAACCTGGGTGTTCTCGAGGTCGTCCGGAAGCTCCGGCAGCCCGGGCAGCGGCGTCACCGGGGTCACCGTGTCGCCTCCCGACCGCGCCGCGCGCCGCGGATCTCGGTGACGACGTAGTCGATGCCGCTCGCGACGGTGAGGAGCACCGCGATCGACATCGTGATGGTGTTCACGACGTGGATCCAGTCGCCCACGATCGTCCACAGCGGCAACAGCGCGAGCGACAGGGCGACCGCCTGCGCCACGGTCTTGAGCTTGCCCATCCACGCGGCGGCGACGACGTGGTCGCTCGCCACGATCAGCCGGTGCACCGTGATGCCGACCTCACGCACCAGCACGACGATCGTCACCCACCACGGCAGCTCGCCGAGGATCGACAGACCGATGAACGCGCACCCGGTGAGCGCCTTGTCGGCGATCGGGTCGAGGAGCTTCCCGAGATCGGTGACGATCTCGTATTTGCGGGCGAGGTAGCCGTCGATGCCGTCAGTCGCGATCGCGACGATGAAGAGGATCGCCGCCCACCAGCGCAGAGGCCCGTCCTGCCCGGCATCCGCCAGCAGCATCCACAGGAACACCGGCGCGCACAGGATGCGCACGATCGTGATCGCGTTCGGGAGCTGCCGGGGGATCGTCACGTGCCGAGCCTACTGGTCGCGCCCGGTGAGCCCCCAGGCATCCTCGGATGCATCCTCCGACTCGACGACCTCGTAGCCGTCGAACTGGGCGTCGACCGCGTCGGGGCCGTAGCCGTCCACCCCGGCGGGCGCCGAGGGCTTGGCCGGCGCGGGTGGGTCGTCGCCGCGCAGCCGCGCGAGCACCTCGGGCAGCTGGTCGGGCGTCACGAGCACGTCGCGCGCCTTCGACCCTTCGGACGGGCCGACGATCTCGCGCGACTCGAGCAGGTCCATGAGGCGCCCGGCCTTGGCGAAACCGACGCGCAGCTTGCGCTGCAGCATCGAGGTCGAGCCGAACTGCGTCGAGATGATCTGTTCGGCCGCCGCCAGCAGAAGCTCGAGGTCGTCACCGATGTCGGCGTCGATCTCTTTCTTCTCGGCCACCGCGGCGACGTCGGCGCGGTAATCGGGCCGCGCCTGGTTCTTGACGTGGTGGACGACCTTCTCGATCTCGCTCTCGGCCACCCACGCACCCTGCACGCGGAGCGCCTTCGAGGCCCCCATCGGCAGGAAGAGCCCGTCGCCCTGCCCGATCAGCCGGTCGGCGCCGGGCTGGTCGAGGATGACGCGGGAATCGGTGACGCTCGTGACGGCGAAGGCGAGGCGCGAGGGAACGTTGGCCTTGATAAGGCCCGTGACGACGTCGACCGACGGGCGCTGCGTGGCGAGCACGAGGTGGATGCCACTCGCGCGCGCGAGCTGCGTGATGCGCACGATCGAGTCTTCGACGTCGCGCGGCGCGACCATCATGAGATCGGCGAGCTCGTCGACGACCACCAGGAGGTACGGATAGGGCTTCAGCACCCGCTCGCTGCCGACGGGCAGGTTGATCTCGCCCGCGACCACCGCACGGTTGAAGTCGTCGATGTGTCGGAAGCCGAACGACGCGAGATCGTCGTAGCGCATGTCCATCTCTTTCACGACCCACTGCAGCGCCTCGGCGGCCTTCTTGGGGTTCGTGATGATGGGGGTGATCAGGTGCGGCACGCCGGCGTAGCTCGTGAGTTCGACGCGCTTGGGGTCGATGAGCACCATCCGCACTTCGGAGGGCTTCGCGCGCATCAGCAGGCTCGTGATCATCGAGTTCACGAAGCTCGACTTGCCCGAGCCGGTCGACCCGGCCACGAGCAGGTGGGGCATTTTCGCGAGGTTCGCGACGACGTACCCGCCGCCGACGTCTTTGCCGACGCCGATGGTCATGGGGTGGGTCTGACTCGTCGAGGCCGGCGAGCGCAGCACGTCGCCGAGCGTCACGATCTCGCGGTCGGTGTTCGGGATCTCGACGCCGATCGCGCTCTTGCCGGGGATGGGCGCGAGGATGCGCACTTCGTTGGATGCCACGGCGTAGGCGATGTTGTTGGTCAGCGCCGTGATGCGCTCGACCTTCACGCCCGGGCCGAGCGCGATCTCGTACTGCGTGACGGTCGGGCCGCGCGAGAAGCCGGTGACCCGGGCATCGACCGAGAACTGCTCGAAGACGCCGGTGATCGCCGCGACGACCCGGTCGTTGGCTTCGGAGCGCGCCTTCGGCGGGGTGCCCGCCGCGAGCGCGGTCGCGGACGGCAGACGGTAGGGAGGTGTCGGCGGACGCCCGTCGTGGTCGTCGCCGAGCGCCGAGATCCCGGGCAGCGTGCCGTCGTCGAGGATGATCTCGCCGCTGTCCTCGCGGATGCCGGTGTCGGTGCGCCCGGCCCGGCTCGCCGCCTTCTTGGCGTTCGCGATCACCGCGGGGTCGATGACCTCGGTGGCCGCGTCGGCGAGCGACGGCATCGGCGGCATGGGAGGCAGGGGCTCCGGGGTCGGCACCGCGAGCGCCTGGTCGAACCCGCCGTCGCCCGACGTGCTGAGGAGCGCCGTGAGGTCGTCGGAGCCGAGGTGTCCGTCGGTGTCTTCTTCGCGCCCGGTCTTGTTGCGACGCCACCACGGTGTGCCGGCGTCTTTCGCGTCGCCGTCGCCGTCGGGCGAGAACGCGACGGTGGGTCCGGTCGCCGTGGCATCCATCGGCGCCGGGCGCTCGGCGTCGAACATCCACGCGTACAGGTCGCCGAGGCGGCGTCCGATGCGGTTCGGCGGCGTCTTGGTGAGGATCAGCACGCTGAGCACCGTGAGGATGCCGAGGATGAGATACGCGCCGACGTTCGTGAGCAGGGTCAGCGGCTCCCCCACCATCCAGCCGAACAGGCCGCCCGCGCCGCTCAGCCCGGGGAGGCCGTCTTTCGGCTGCGGACGACCGCCCGCGAGATGGCAGAAGCCCGCGATCGACAGCACGAACAGGCCGAAGCCGATCCCGATGCGGCCGTTGTCGTGCACCGACGGCGGGTGACGGAAGAGCCAGCCCGCCAAAAGCAGCAGGAGCACCGGCATGATGAACGCGACGCGGCCGATCAGAGCACCCACGGTGTAGGCGCTGATGTTCGTGCCGACCTCGGTGCCGATCAGGAACCACTCGACGATGGCCCCCGCGACCGCCAGCAAAACCAGCAGGAATGGGAAGCCGTCGCGGCGCTGATCCTTCTCGAGGGTTTCGGGGCCGAACGCGCGGAACATGCCGCCCGTGGCATGCGCGAGCCCCAGCCACATCCGCACGACGACGGGGGGCTTGTCGGCCTCGTCGACGTAGCGCGTGGGCGCGGGATCGGGCTTGCGGGCACGCGATGAGGAGCCCTTCGCGGACGCGCGGGCGTTCGGGGGCGTACTCGTGGAACGTGCCATTGCTCCACGGTACGGCCGGGGTCTGACGTTTCGCCGGATTGACGCGGCCTCGCGCCCTGATCACCCGGGTCGACGAGGGCTCCGGTGCGGGCCGTCAGCGCAGGCGTTTGACCATCGTGTCGCGGCCGTGGCCGGCCTGCGTGACCGCGAACCCCTCGCTGCGGTACAGCTGGTGGGCGAAGTTGCCGCGCTCGACCGACAGGCTGATGCGCCCGAAGCCCTGCGCCCGCGCGTGATCGCACAAGCGTTGCAACAGCGCGCGCCCGACGCCGTGCGCGCGCCAGATCGGCCGCACGCCGATGATGAGCTCGGGCACCCCCGTGCCGATGTAGCCGAAGCCCGGATCGGTGCGCGGCAGCATGCGGTACCACGCCGCCCCGATCGGCTGACCCTGCGCATCGACCGCCACGAACCCCGCATCGCCGGGCCGCATCCAGCCGGTGAGGTAGCGGTGGTGATCGGGGTGGGCGATCACTTCGTGCCGCGGGCGCGCGCCACCCTGGCGCCAGTTCGCCGCCTCGACGACCATGTCGCCGAGGAAGGCGCCGTCCGCCTGCGTGGCAGGGCGGATCGAGAAGCTCGCGGGCATGCCGACAGCGTACCGACCCCGTATTACGCGGGGATCACGGCGCGGGTTGCGGTTCGCGGGGCGGTTCTCGCCGGTATCGGGGGCCGAATCCGGAGCGAGGCGACCCGCGAAGCCCTGACGGGGCGGTTACGCCTCGATGACGAGAGGCACGATCATCGGGCGGCGGCGCAGCTGCTGGTTCACCCACCGGCCGATCGTGCGGCGCACGACCTGCGACAGCGCGTGCGTGTCGCGCACGCCCGACTGCGCGGCCTCGGTGAGCGCGGCGACGATCTTGGGCTTGACCGAATCGAACACGCTGTCGTCTTCGGCGAAGCCGCGGGCGTGCACCTCGGGCCCCGTGATGACGCGGCCCGTCGCGGCATCCACCACGACGATCACGGAGATGAAGCCCTCTTCGCCGAGGATGCGGCGGTCTTTCAGGTCGGCGTCGGTGATCTCGCCGACGGTCGATCCGTCGACGTAGACGAAGCCGAGGTCGAGCTGACCGACGACCTTCGCGACCCCGTCGCGCAGATCGACGACGGTGCCGTTCTCGGCGATGATCGTGTTCTCTGCCGGGATGCCGGTGTCTTGCGCGAGCTTCGCGTTCGCGATCAGGTGGCGGTACTCGCCGTGCACGGGCATGACGTTGCGCGGCTGCAGGATGTTGTAGCAGTAGAGCAGCTCGCCCGCCGCGGCGTGGCCCGACACGTGCACCTTGGCGTTGCCCTTGTGCACGACGTTGGCGCCGAGCTTGGTGAGCCCGTCGATCACGCGGTAGACCGCGTTCTCGTTGCCGGGGATGAGGCTCGAGGCGAGGATCACGGTGTCGCCCTCGCCGATCTCGATCGCGTGGTCCATGTTGGCCATGCGCGAGAGCACCGCCATCGGCTCGCCCTGCGAGCCGGTCGACATGTAGACGATCTTGTCGTCGGGCAGGTCGCGGGCCTTCTTGTAGTCGATGAGCACACCGTCGGGCACGGTGAGGTAGCCGAGGTCTTCGGCGATCGTCATGTTGCGCACCATCGAGCGGCCGAGGAAGGCGACGCGGCGCCCGTTCGCCGCGGCGGCGTCGATCACCTGCTGCACACGGTGCACGTGGCTCGAGAAGCTCGCGACGATGACGCGGCGCGGGGCCTTGGCGATCACCTGGTCGAGCACGGGGCCGATCGCCCGCTCGAGCGGGGTGAAGCCCGGAACGTCGGCGTTCGTCGAGTCGACGAGGAACAGGTCGACCCCGTCTTCGCCGAGGCTCGCGAAGGCGCGGAGGTCGGTGAGGCGCCCGTCGAGGGGCAGCTGGTCCATCTTGAAGTCGCCCGTGGCGAGCACCGTGCCTGCGTCGGTGTGGATGGCGACGGCGAGCGCATCGGGGATCGAGTGGTTCACCGCGATGAACTCGAGATCGAACGGGCCGACCTGCTCCTCTTGACCCTCTTCGACCGTCAGCGTGTAGGCCTTGATGCGGTGCTCTTTGAGCTTCGCCTCGACGAGCGCGAGCGTGAGCTTCGAGCCGATGAGAGGGATGTCGCTCTTGAGCTTGAGCAGGTAGGGAACCGCACCGATGTGGTCTTCGTGACCGTGCGTCAGCACGACGCCCACGACGTCGTCGAGACGGTTCTTGATCGGCTCGAAATCGGGCAGGATCAGATCGACACCGGGCTGGTGCTCCTCGGGGAACAGCACCCCGCAGTCGACGACGAGCAGCTTGCCGTCGTATTCGAACACGGTCATGTTGCGACCGATCTCGGCGAGACCGCCGAGCGGGGTGACGCGCAGGGTGCCGCGCTCGAGCGCGGGCGGGTCGTAGACGTTCGTGGGCATCGGATGCCTCCTTCGGACAGCCGGGTTCGTCCCGGCATCCGCGTTTCTTCGTGGACGTGCGGTGTCAGCGGGTCGTGCCGTGCACCTTGGGCAGCGCTCCACCGGCGGCCGCGTTGCGGTCGGGGCGGAAGTTGGAGAAGTCGGCGCCGTCGACGCCGGCGACGAGCGCGAGCTCGTCTTCGATCAGGGCGGCCTCCCACTCCTCCGGCCCGACGAGGGGCAGGCGGACGCGGGGGCTCGAGATGAGGCCGAGGCCGTGCAGGATGTACTTCGCACTCACGGTGCCGGGCACGTGGGTCATGACGGCGCGCACGAGCGGCTCGAGGCTCTGGTGCGCGGCGGTCGCGGTGGCGAGATCGCCGCGGTTCACGGCATCCACCATCACGCGGTACGGGGCCGCCGTGATGTTCGCCGTCACGCCGATGAGGCCGGTGGCGCCGATCGCCATGTGCGGCAGCGCGTTCGCGTCGTCGCCCGAGAAGTACATCAGGTCGGTCTGGTTGAGCACGCGGCTCACCTCGCTGAAGTCGCCCTTGGCGTCTTTGATCGCGAGGATGTTGGGGTGCTTGGCGAGGCGCAGGATCGTCTCGTACTTGATCGGCACGCCCGTGCGGCCGGGGATGTCGTAGAGGATCACCGGCAGGTCGGTCGCGTCGGCGACCAGCCGGAAGTGCGTGAGGATGCCGGCCTGCGTGGGCTTGTTGTAGTACGGCGTGACGATCATGATGCCGTCGGCGCCGGCCTTCTCGCTGGCGCGGTACAGCTCGATCGCGTGGGCGGTCTCGTTCGAGCCGCCGCCCGTGATGATCTTGGCCCGGCCGGCCGACACCGACTTGCCGACCTCGACGAGCTTGAGCTTCTCGGGGTCGGTGAGGGTCGACGTCTCGCCCGTGGTACCGGTCACGACGACGCCGTCGGCGCCGGCCGTGATGACGTCGTCGATGTGCTTCTCGACAGCGGGCCAGTCGACCTCGCCGTCGGCCGTCATCGGAGTGACGAGTGCGACGAGAACCTGTCCGAACGGATTGCCCGAGTGCGTCATGGCTCCAGGGTATCGGTTCGGCCCGTGCGTGACCTCCGCGGGTTGGTCCGCCATCGCCTTGCGCCGGGCCCGTGATCATCCGTCGGAGCCGTGGGGCCTGTGTCGTCTGCCGGGACTCATCCGTAGACGTGCGCCCCAGCGCTCCGACGACTGGCGACGCGTAACCTCGCGAGCGTCGCCAAGATCGCAGCCTGCACGGTCGGCCAGTCGTGGATGATCAGTGCGTAGTCGAAGCGGAGTCGTTCGTACCCGGCGGCGGCCGCCCGCGCGTCGCGCACGAGATCCTTGTGCCGCTCCGCCTCTCTGGCATGACCCTCTCGGCCGTCCGACTCGATAATGAGAAGGCCGTCGACGAGAAAGTCGACACGGCCGACCGTGGCGATCTGCACTTGGGACTGCAGCCGGATGCCGAGGCGCAGCAACCGCAGACGCAGCAGCGATTCGAGGCCGCTCTCGGCATCGGGGCGGGCGATGTCGATGAGCCAGCGCTGCCCCGCCCGGAGGCTCGCGCGCACCTCGGCACGGTCGGCGGCGCTCAACAGCCCGAGGTGCCACGCCGACTCGAACGCGGCGAAGAACGCTTCGTCACCCAGGCACGCCGCGACCTGCACGAGCGCACGCACGATGCCGACGACACCAAATCCCGCGCCGCCGTCGTCGTGATGAGTGACGCATCGGCAGTCCGAGTGCGCGAACCTCCGGCCGCCGCGCCCGACCCAGACGTGCGCTACGGCAAGGTCGTCGAGAACCCACACCCCCGACCGGCGCAGCGCACTGGCGCACGCAAGCTCGCCGCCGTGGGCGGCAGCCATCCGCACGGCACGGTCGAGCCACGGCACGCAGTACACACCGCTGCGCACCCGATCGACCGCGCCGCAGGCCACGGCACGGCGCAGGTCAGTGCGCGTTGCGCCGGCCCGGAGCACCGCTACGCTCCGCGCGATCCCCTCGCGTTCGGTGAGAAAGTCCACGATGCCGCTCGGAGTCATCCCCACACCCTGGGCCCCGCCTGCGCCGCGCGGGTGTTAGCGACCCCGATCTGGGGACGATTCCGTCAACGAGCTCCCTGTGGAGGAGGCGGCGCGGGGCGCCGGCGGCGGCGATCCGGGCACCATTCGTCGGACCGGTGGTGCGGGTGTCGCCTAGGGCGCCCCAAGGGCATACAGGCGCACCACGGCTCCGACGAATGGTGACGAGACGCTGCGCAGCCCGGCGGGCGGGCGGGTCGAGGCCGGCCGGCTGGCCAGTGCGCGGGCGGGCGGGCGGGTTGAGCCGGGTCAGCGGCCGGTCTTGGCCAAGCGCGCGGCGAGGGGTGCGGGGAGCAGGCGCACGGCGGCGATGAGCAGTTTGTAGCGCAGCGACGGGATCGAGAGCGCCTTGCCACGCGCCGCGTCGCGCAGGCCCTCGCGCACGACAGTGTCGGCGTCGAGCCACATGAACGGCGGCACACCCTCGTGTCCGGGGGGCAGCCCGAGTCGTTCGTGAAAGTTCGTGTGCGTGAAGCCGGGGCAGACGGCCGTGACGGTCACGCCGCGCGGGCTGTAGACCGCGTTCGCCCAGCGGCTGAACGAGACGACCCACGCCTTGACGGCGCCGTAGGTGCCGCGCGGCATGAAGGCGGCGACGGATGCCACGTTGATGATCCGTCCGCTCCCCCGCTCGAGCATGGCGCCGAGCGCCGCGTGGGTGAGCCGCATCGTCGCCCGCACGTGCAGATCGAGGTGGCGCTCCTCGTCGGCGTACGTGTTCGCGGCGAAGTCGAGGTCGAGCCCGAACCCGGCGTTGTTGACGAGCACCTCGACCGGGCGAGCGGGATCGGCGAGGCGGGATGCCACCCGGTCGAGCCCGTCCGGATCGACGAGGTCTGCGGTCAGCACCTCGACGGCGACACCGGCGGAGATGCGCAGCGCGCCGGCGAAGCGTTCGAGAGCCTCGGTGTCACGGGCCACCAGAACGAGGTCTGCGCCGCGCGCGGCGAGCTGGCGCGCGAACTCCGCGCCGAGTCCTGAACTCGCGCCCGTGATCAGTGTCGTCTTCGCCATGCCGTCAGCCTACGCAGGCGCGCGTTACCGGCTGACCGCGAAGCCGTCCCGCGCCGCGTCAGGGCCGGATGAGCGTGAGGAACCGGTACGGCACGCCGGTACGCGACACCGACCATCCGTCGGCGGGCTCGATCGCGGCCGCGACCCAGCCCTCGTGCGCGGGCGCGAAGGTGTCGCCGCCAGTGACCTCGAGGTCGAGCTCGGTGACTTCGAGCACCGCGGCGCGAGGGAGCGCCTCGGCGAACAGACGCGCGCCGCCGATCACCCACGCCTCACCCGCCCCTGCGGCGAGCGCCAGCGCGGCATCCAGCGATTCCGCGCGCACGGCGCCCGGCTCGGCCCACGACGGCGAGCCCGTCACGACGATGTTGCGCCGCCCCGGCAGCGGGCGGAAGCGGGCCGGGAACGATTCCCACGTGCGCCGGCCCATGATCACGGGGTGGCCCGACGTCACCGCCTTGAAGTGGGCGAGGTCTTCGGGCACGTGCCACGGCATGCCGCCGTCTTTGCCGATCACTCCCCCGCGGGCCTGCGCCCAGACGAGCCCGAGCCGCACGATCAGACCGCGACGGCGGCGCGGATCGCCGGGTGGTGCTGGTAGTCCTCCAGCACGATGTCGTCGAAGGTGTAGTCGAAGATCGAGTCGGGCGTGCGGGCGAAACGCACCGTGGGGTACGGGTAGGCGTCGCGCGAGAGCTGCTCGCGCACCTGCTCGAGGTGGTTGTCGTAGATGTGGCAGTCGCCGCCGGTCCAGACGAAGTCGCCCGGTTCGAGACCCGTCTGCTGCGCGACCATCAGGGTGAGCAGCGCGTACGAGGCGATGTTGAACGGCACCCCGAGGAACATGTCGGCCGAGCGCTGGTAGAGCTGGCACGACAGCTTGCCGTCGGCGACATAGAACTGGAACAGCGCATGGCAGGGCGCGAGCGCCATGTCGGGGATGTCAGCCGGGTTCCACGCCGACACGATCAGCCGGCGCGAGTCGGGGTTCGACCGGATCTGCTCGACGACCTGCGAGATCTGGTCGATCTGCTCGCCCGAGGGGGTCGGCCACGACCGCCACTGCACGCCGTAGACGGGCCCGAGCTCACCCGAGGCATCGGCCCATTCGTCCCAGATGGTGACGCCGTTCTCTTGCAGCCACCCCACGTTCGACTCGCCGCGCAGAAACCAGAGCAGTTCGTAGACGATCGATTTCAGGTGCACCCGCTTGGTCGTCACGAGCGGAAAGCCCTGGGCGAGGTCGAACCGGGTCTGCCGGCCGAACACGCTCGTCGTACCGGTGCCGGTGCGGTCGTCTTTGTGCACGCCGTCTTCGAGCACCTCGCGCAGCAGGTCTTCATACGGGGTGGGAACGGATGCCTGTGCACTCACGCTGTCATCGTACCGGGGCCGTGCGACAGCGGGGCCGTGGCGGAATGTGACGGCCGCCTCGTCATACAAGGGCGATTCGGCCGCTTACCAGGCCGACCCCGTTAGGCTGATCGCCTGTGACCCTGTCAGATGCCATCATCGTGCTCACGGCCCTGCTCGCCGTGACGATCGGTGTCGGCGGGTTCGTGCGGTGGCGTCAGAACAAGCCGCGCAACGTCGATCCGGGCGAGGTCGTCGACCCGCAGCGTTTCGGCGCCGACGCCCTCGGCGAGCAGGCCACGCTGCTGCAGTTCAGCACCGAGATGTGCAGTCGCTGCCCGGGGGTCCACCGCATGCTCGGGTCGATCGCCGACGAACGCGACGGTGTGCTGCACCTCGACGTCGACCTCACCCACCGCCCCGACATCGCGAAGCACTTCCACGTGCTGCAGACGCCCACGACCCTCATCCTCGACCGCCACGGCGTCGTACAGACGCGCTTCGGCGGCACCCCCAGCCGAGAAGCCGTCCGGTTGGAGCTTTCCCGCGTGACCACGGAGGATGCCCATGTCTGACGCTCGCACCCCGAAGGGGATCGACCCGCGCGGGCCGCGCTTCGCGGCATCCATCACGACCGTGCTGCTGGCCATCGCGACTCTGCTCGCGCTCACCGGCACTTCTACGGCGAAGACCGCGACCACCGTCGCGGAGCGCGCCGCCGACCCGGGGTTCATCCTGCTGCTCGTGATCGCGCTGCTGTTCCTCTGGGGTGTGTTGTCGCCGCGCACGCAGCCGTGGAGCGTGCTGTATCGCCGACTGATCCAGCCGCGCCTCGCTCCGCCGACCGATCTCGAAGACCCGCGCCCGCCGCGCTTCGCGCAGGGTGTCGGCCTGTTCGTGACCACCATGGGGCTCGTGCTGCACCTCGCCGGGGTGCCGTGGGCGCTGCCGATCGCCGCGGCGCTCGCGTTCGTCGCCGCGTTCCTCAACGCGGTGTTCGGCCTGTGCCTCGGATGCCAGCTGTACCTGCTGCTGCAGCGCGCCGGCATCGTCGGCCGCGCCGCCACTGCCTGAGCGCACGACGCTGCGCAAGCCCCTCCCCTCGCCCGGCCCGGCCGTCTAGGCTCGTCGCAGGCGCTGCCCGCGCCGCAGACAGTCCACGACACCCGGCACACCCGAGGGAGACATCATGAGCGTCACGAGCGAAGCGAGCACCACCTGGAAGGGAACCCTCTTCGAAGGGTCGGGCGAGGTCGCGCTGGAAAGCTCGAACCAGGGCCCGTTCGCGGTCGACTGGAAGGCCCGCAGCGAGGGTTCCACCTCGGTGACGACGCCCGAAGAGCTCATCGCCGCGGCGCATTCCTCGTGCTTCAGCATGGCGCTCTCGAACGCGCTCACCCAGAACGGCACCCCGCCCGAGTCGATCGAGACGACCGCGTCGGTCACCTTCATCCCCGGCACCGGTATCACGGGGTCGCACCTGAACGTCAACGCGGTCGTGCCGGGACTGTCGGCCGAAGACTTCGCGCGCCTCGCGGACGAGGCGAAGAGCGGATGCCCCGTCTCTGCGGCCCTGAAGGGCATCGAGATCACCCTCGAGGCGTCGCTTGCCTGATTCCGCCGCGCGCGTCGTCGTCTCGGGCTCGTCGGGTCTGATCGGCCGCGCACTGGTCGCGTCGCTGCGCGCCGACGGCGTCGAGGTGACGCGGCTCGTCCGCCGCGAGGCGGAGGCGCAAGGCGAGGTGTCGTGGGACCCGCAGCGCACGCCCCTCGACCCGTCGGTGCTCGCGGGAGCGCGCGCCGTGGTCGCGCTCGGTGGCGCGAGCATCGGGCGCTTTCCGTGGACGCGGCGCTACAAGCACGAACTGGTGTGGTCGCGACTCGCTCCCACGCAAGCACTGGCCGCCGCCGTGAGGGCCCTCGGCGATGAAGCGCCCTCGTTCGTGTCTGCTTCGGCCGTCGGCTACTACCCCACCCAGCCCGCCGTTCCCGGCGAGCGCCTCACCGAGCAATCGCGCCGCGGCGAGTCGTTTCTCGCGGATCTGTGCGGTGAGTGGGAGGTCGCCGCGCGCGGCGCGGGCCCGCTCGCCCGGGTGGCGCTCCTGCGCACGGCGCCGGTGGTGCATGCCGAGGGCGTGCTGAAGCCGCTCACGACGCTCACCCGATTCGGCCTGTCCGGGCCGATCGGGCGCGGCACACAGGCCTGGCCGTGGATTTCGCTCGACGACGAGGTGCGCGCCATCCGGCACGTGATCGACAGCGACCTCGACGGCCCCGTCAACCTCACGGGCCCGACCCGGGCGACGGCGAACGACCTCGGCTTCGCGTTGGCACGACGCATGAACCGTCCGTTCCTTCTGCGCGCACCGGCGTGGGGGCTGCGCCTCGCCCTCGGCCGCGACGCCGCCGACGCGCTGCTGCTCAGCGACATGAACGTCGTGCCCGAGCGGCTCGAGGCATCCGGCTTCGCGTTCCGCCACCCGACGGTCGAGGATGCCGTGGCCGCAGCCGTCCCCGCCGGCTGACCCGCTGCCTGAGGGGCTGTCCTCAGCGGCGCTGAGCCTTCTCGAACCGGATCGCGGTGCGCATCGCCTGCCGCGCGCGCGGGCGGTCACCCGCTCCGTCGTACGCGAGTCCCAGCCGGAACCACGCCCGCCAGTCGTCGGGGTGCTCCTCGACGTCTGCCCGGTAGCGGGGAAAGAGTTCGTCGGCCTGCGACCGGTCGGGGCGACCGCTCGGGCGCACGTCGACCTCTTCGGTCGGCAGCGCGTGTTCGGCCTCGAGCAGCCGTGCGAGGCGCTGGGTGTCGAGCCCGAACGACAGCTCGCGCCACAGCGCCCACGCCGCGATGAGCGGCAGCACGATGAGCGCCACCCCCATGGCGACGCCGATCGGCTGACCCGAGACGAGCAGCAGCCACGCGCGCTGCGCGACGAGCACGATGTACAGCGCCAGCAGCACCGCCATGACGGCGACGCCGATGCGTGCGCTCATGCGCCGGTGGCCCGCGCGACCTGGCCGGGCACCCCGCCCTCGTCGAGGGGTGCCTCGTGGCGCGATGACGCGGCGCGCGGGCGGAGTCCGAGATCGATGAGCGCATCGAGACCGACCGTGACACCGCGGGCATCGCGCGCCGCGGCGAGGGCGACACGGATGCCCGGGGCATAGGCCAGCGCGGGATCGACGGTGTCGTGCACGATCGTGAGGCTCTCACCCGGGCCGGAGAGGATCGTCTCTTGCCGGGCGATGACACCGGGTCGGCGCAGCGAGTGGATCGGCACACTCGCGACCTGCTGGCCGCGGGCGCGCTGATCGACGTGCGGCGAGGCGACGGGGCCGACCTCGGCGCGCGCCGCCGCGATGAGCTCCGCGGTGCGCACAGCCGTGCCGCTCGGCGAATCGACCTTCGTCTCGCGGTGCGCCTCGACGATCTCGATCGCCGGGAAGTGGGGTGCGGCGGCGGCGGCGAGCGCCGTGCCGATGACCGAGCCGAGCGAGAAGTTCGGGATGAACACGGCGCCGGTGCCGGCCGCCTCGACGAGCGGGCGCACGAGGGCGATGCGTTCGTTCGACCAGCCCGACGTGCCGACGAGCACGTTGAGGCCACGCTCGATCGCGGCGCGCACGACGTCGATCGAGACGCTCGGGGTCGAGGCATCGACGACGAGATCGGCGCTGTCGAGCTCGCTCAGGTCGCTCTGCGATCCGAGCACCGCGACGACCTCGAAACCCGGTTCGGCGTCGATGACCGAGCGGATGATGCCGCCGAGCTTGCCTGTTCCGCCCACGAGGGCCACTCTCGTCGTGCTACCTGCGGGAGTCATGCCTCCAGACTAGGCGGTCACCGCCTCGGGATACGCTCGGAGCATGGTCACCCTCGTGCCGCTTGCCACCGATGATCCGCGAGCCCGGCGCCTGCTCACCGACTACTTCGCGATGCGCGCCGAGGCGTTCCCCGCCGGTCAGGCGTACCAGCCGGTGTTCCCCGAGGCATCCGTCTTCACACCGCCGGCCGGAGTCTTCTTCGTCGCGGTCGACGACGATGGGCGCGACGTCGGATGCGGAGGCATCCGACGCATCGCCGACGGGCCGCAGGGCGTGCGCTACGAGGTGAAGCACCTGTACCTCGACCCGTCGACGCGCGGTCGCGGCTGGGCTCGCGTGCTGCTCGAAGGTCTCGAGGCGCAGGCGCGCGCATGGGGCGCCGCCGACCTCGTGCTCGACACGCACCACACCCTGGAGGCGGCCGGCGGCCTGTACGCCCGCAGCGGGTTCGTCGCGATCGACCCCTACAACGACAACCCCAACGCGACTCGCTGGTACGGCAAGACGCTCTGAGGCCGAGTCAGACCGGCGGCACCTCGGGAAGGCCGGTGCGCAGCTCCATCGGCAGGTGCGACAGGTCGTTGTGCGACACGAGGGTCCACGGGCGGCCGGGGCGCTGCGCCAGCACGGTGAGTCCGCAGTGGGCCTGGTTGATCGTCAGCCAGCGCCACTGCGGCGCGTCGAGCACGGCACGCACGAACCACGCGATCACGAAGTTGTGGGTGATGAGAAGCTCGTGCGTCGCGGGCTTGCGCACGAGGAACTCTCCGACCGCGTCATCCATCTGCGCGCGCCCCGCCTCGATCTCGGCGTCGGTGTACGAGCCGAAGAACGACTCGTAGACGCCGGGGGTCTCGGGCGTCATGCCGGTCGGGATGCAGTCGAACAAGAGCGACGACGCCTGCGGCGTCACCGCCGGCAGCCGCACCGCGACGGCGCGCGCGGTCTCGGCGGCCCGCTCGAGGGGCGAGTGCCACAGCGCGTCGAGCGGCACACCCGACAGCCGGTCGGCCAGCAGCTCGGCCTGTCGACGCCCGCGAGGCGAGAGCGGTCCGTCTTCGAGACCGTGCTCGGCGTCGAGGTGCTCGCCATGGCGCACGAGGTACAGATAGTGCGTCACGGCAGGCTCATCTCTTCGGGGGGGGCTCCCCTCAGCCTACGTCAGCAGAGAATTCGCGCTACTGGGCTGCCCGCGCGATCTCGGCGAGCTGCGAACGGCTCAGCTTCGCACCGACGCCCTGCATGAGCTCGTCGACGTGCGCGACGGCATAGACGTTCACGATGGGGGCGACGACCGTCCGCTGCGCGAGCAGCCACGCGATCGCGACCGCCGAGGTGGGGATCGACAGCTCGGCGGCGATCCGGTCCATCGCGCGCAGCGTGCGCGTGCCGCGACGGTTCATCGCCGCGGCCAGCTGCGAGCCGCGCACCGACCCGGCGACCTGCGCACGCGACCGGTGCGCACCGGCGAGGTAGCCGTGCTCGAGCGCCTGCGACGGCGTGACCGCGATGCCCTGGGCGCCGGCGACCAGTTTCAGGTCGCCGTCGAACTCGCCCTGACGCAGCACGTTGTACGGCACGTCGAGCACCATCAGCCGCGGGTAGCCCGCCGAGGCGAGGATGCGCGCCTCGACGAGCTGCGACGCCGACAGGCCGAGCGAACCGATCGCGCGGACCTTGCCCGACTCGATCAGCCACTCCGCGGTCGCGAGGGTGTCTTCGAGCCTCGCGGCGGAGTCTCCCGTCGCGTCGAGGTAGAGCACGTCGATGCGGTCGGTGTCCAGCTGCATCAGGGATGCCTCGACGGCGCGGATGAGGTTCACGGGGCCGAGGCCCGGGTGGTCGGGGTTCGTGCCCACGCGCACACCCAGCACGATGTCGTCGCGCACCGCGCGGCGCGACATCCACGCGCCGATGATGTGCTCGCTCCGGCCGGCCGCATACGCGTCGGAGGTGTTCAGTGCGTTGCCCCCGCGCTCGTAGTACGCGTCGAGAATGCGGTGCGCGGCGTCGAGGTCGACGTGCCAGCCGAACTCGGCGCCGCCGAGGATGAGCGGGAAGACGCGTGCACCGGTTTCGCCGAGCGGCACCCGTACGGCTGCGCCGAGAGGGGCGCCCTGGACGGGGATGGGAGCGGACGGGTGCACTTGCGGCTGAAGCGGCGCCTCGGCCGTGCGGACGGGCGCCGTGGCGATCCCGCTCGCGCGCCGACCCGAGGGCGAACCCGAGGCCCCACTCGCGGCTTCGCCCGAAGGCTCGCTCGGTGTCGCCGTGCCTACGCCGAAGAATCCCACGTCACACCCCCTCGCGGACTGTTGTCGCTCTGCGTCCTGCGCATCCCCCGATGCGTAGTACCGAGGCTAAGGCAGGCCGGCGACACGTCCGCCCATTGCGGCGACCGACCGGTGAACTTTAGATAACGGTTCGATCTCGACGCCTCCAGATCGGCCCAGATGTCCCCCGAATGGGGGACAGACCGGGGGAAAAACGGATGCCCGCCCCTCCGAGACGGGAGGGAACGGGCATCCGTGTCTTTCGGCGGCTCAGCCTTCGACAGGCTCAGCCGCGAGCGGGATCAGCCTTCGGCGGGCGCGTCGCCGGGGCCTTCGCTGGCCGCAGCCGAGCCCTCCTGGTCGGCGGCCTCTTCGAGCACGGGCTCGAGCGACAGCTTGCCGCGGTCGTCGATCTTCGTGATGCGCACGAGGATCTTCTGGCCGACACCGAGCACGTCTTCGACGTTCTCGACACGCTTGCCACCGGCGAGCTTGCGCACCTCGCTGACGTGCAGCAGGCCGTCCTTGCCGGGCAGGAGCGAGACGAACGCGCCGAACGTGGCGATCTTGACGACGGTTCCGAGGAACTGCTCGCCGACCTCCGGGTTCGTCGGGTTCGCGATCGCGTTGACCTGCGCGCGGGCGGCCTCGGCCGAGGGGCCGTCGGTCGCGCCGATGTAGACGGTGCCGTCCTCTTCGATCGAGATCTGCGCACCCGTCTCGTCCTGGATCGCGTTGATCGTCTTGCCCTTGGGGCCGATCAGCTCGCCGATCTTGTCGACCGGGATCTGCACGCTGATCACGCGCGGCGCGGTCGGCGCCATCTCGTCGGGGCCGTCGATCGCGGCGTTGAGAACACCGAGGATCGTCATGCGGGCCTCCTTGGCCTGCGTGAGCGCGGCGGTCAGCACCGACGACGGGATGCCGTCGAGCTTCGTGTCGAGCTGGATGGCCGTGACGAACTCACTCGTACCGGCGACCTTGAAGTCCATGTCACCGAGCGCGTCTTCGGCGCCGAGGATGTCGGTCAGCGCTGCGTAGCGGGTCTGACCGTCGACCTGGTCGGAGACGAGACCCATCGCGATGCCGGCGACGGGCGCGCGCAGCGGCACACCCGCGTTCAGCAGCGACAGGGTCGAGGCGCACACCGAACCCATCGAGGTCGAGCCGTTCGACCCGAGGGCCTCGGAGACCTGACGGATCGCGTACGGGAACTCCTCGCGGCTGGGCAGCACCGGCACGAGGGCGCGCTCGGCCAGGAAGCCGTGCCCGATCTCGCGACGCTTCGGCGACCCCACGCGGCCGGTCTCACCGGTCGAGTACGGCGGGAAGTTGTAGTGGTGCATGTAGCGCTTGTGCGTGACGGGCGACAGCGAGTCGATCTGCTGCTCCATCTTCAGCATGTTCAGCGTCGTGACGCCCAGGATCTGGGTCTCGCCGCGCTGGAAGATCGCCGAACCGTGCACGCGCGGGATGACCTGAACCTCGGCATCCAGCGGGCGGATGTCGGCCAGGCCACGACCGTCGATGCGCACACCCTCGCTGAGGATGCGGCCGCGCACGATCGTCTTGGTGACCGACTTGTAGGCGCCACCGAACTCGGCGAGCGCCGTCGCGGGCAGCTCCCCCGCCTCGACGGCGGCGACGAGCTGCGCCTTCACGTCGTCCTTGATCGCGTCGTCGGCGTTCTGGCGCTCGATCTTGTCGGCGATCTGGTACACCGGCACGAGGCGGTCGTAGGCGCGCCCCGCGACGAAGTCGTAGGTCTGCTGCGTGTACGCGGGGAAGACCGGGTAGGGCTGGATCTCCTTCGCGGCGGTGTTCGCCACGACGTTCTGCGCGGCGACGAGCTCCTTGATGAAGGGCTTGGATGCTTCCAGGCCCTGCGCCACGACCTCTTCGGACGGCTTGGTGGCGCCGCCCTTGATGAGGTTCCAGCTGTTCTCGGTGGCCTCGGCCTCGACCATCATGATCGCGACGTCGCCGTCTTCGAGCACACGGCCCGCGACCATCAGGTCGAACACGGCCTCTTCGACCTGAGCGGCGTTCGGGAACGCGACCCACTGGTCGGCGTGCTCGCCGTGACCGGGGATGAGCGCGAGGCGCACACCGGCGATCGGGCCCGAGAACGGCAGACCCGAGATCTGCGTCGACAGCGATGCCGCGTTGATCGCGAGCGCGTCGTAGAACTCGCCCGGGGCGATCGAGAGCACGGTGACGACGATCTGCACCTCGTTGCGCAGGCCCTCGACGAACGAGGGGCGCAGCGGGCGGTCGATGAGGCGGCAGACGAGGATCGCCTCGGTGGAGGGGCGGCCCTCGCGACGGAAGAACGAACCGGGGATCTTGCCGGCGGCGTAGGCACGCTCTTCGACGTCCACGGTCAGCGGGAAGAAGTCGAAGCCTTCGCGCGGGTGCTTGCCGGCGGAAGTCGCCGACAGGATCATGGTCTCTTCGTCGAGGTAGGCGGCGACGGCGCCCTGCGCCTGCTGGGCAAGCCGGCCCGTCTCGAAGCGGATGGTGCGGGTGCCGAAGCGGCCGTTGTCGAGAACGGCTTCAGCGGCGGTGATTTCAGGACCTTCCAAGAGGTCTCTCCTTCTTTGTTTAGACTCGCGCGCGCGTTTCGTGCGCGAGATCGAGCGAAGGAGCAGGAACAGGCAGATCCAGACGCGCGAGACACGATCCTTCATGCACGATGTCGTCAGCGCTGGCCACCAGTAGAAATCCACTCGGCGCTGCGCGACGAGGAGACCACCACAGGGGACCAGCTTCCTGCCGGCCTGCTCCTTGAGCCCCTCGCGGGAGGGACTCGAGTGTGGAATTGCATGGACGCCACACGGCATCCGCTCAGATCCTATCAGGGCACGCCCGGCGGCGAGCGCCCTGGCGCGGGGTGCACGGCCCGCCTATCGTGAGAAAAAGCAGACCGACCGAGATCGAGAAGAAAAAAGCAGACCGACCGAGATCGAGAAGAGAGGGAGTCCCGATGAACGGTGATGGCGTCGAGCACATCGACAGCGAGCAGGTTCCGGAGAGCAAGCAGGCCTTCGCGCGCGGAGACACCGAGGCCGAAGCGCCGATCGAAGACGAGCCCAGCGAGTACGAGAAGTTGCAGATGTCGCGCGACTTCGCCCTCGGGCTGGAGAAGTTCCAGGGAGGGATGGAGGGATGAGCGAAGAGACCGCAGCCCCCGATGAGATGAAGCGCAAGTTCAAAGAGGCGCTCGACAAGAAGAACGCCCAGCACCGGAAGGGTGAGGCGCACCTCGACGGCGACTCCCAGGTGCACGGCACGCACGGCGCCGTGACCAAGCGCGAGTTCCGCCGCAAGAGCGGCTGATCGCGCACCGACCGGCCACACGGCGAGGCCCGGCATCCCGAAGGATGCCGGGCCTCGCCCTGTCGGTGCCGTCAGCGGCGGCGCGTTCAGCGCAGGGCGCGACCGGCCTCGTGCAGTTCGCGCACCGCCGCCTGCTCCTGCTCGGGCGCGGGCGCCTCGGGCAGGCCTCCGTGGTCGTCGCCGGCGAGCGTCGCCTCGTCGAAGGGAGCGCGGCCCGAGAGCACCGCCTGCACCTGCTCGCGATCGATCTGACGCGTCCAGGTGCCGATGAGGAGCGTGGCCACGGCGTTGCCGGTGAAGTTCGTCACGGCCCGGCCCTCGCTCATGAACCGGTCGATGCCGACGATGACGCCGACGCCGTTGACGAGGTCGGGGCGGAAGGCCTGCAGGCCGCCGGCGAGGGTCGCGAGCCCCGCACCGGTGACACCGGCGGCACCCTTCGAGGCGATCACCATGAACACCAGTAGGCCGATCTGCTCGGGAATCGACATCGGCACGCCCATGCCCGAGGCGATGAACAGCGACGCCATCGTGAGGTAGATCGCGGTGCCGTCGAGGTTGAAGGAGTACCCGGTGGGCACGGTGATGCCGACGACGGGCTTCGAGACGCCGAGGTGCTCCATCTCGGCGATGAGTCGCGGCAGCGCCGACTCGGACGACGAGGTGCCCACGATCAGCAGGTACTCGCGACCGAGGTACTTCATGAGGCTCAGGATGTTCACCCGCGTCACGGCGTACAGCAGCGACCCGAGCACCGCGAAGATGAAGACGGCGCACGTGATGTAGAAGGCGACCATCAGGATGCCGAGGCTCACGATCGCGGCGAACCCGGTCTTGCCCACGACGGCGGCGATCGCACCGAACGCGCCGATCGGGGCGAGCCACAGGATCATGCCGAGGATGCGGAAGGCGAGGGCCTGCAGGTTCTTCACCGCCACCATGATCGGCGCACCTTTGGGTCCCATCTTCTGCAACGCGAAACCGACGAGGAGCGCGATGAACAGCACCTGCAGCACGCTCTCACCCGTGAAGGCCGAGAAGAAGGTGGTCGGGATGATCCCCATCAGGAACTCGGTGGTCGACTTCGCTTCGACCGTCGAGGCGTCGTAGGTGGCCGAGCTCATGTCGAGCCCCGTGCCGGGGTGGATGAGGTTGCCGACGACGAGGCCGATCGCGAGGGCTCGTGGCGCAGTACGCCGCGACGGGGCGTCTCGACGATGCGCACGCCCTGATGGACCGCGCCAGCGCCCTGCTCAACGATGTGGGGCTCCTCTCGGAGGAGTACGACCCAGGCGCCGCGCGCCAGGTGGGCAACTTTCCGCGGGCGCCGTCGCACCTCGCCCTGGTCGGCGCCGCCGATGCGCTCGACCGGGCGGGCGCGGCCTGACGCGCGGCGCCGGACTACTCGCCGGCGAGCCCGCCGAGCAGGTGCCCGCCGCCCGAGCCGGCCTCACCGCCCATGAGGCGCTGGAAGCTGCCCAGGTAGTTGTCGGGGTCGAACGGGTCGGTGCTCTTCGCCGGTTCACGACGGGCGACCGCCTCGGCCAGTTCGCGTGCGCCCTTCTCGACGCGGCTGCTGAGCGGCGCGACCTGATCGGCCGCCGACCCCCAGTCGCTCGACGCGGCGAACACACCCGTCGAGACGGCGTCGGCGTGCAGGTAGGCGAACAGCGGCCGGATCGCGTAGTCGATCGCGAGCGAGTGCCGCGCGGTGCCGGCGTTCGCGCCGATGAGCACGGGCTTTCCGGTGAGGGCGTCGGGGTCGAGCACGTCGATGAACGACTTGAACAGTCCCGAATAGCTCGTCGAGAAGATCGGCGTCACGACGATCAGCGCGTCGGCCGAAACCACCGTGTTGATCGCCGACTCGAGCTCGGCCGGCGCGAAGCCCGTGAGCAGGTTGTTGGTGATGTCGTGGGCGAGGTCACGCAACTCGATCGTGTCGACGGATGCCTCGATACCGCGCTCCGCGAGCTGCGCCAGCGTCGCCGCGGCGAGCCGGTCGGCGAGCATGCGCGTCGACGACGGGTTCGACAGGCCCGCCGAGACGACGGCGATGCGCCGGTTCTGCGCGGTGCCGCTCATCGCGCGCCCCCTGCCGCGCCGACGCCCACACCGAAGGCGGCACCGGCGGGTGCCGGAGCGTCCTGGTAGGGCGAGGGGCCCGAGAGGTTGTCGCCGCGGTTGGCGCGCGGGGTCGCCTGACGGCTGGGTCCGTCGCCGTAGGTCGCGTGCACGCGCGCCGCGTGGGTCGGCGCGTCGGGGACGGCCTCGGGGCGGTTCTTCGCGAGCTCGCGGCGCAGCACCGGCACCACTTCGCCGCCGAGGAAGTCGAGCTGCTCGAGCACCGTCTTCAGCGGCAGCCCGGCGTGGTCCATGAGGAAGAGCTGGCGCTGGTAGTCGCCGTAGAGGTCGCGCATGCCGGCGTAGCGGTCGATGACCTGCTGCGGCGAGCCGACGGTGAGGGGCGTCATCTCGCTGAAGTCTTCGAGGCTCGGGCCGTGGCCGTAGACCGGGGCGTTGTCGAAGTAGGGACGGAACTGCGCCACGGCATCCTGCGAGTTCTTCGCCATGAACGCCTGGCCGCCGAGGCCGACGATCGCCGTCTCGGGGGCGCCGTGGCCGTAGTGCTCCCAGCGCTGGCGGTACAGGCCGATGAGGCGCTGGTAGTGCTCGGCGGGCCAGAAGATGTTGTTCGCGAAGAAGCCGTCTCCGTAATAGGCGGCCTGCTCGGCGATCTCGGGGGTGCGGATCGAGCCGTGCCAGACGAAGGGCGCGACACCGTCGAGGGGGCGCGGGGTCGCCGTGAAGCCCTGCAGGGGCGTGCGGAACTTGCCCTCCCAGTCGACGACGTCTTCGCGCCAGAGCTTGTGCAGCAGCGCGTAGTTCTCGATCGCGAGGGGCAGCCCCTGGCGGATGTCCTTGCCGAACCAGGGGTAGACGGGACCGGTGTTGCCGCGGCCCATCATGAGGTCCATGCGCCCGCCGGAGAGGTGCTGCAGCATGGCGTAGTCCTCGGCGATCTTCACCGGGTCGTTCGTCGTGATGAGCGTCGTCGAGGTCGACAGGATGATCCGCTCGGTCTGCGCGGCGATGTAGGCGAGGGTCGTCGTCGGCGAGGACGACCAGAACGGCGGGTTGTGGTGCTCGCCGACGGCGAAGACGTCGAGACCGACCTCTTCGGCGTGCTTGGCGATCGTGACGGAGGCCTGGATGCGCTCCGCCTCGCTCGGGGTGTGCCCCGAGATCGGGTCCTGGGTGATGTCGCTGACCGTCATGATGCCGAACTGCATCTGCTGCGGCGCTGCGGGGGTGTTCTCGCTCACGATGATCCTGACTTCCCGGATGCCTCGGCATCCAATACATGCAAATGAATGTATCTCATGCAACGCGTCCCCTGCCAGGGTATTCCCGTAGGGTGTCGAGCGATGAGTCAGCCCGCACCGATCCCCGCCCTCGGCACCGCGCCGAAGCGTCGGGTGCCGCTCTGGGACAACGCCCGCTTCGCGTGCATCGTGCTCGTCGTGCTCGGCCACGCCGTGCAGCGGCTGACCTACGGCAGCGACGTCGCACTCGGGCTCTACCTCGTGATCTACGCGTTCCACATGCCAGCGTTCGCGATCATCTCGGGGTACTTCTCGAAGGGCGACGCTCCGAGCAAGCGCCAGATGGCGCGGGTGCTCACCGACATCGTGCTGCCGTACCTCATCTTCGAGACCCTGTGGACCCTCACCAAGTGGCTCGTCGAGGGGCACGCGAACCCCGACCCCGCGCGCCCGTCGTGGACCCTGTGGTTCCTGCTCGCGCTCGCGATCTTCCGGCTCGTGCTGCCCTACCTCGCGCTCCTGCGCTGGCCGCTCGTGTGGACCGTGGCCATCTCCGTCGCCGCGGGCTACTCCGCCGACATCGACGCGACGTTCTCGCTGTCGCGCACGCTCGGACTGCTCCCCTTCTTCACCCTCGGCTGGTGGCTCGCGCACCACGACATCGTGCGCCGCTACCGCCTGCTGCAGCGCCGTCGTGTGTGGGTGCGGGCCGCAGCGCTCGCCCTCTTCGCCCTCGCCGGTTTCGTCGCGTGGTACTTCGTCGACCTCTGGCGCACGGTCGATCTGCGCGCGTGGCTCTTCTACGACGCGAGCTACGCCGACCTCGGCGGACCGTGGTGGTCGGGCGCCGTGCGGCTCGCGCTTATGGCGATCGCCCTGGTGCTCTCGGTCGCGTTCTTCGCGCTCGTCCCCCGCGGCACCTACCGGTGGACCCACTTCGGCCAGTACACGATGTACGTCTACCTGCTGCACTCGTTCGTGCTCTACCCGTTCCGCGAGACCGACATTCTGCGCGACGCCGAACCGACC
Source organism: Microbacterium paulum (assembly GCF_015707995.1). Taxonomy (GTDB): domain Bacteria; phylum Actinomycetota; class Actinomycetes; order Actinomycetales; family Microbacteriaceae; genus Microbacterium; species Microbacterium paulum. The sequence continues at coordinate 28,934 of NZ_JAAGRY010000038.1, forward strand.
TGGCTGTGGCTTCCCGCCGTCATCGCGGGCTCGGTGCTCATCGCCCTCGCGCTCGCCACGAAGCCCGTGCGGCGCGTGTTCCGACCCCTCGTCGAACCCCGCCCGCGGTGGCTGTTCGCCGACCCGACCCTCGCCGGCCGAGAAGGCCACCGCTCCGACCCCACCGGCTCGCGGCGCCCACGGCCGCCGCGGTAACCCGACGAAACACAAGGGACGGATGCCTCGGCATCCGCCTATCGTCGCTCTATGACCGACCTCACCCTGCCGATCCTCGACCTGTCGCAGCTCGATGAGAGCCCCGAGGCCGCCGCGCGCTTTCGAGACGACCTGCGCGCCGCGACGCACGACGTCGGGTTCTTCTACCTGACCGGAACGGGCGTGACGCCCGAGCTCGAGGCGCGCCTGCACCGCACGGCGCGCGAGTTCTTCGAGCTCGATGAGGCCGACAAGCTCGCGATCGAGAATCTGAACAGTCCGCAGTTCCGCGGATACACGCGCATCGGCGGCGAGCGCACGCAGGGCAAGGTCGACTGGCGCGAACAGATCGACATCGGCCCCGAGCGCGATGTCGTCACCGACCCCGAGGCCCCCGACTTCGCGCGCCTCATCGGACCGAACCTGTGGCCCGACGCCCAGCCCGAGCTGCGCGAGGTCGCCACCAAGTGGCAGGAGCAACTCGCGGGCGTCGCCCGCAAGCTGCTGCGGGCCTGGGCGCTCGCGCTCGGCGCACCCGAGACGTATTTCGACGAGCACTTCGGCGAACCGTCGACGCTGCTGAAGATCGTGCGCTACCCGGGCACCGACGAGCCCGAGCCCGGCCAGGGCGTCGGCGCGCACAAAGACTCGGGCGTGCTGACGCTGCTGTGGGTCGAGCCCGGCAAGGGCGGACTGCAGGTGCAGCGGGGCGGCGAGTGGGTGGATGCCCCGCCGGTCGAGGGCGCCTTCGTGGTCAACATCGGCGAGATGCTCGAGTACGCGACCGGGGGCTACCTGATCGCCACGAACCACCGCGTCATCTCGCCGCGCGCGCCCGGCGACCGCATCTCGGTGCCTTACTTCTTCAACCCGGCACTCGACTCACGGCTGCCGCTGATCGAGCTGCCCGCCGACCTCGCCGCGCACGCCCGCGGGGTCACGCAAGACCCGACGAACCCGATCCACGCCCTCTACGGCGAGAACGCGCTCAAGTCGCGCCTGCGCGCCCACCCCGACGTCGCCGAGCGCTGGCACGCCGACCTGCTGGCCACCCGCGCCTAGGCATCCACCCGCGAGGCATCCACCCGCCGCCGCTCACCTCTCCACTCTTCCTCGCGAGGGGTAGGGAACGGGCGAGAGACGACGAGAGCCTCCCCACACCGTGGGGAGGCTCTCCAAGAATGTTCTGCGCGATTGAACGCTAGACGCTGATGCTCAGCGACGCAGGCCCAGACGCTCGATGAGCGAACGGTAGCGGTTGATGTCGATGTCCTGGAGGTAACCCAGGAGGCGACGACGCTGACCGACCAGCAGGAACAGGCCACGACGCGAGTGGTGGTCGTGCTTGTGCTCCTTGAGGTGCTCGGTGAGGTCCTTGATGCGCTGCGTCAGCATCGCGACCTGCACCTCGGGGGATCCGGTGTCACCGGGGTGCGTCGCGTACTCTTCGATGATCGCCTTCTTGACGTCTGCTTCCAGTGCCATAGGTGATCCCCTTCCTCTTTGTTGCGCGGCGCCCGACGCCTGATACGTGGGCTCTCTTTATCCGCGGCCGATCCAACGGCAACCTGAAGAGTCTACCAGCGCCGACACCACCCGCGGAACTCGTAGGCTCGATGGGTGCCGCATCCGACCCGCGACGACCCGCGCACCCGCCGGCGTGCGCTGCCGCGCCTGCGACGCGAGCACTTCATCGACCTCCGCCCGTTCCAGGTGAGCCCCGCCTTCGCGCGCCTCTGGGTCGGTTCGACCCTCGCCGGGCTCGGCGGCCAGCTCACGATCGTCGCGGTCATGCTGCACGTCTACGAGCTCACCGGCGACACGTTCGCCGTGTCGATGGTCGCGGTCGTCGGGCTCGTCCCGATGATCATCGCGGGCCTGTACGGAGGGATGCTGGCGGATGCCTTCGACCGCCGCCTCGTCGCGCTGATCGCGGCATCCGTGACCTTCGTCTCCACGCTGCTGCTCGCGATCCTCGCCTGGTCGGGGCACGAGAGCGTCGGGTGGCTGTTCGCCCTGTCGGCGGTGAACTCCGCGGCGAACTCGATCGTGGGGGCGACGAAGTCGGCGATCACGCCGCGACTGCTCCCCCGCGAGCTGCTCCCGGCCGCCGCGGCCCTGCAGGGCATCACGGTCGGGATCATGGTGATGGCGGGCCCCGCGCTCGCGGGCGTGCTCGTCGCATTCACGGGCTACGCGTGGACCTACTCGATCGACGTCGTGCTCATGACGAGCCTGTTCCTGGGCCTGTGGGCCCTCCCCCGCATCCGCCCGGAGGGCGAGATCGTGCGGCCGGGCCTGGAGTCGCTGCGCGACGGGATGCGATTCCTGAAGCGCGCCCCGAACATCCGCCTGCAGTACATCCTCGACATCACGGCGATGACCTTCGGTCACCCGATCGCGCTCTTCCCCGCGATCGGCGCCGTGCTGCTCGGCGGCGGCCCGATCACGACGGGCGTCCTCACCGCCTCGATCGCGGCGGGGGCGTTCGCGTCGAGCCTCTTCTCCGGCCCGATCGGACGGTACCGCTGGCACGGCATCGGCATCCAGCGCTCGATCCAGGTGTTCGGTATGGCGACCGCCGTGTTCGGCCTCGTGCTCGCGGCCGGCGCGCTCGGCTGGTTCGCGCCGGAGCGCGTCGACGAGTCGCACGCCAACATCGCGCTGATCGTGCTGGCGATGATCACGCTCGCGGTCACCGGCGCCGCCGACAACGTCAGCGCGATCTACCGTTCCACGATGATGCAGGCCGCCGTCCCCGATACGATGCGCGGGCGCCTGCAGGGCGTGTTCATGGTCGTCGTCGCGGGCGGTCCGCGCGTCGGCGCGCTCTACGCGGGCACGCTCGCGACGCTCACCGCCCTGTGGGTTCCCTCGCTCGTCGGCGGCCTCGTCATCGTCGCGCTCGTCGGCGTGCTGGTGCGGCTGAACCCGGGCTTCCGCGCGTATGACGCGGAGCACCCGGTCCCCTGACGCAGCCCGCAGAATGCGACGAACTCCGCACCCGATCGAGCGATCGGATGCGGAGTTCGCATGCTTCTGCGGAAGTTCGCAGGCGGCTGGATGCCTCAGTCCTGGATCGAGCCCTGCAGGTCGAGCGTGATGGTGACGTCCTTGCCGACGAGCACGCCGCCGGTCTCGAGCGCCGCGTTCCAGGTCAGGCCGAAGTCTTCACGGTTGATCACGGTCGTCGCGGTGGCGCCGGCCTTGTAGTTGCCGTACGGGTCGGTGCCGAAGCCGCCGAACTCGAGCGTGAAGGTGACCGGCTTGGTGACGCCGTGCATCGTGAGGTCGCCGTCGACGAGGAAGTCGCCCTTCTCGTAGCGAACGCCCGTCGAGACGAAGTCGATCGTCGGGTAGGTCTCGACGTCGAAGAAGTCGGCCGAGCGCAGGTGCTTGTCGCGGTTCTCGTCGTTGGTCGAGATCGACGCGGCGTCGACCGACGCGGTCACCTTCGCCTCGAGCGGGTTCTCGGGGGCCTCGATCGTGGCGCTCTTGACGCCGAACTCGCCGCGGACCTTGGAGATCATCATGTGCCGGAGGCTGAACGTGACCTCGCTGTGCGAGGGGTCGAGCACCCAGGTGCCCGCCTTGTAGCCGGGAACGTCGACGGTGCTGGTGGAGTCGGTCATGTCTCTTCCTTCAGGGAAAGGGGAATGGTCTGCGGGGTGTAACGCCCCCGCATACCATCTATTCCTACGAATATAAAAGAATTCTGAACGCTCAGCCGACGTCGAGCAGATCGATGATGAAGATCAGGGTCTTGCCGCCGAGGAAGTGCCCGCCGGCGGGGCCGTAGGCCAGGTGCGGCGGGATGACGAGCTCACGGCGTCCGCCGACCTTCATGCCGGGGATGCCGTCCTGCCAGCCCTGGATCAGTCCGCGCAGCGGGAACTGGATCGACTCACCACGACCCCACGACGAGTCGAACTCCTCACCGGAGTCGTACTCGACGCCGGCGTAGTGCACGGTGACGGTGTCGCCCGGCTTCGCCTCGGCGCCGTCACCGACGATGATGTCGCGGATGACGAGCTCGGAGGGAGCGGGGCCGGAGGGGGCGTCAAACTCGGGCTTGGTGCGCTCTTCAGTCATGGCATCCATCCAAGCACGGATGGCGTGCAGATTCCTGGGCGCGACGGGTGCTTGACACGCTCTGAACGCCCCGCGACAATGAAGGAAGACCAGCTCAGCGCTCGGGAGTCACGCAGGCATCGCCGCGGCACCGGGCGCTGAGTTTCGTCCAGGGCGGCACCTTGTCCGGGGCGGCGGCTGGCTCAGGCGAACAGCGCGGCGCGCGCGGCGACGGTGCGGCCGAGGCGGGCGCGCTCGTCGGGCACG
>NZ_JAAGRY010000039.1 GCF_015707995.1 Microbacterium paulum
CGCCGGCGTGGCGCCGGTCACGCCGGCCGCCGGGGCGCTCTTCGCACAGCCCGCCCGCGCGCGACGCACCTCCGACGCGAGTGATCCGGATGCCTTCCCCGAACTCTCCGGCGAGGTGTCGGCCGTCGTCGGCTCGCCGAGTGCGGGCGCGCCCCGCTCGGCCGTCGGGGCGGTCTCGGCACAGCACCGCCGCAGCGAGTCGGGCGAGAGCGAGCGCCCTGAGATCGACGGCCACGACCGCGTGGACCCGCCCGTCCGCCGTACCGGCGCCGCGCCGGCCGCGGGCCCCGTCACCGACGACGACCCGTTCGCCGACGATGTGCTCGATCAGACGGTGATCGCGCGCCGCAGCGTGCGTCCGGTGTGGGAGCTCGTCCCGGCATCCGGGTCGCCCGTGCCCCTCTCGGCATCCGTCGTCATCCTGGGTCGACGCCCCTCGAGCGACCCCGCCTACCCGGCGGCGCAGCTCGTGGCCGTTCCGGGCGGTGCGCGCACCGTCTCGAAGACGCACGCCCGTATCGAACTGCGCGGCGACGCGTGGACGGTCACCGATCTCGGCTCGACGAACGGGGTGCTCGTGCGCACCCTGATGGGCGACGAGGTCGAGGTCGAGGCGGGTGGACAGCTCGACGCGGGGGAGCGGTTCTTCCTCGGCGACGAGGAGTTCCACCTGCGCCGCATCGCACACTGACGCCCGCCCTGGGCCCGCGTTTGCCCGGTTTCGTCATACGGCGTATCATTGACCGGGTGTGCGTTCTCGCGCGCCCTGTGTCGTGCCATGGTACGCGCCCAGGGCGAGCCGGACGCCGCATCGGGATCGATCTGCGAACAGGTCGCCCCCACGGCATATCCACCACCCAAAAGCACGGCGCTCTCGCGCTGCGCCGGTGGATCTGTGGTGAAACCACGAACGCTGTCACCGTGCAGCACCTGCGGAGCCCGAGGGGGCGCCGCAGCCGAGAAGGAGAGAACGTGCCAACCATTCAGCAGTTGGTTCGCAAGGGTCGCTCGCCCAAGGTCTCGAAGACCAAGGCGCCCGCCCTGAAGGCGAACCCGCAGCAGGCGGGTGTCTGCACCCGCGTGTACACCACCACGCCCAAGAAGCCGAACTCGGCGATGCGCAAGGTCGCCCGTGTCAAGCTCCGCAACGGCACCGAGGTCACCGCCTACATCCCCGGCGAGGGCCACAACCTGCAGGAGCACTCGCTCGTGCTCGTCCGCGGAGGCCGCGTCAAGGACCTCCCCGGTGTCCGTTACAAGATCGTCCGCGGCGCCCTGGACACCCAGGCCGTCAAGAACCGTAAGCAGGCGCGCAGCCGCTACGGCGCGAAGAAGGGTTGAGTTAGATGCCTCGCAAGGGACCCGCACCCCGCCGCGTCGTCGTCAACGACCCGGTCTACGGTGCTCCGATCGTCACCCAGCTGGTGAACAAGATCCTCGTCGACGGCAAGAAGTCGATCGCCGAGGCCATCGTCTACAACGCACTCAAGGGCGTCGAGGCCAAGAACGGCCAGGACGCGGTCGCCACGCTCAAGAAGGCGCTCGACAACGTGCGCCCCACCCTCGAGGTCAAGAGCCGCCGCGTCGGTGGCTCGACCTACCAGGTGCCCGTCGAGGTCAAGCCGCACCGCGCGAACACGCTCGCGCTGCGCTGGCTCGTCTCCTACGCGAAGGGTCGTCGTGAGAAGACGATGACCGAGCGTCTGCAGAACGAGATCCTCGACGCGTCGAACGGCCTGGGTGCCGCGGTCAAGCGCCGCGAAGACACCCACAAGATGGCCGAGTCGAACCGCGCCTTCGCGCACTACCGCTGGTAATCAGCGCCACGGTGACCGGCCGGGTAATCCCCGGCCGGTCGCCCCGCGACATCCGTCACTACACGTAAGGACACCCCGTGGCACAAGAAGTGCTCACCGACCTCAACAAGGTCCGCAATATCGGCATCATGGCGCACATCGATGCCGGCAAGACGACGACGACCGAGCGCATCCTCTTCTACACGGGTGTCAACCACAAGCTCGGCGAGACGCACGACGGTGCGTCGACGACCGACTGGATGGAGCAGGAGAAGGAGCGCGGCATCACGATCACGTCTGCCGCCGTGACCTGCTTCTGGAACAAGCACCAGATCAACATCATCGACACGCCCGGCCACGTCGACTTCACGGTCGAGGTCGAGCGTTCGCTCCGCGTCCTCGACGGCGCGGTCGCCGTCTTCGACGGCAAGGAGGGCGTCGAGCCCCAGTCCGAGACGGTGTGGCGTCAGGCCGACAAGTACGACGTGCCGCGTATCTGCTTCGTCAACAAGATGGACAAGCTGGGCGCCGACTTCTACTTCACCGTCGACACGATCGTGAACCGCCTGGGCGCCAAGCCCCTCGTGCTGCAGCTGCCGATCGGTGCCGAGAACGACTTCGTCGGCGTCATCGACCTCGTCGAGATGCGTGCCCTGGTGTGGCCCGGCGACGCCAAGGGTGATGTCACCATGGGCGCCAAGTACGAGGTGCAGGAGATCCCCGAGTACCTCCAGACCCGTGCCGAGGAGTACCGCGAGAAGCTGCTCGAGACGGTCGCCGAGTCCGACGAGGCGCTGCTCGAGAAGTACTTCGGCGGCGAAGAGCTCTCGGTCGCCGAGATCAAGGGCGCGATCCGCAAGCTCACCGTCGCCGGCGAGCTCTACCCCGTGCTCTGCGGCTCGGCGTTCAAGAACCGCGGCGTGCAGCCCATGCTCGACGCGGTCGTCGACTACCTCCCCTCGCCCCTCGACGTGCCCGCCATCGAGGCGCACGACCCGAAGGACGAAGAGATCGTCATCGAGCGTCACCCCGACGCGAACGACCCGTTCGCGGCCCTCGCGTTCAAGGTCGCGGTGCACCCGTTCTTCGGTCGCCTCACCTACATCCGCGTGTACTCGGGCCACCTCGAGTCGGGTGCGCAGGTCATCAACTCGACCAAGGGCAAGAAGGAGCGCATCGGGAAGATCTTCCAGATGCACGCCAACAAGGAGAACCCGGTCGACTCGGTCACCGCGGGCAACATCTACGCCGTCATCGGTCTGAAGGACACCACCACCGGTGACACCCTGGCCGCCGTCGACGCGCCCGTCGTCCTCGAGTCGATGACCTTCCCCGAGCCCGTCATCGAGGTCGCCATCGAGCCGAAGACCAAGGCCGACCAGGAGAAGCTGGGTCTCGCGATCCAGAAGCTCGCCGAAGAAGACCCGACGTTCCGCACCGAGCTCAACCCCGAGACCGGTCAGACCGTCATCAAGGGCATGGGCGAGCTGCACCTCGACATCCTCGTCGACCGCATGAAGCGCGAGTTCCGCGTCGAGGCGAACGTCGGCAAGCCCCAGGTCGCCTACCGCGAGACGATCCGCAAGGCCGTCGAGCGTCACGACTACACGCACAAGAAGCAGACCGGTGGGTCGGGCCAGTTCGCGAAGATCCAGTTCGCACTCGAGCCGCTCGAGCTGTCGGCCGACAAGACGTACGAGTTCGAGAACAAGGTCACCGGTGGCCGCATCCCGCGCGAGTACATCGAGCCGACCAACCAGGGCTTCCAGGACGCGATGAACGTCGGCGTGCTCGCCGGCTACCCCATCGTGGGCGTCAAGGCGATCCTGCTCGACGGTGCCAGCCACGACGTCGACTCGTCCGAGATGGCGTTCAAGATCGCCGGCTCCATGGGCTTCAAGGAGGCCGTCCGCAAGGCGAACCCCGCGATCCTCGAGCCGCTCATGGCCGTCGAGGTGCGCACGCCCGAGGAGTACATGGGCGACGTCATCGGCGACCTGAACTCGCGTCGCGGTCAGATCCAGTCGATGGAGGACGGCTCGGGCATCAAGATCGTTCGTGCCCTCGTCCCCCTGTCGGAGATGTTCGGCTACATCGGCGACCTGCGCTCGAAGACCTCGGGTCGCGCGGTCTACTCGATGGAGTTCGACTCGTACGCCGAGGTGCCCCGCGCCGTCGCCGACGAGATCGTCCAGAAGAACAAGGGCGAGTGAGCGGATGGATGCCGCGGCTCACGCCGCGGCATCCATCGCCACCACCCCGGTGACACACAACTTCATACGCATAAACTAGAAACATCCCCGTAGAGCACCGGTCGCAATCCAGCGCCCGGAACCTCTACAACGAATGTCCTGAGGAGGACCCAGTGGCCAAGGCCAAGTTCGAGCGGACCAAGCCGCACGTCAACATCGGAACCATCGGGCACGTCGACCACGGCAAGACGACGCTCACCGCCGCGATCTCGAAGGTGCTCGCCGACAAGTACCCGTCGGCGACCAACGTGCAGCGTGACTTCGCGTCGATCGACTCGGCTCCCGAAGAGCGTCAGCGTGGTATCACGATCAACATCTCGCACGTCGAGTACGAGACCCCGAAGCGCCACTACGCGCACGTCGACGCGCCCGGTCACGCCGACTACATCAAGAACATGATCACCGGTGCCGCTCAGATGGACGGCGCGATCCTCGTGGTCGCCGCCACCGACGGCCCGATGGCGCAGACGCGTGAGCACGTGCTGCTCGCCAAGCAGGTCGGCGTGCCGTACCTGCTCGTCGCGCTCAACAAGAGCGACATGGTCGATGACGAGGAGATCCTGGAGCTCGTCGAGCTCGAGGTCCGTGAGCTTCTCTCCTCGCAGGACTTCGACGGCGACAACGCCCCCGTCGTGCGCGTCTCGGGCCTGAAGGCTCTCGAGGGCGACGAGAAGTGGGTCGAGTCGATCGTCGAGCTCATGAACGCCGTCGACGAGTCGATCCCCGACCCGGTGCGCGACAAGGACAAGCCGTTCCTCATGCCGATCGAGGACGTCTTCACGATCACCGGTCGTGGCACGGTCGTCACGGGCCGCGCCGAGCGTGGCACGCTCGCGATCAACTCCGAGGTCGAGATCGTCGGCATCCGCCCGACGCAGAAGACCACGGTCACGGGTATCGAGATGTTCCACAAGCAGCTCGACGAGGCCTGGGCCGGCGAGAACTGTGGTCTGCTCCTGCGCGGCACCAAGCGTGACGACGTCGAGCGCGGCCAGGTCGTCGTGAAGCCCGGTTCGGTCACCCCGCACACCGAGTTCGAGGGCACGGCCTACATCCTCTCCAAGGAGGAGGGTGGCCGTCACAACCCGTTCTTCACGAACTACCGCCCGCAGTTCTACTTCCGCACCACTGACGTCACCGGTGTCATCACGCTGCCCGAGGGCACCGAGATGGTCATGCCCGGCGACACCACCGAGATGAAGGTCGACCTCATCCAGCCCATCGCGATGGAAGAGGGCCTCGGCTTCGCCATCCGCGAGGGTGGACGCACGGTCGGTGCCGGTACGGTCACCAAGATCCTGAAGTAATCTCCTTCATTCCAGGATGCCCCTGCGAGCTTCGGCTCGTGGGGGCGTTCTGCGTCTCGTGGACGCGCCTTTTGCGCCCTGGCGGCGAGCCGACAGAATGAGAGCACGCGCGGCGCAGTGTCGCGCCTGAACGGGAGGTTGGACATGGCTGACGACGACGTCGCAGGCAAAGCGAAGAGTGCTTTCGAGGACATCAAGGGAAAGGTCAGCGACGCGCTGGACTCGCCGCAGGCGGAGCAGGTGAGCGACTCGGTCCTCGACAGTGTGGCCGACTTCGCAAAGAAGATCCTTCCCGACGAGTACGACGCGAAGATCGACGAGGTGCGGAACCACGTCGACGGCGCGATCGGCACGGAGAAGTAGCCGGAAGCGAGCACATGACAGCGGGACGGATGCCGAGGCATCCGTCCCTTTGTCATGTGGTGCGAGAGAATACGTGTGGCGCGCGAGCCCCCCTGTGGCGGATGGGAAGATTCGCTCAAGATCGGGTCAACTGGCTCAATCTGCGTGATGCACGACGATAGATTCGACGAGATCATGGGTGCGCCCGTACCCATGATCATCGCCCCCGCTGAACCCGCGGCCGGGGCGTCCTGGGGGAGTCGTTATGCGTCGTCGTCGTGCCCGCGGTTGCCGCGCGCATGCCAGCTGGTTCGCGTGCGCGCTTGCGCTCGTCGGCCTCGTCTTCGCGCCCGCCGTGGCTGCAGAGGCGGCTGAGGTAGCCCCGGCGGCTGTCGCCGCACCTGCGGGTTTGGCCGCGCCCATGGCCCTGCCCGGAGCCCCGGGTACGGGCTGCAACTACGCCAAGGGGGGTACCGGAACGTACGCCGAGACGCTGTGTTGGATCGACTTCTCGCAGTCGGATGGCTCGCCGATCACGACCGAATACTCCGCGACCTCCGTGGCGATGAGCGCCCCCACCTGCACCCGTGTCAATCCCGCGGGCTCGTGGAGGTGCGATGCCGAGGTAGCCATCGACAGCCTGCTCGGCTCTGCATACGGCCGCGTCACGGCATCGGGTACCGCAACGACGACCGACCAGAACACCGCAAGGGATCAGAGCGTCGCTAATGCGACGACCGCTGCTCGCCGTCTCTTGACGGCCGTCACATCCGGCTCGGTCACCAAGTATTACGGGGCGATAAACAACTACCCGATAACCGTCGCACTGGCTGGTGGCTACGTGCTGACCGCCAACCTGTCGACGACGGCGACCAATTCGGCCGGCTACGTCGTGAGCGCGAACCCCTTCCCGACATGGGGCGGAGCTTTCCTGGGCAACAACAATTTCTACACGGGGGTGGCTGGAAACCCGGCCTTCTACCAGCGCGGGAACGGCGGCGCAACGACGTTCAGGCTCTCCGACATATCTTTGGCCGTAAAGGGCGTGCGAGCCGGCAACTTTTCTCTCGTCGTGGCCGACGCCGAATCCACCGACAGCGGTGAGTCGATCTCATGGACGGCGACTGGCGCCGGTGACTTCTCATGGATGCCCAACACGCCCGGCGCGACCACGAAGGCAGGCACGATGGGGAGTGCATGCTCCTCGTATTCACCCGCGATCGGCGCCACCGCACCGTCGGCTTCGTGCTCATCTGACAGCACCGTCAGCAGTGCGCTGAAGACGGGTACCGCGATGCTCATGGTGTCGCCCGCGAGCACGACCGCACCGTTCAGTGTCTCGACGGTCCTGGTCGGGAGCGGACTGCAAGCCGGCGCGGTGGGAATCGTCATCACCCGTGCGCAGGCCAACGTGAAGGTCACCGACCGCATCATCGGCTCTAATGGCTCTTCACTGGACAGCACGGCGTTCGCGGTCGCGATGAACGGAATATCGGCGTCGACCGATGGGGTGTCGGTCGACGCCTCCACCGGTGGCATCCCCTTCCTCGTGACATCGGGGGGGACCCCGATCGACTACACGTCAACCTTCTCGGGCGGCACCTACTCGTCCTCGTACACAGTGTCGTGGCAGTGCTACAAGACTGACCCCTCCAGCGCTACGCAAATGTGGTGGCCGTCGCAGACGACGAGCAGTCCGACTCCGCCGTCTTCGGCCGCAGGTCAGTTCGCGCGTCTGACCGCGGGGCAGTTCCTCTCGTGCACAGTGACATACACGCCGCCTTACCTCACTCTCTCCAAGACGGTCGTCAATGGTGCAACCGGAGCATCGGGCTCAGCGGCGCAGTTCACGCTCAACGCTGCCGCGACGGGTCTTTCGTCGGTCTCGGTCCCCGGCACGAATACGGCGAAGAAGGCGGTCGCCGTCGGCTCGTACGCACTCACCGAGAGTACGACGCTCGCCGGATACGACTGGACGAACCTCGTCTGCACGGGGAGCTCCGGGAACCCGAGCGTGACGATGTCGCCGGCGTCTCCGCCATACACGTCGGCATCCGTCCCCATCGCAAAGGGTGCGGCGCTCACCTGCTCGTTGACCAACACAGCCCGGACGACCACGCTCACGTGGGACAAGACCGACGTCGACACCGGCCAGCTCATCGGAGGGTCCACGTGGACCCTGGTCGGACCGTCGGGGGGTGCGTCGTCGACGATCACCGTGGCCGACGACACTGGTCAGGCCGGCTACACCGGGCGCGACACGAACCCCGCGGCGGGCAGATTCACCGTGACGGGCCTTCCGTGGGGCACCTATACGCTGACCGAAACGCAGGCGCCCACCGGCTACACCGTCACCGGATCTGCGCTGACCGTCGTGCTCGGCGGAGCGACGACCACGGTCAACGCGGGCACGATCACCAATACGCGCACCCTGACTTTCGGCGTGGGCAAGTACCGCTATGCGGCGTCCGGCCTCGGCCCGCTGCTGGACGGCGGCGCGTTCTCCGTCCTCGCGGACAACGCCGGGCAGCCGGGAACGGTCGTTCCCGGAGCGGCCGTGACGCCGACCGGTTCGACAGGCATGTTCACCATGACCGGGCTGCGGCCTGGAACATACTGGCTTGCCGAGACCAAAGCTCCGGCCGGGCACCAACTCCTCGCCCAGCCGATCAAGTTCGCCGTCGTCTACAACGCGACCAACACCACGCCCAAGCTTCAGCTCGTCGGAACCAACCAGCGGCTCGCATCGCTCAGCGCAGACGCTCAGACCCTCCGAGTCTCCGACGTGCCGACGCTGATCCTGCCACTCAGCGGCGGCAGCGGGTGGGCGCTCCCCGCCGCGATCGGAGTCGTCCTGCTGCTCGCCGTCATCGGCTGGGCGGGGTGGCGACGCAGACGCACCGACGACGCCTCAGATTCCGCTTCACGACTTCACGCTTCACCACGCACCCCTAGAGAGGACGACCATGAAAACCACTAAGCGAGGGTTCCTCGCCACGATCGGCACGGTAGCCGCTGCTGCGGCGCTCGTGCTGACTGGCTCGGTTGCCGCCCACGCCGCCCCGCCGCTCCCGGTTCCTGTCCAGTCCACGGTGACGATCACCAAGCTGTCGCAGCCGAACACCCTGACCGCTCCGGCCAACGGCACCCAGGTCACCACGTTGCCCGCGGGCTCGGCGCCGATCGCCGGCGTCACCTTCGACTACTACCTGGTCACCGGTACGGCGGCCGGGCAGGCGAACGACATCGGAACCCAGACCGGCCAGGCGTATGCGGCGGGCCTCAACGCGACCTCCGCCCCGGTGCCGACCACCAAGACGGGCTCGTTCGGGCAGACGAAGGACGACGGCACCACGACCCTGACGCTGCCGCGCGGTCTATACCTCATCAAGGAATCGGGTGCGCCGACCGGCGTCACCCCGGCCGCAAACTTCCTCCTCGCCGTTCCGCTGACCGACCCGGTCAACCAGAACGCGTGGTTGGACACGATCTACGTCTACCCGAAGAACGCGCAGATCAAGGCGACGAAGACCGTCGGCTCCGAGACCCTCACGGTCGGCGGTGACGCGACCTTCACGATCACGACCGACATTCCGCGCAACCCGAACCCTGCCGGCTCGCCCGCGTTCGTCGCGCCCAGCGCGTTCCGCATCCAGGACACCTTGACGGATTCCCAGCTGAAGCTGTCGACCACCGCGGCGGCCGCCCTCACCGTCACGGCCGGCGGCACGACGCTCACCGGCGGCGGCGCGGACTACACGGTCACAGCCGTCACGGGCACGAACCCCGCCACGACCACCCAGCGGATCGAGTTCACCTCGACCGGCCTGAGCAAGCTCGCCACCGCAGTCAACGCGAACCCGGGCGCCCAGGTCGTCGTCAAGCTCGTCGCGACCGTGCAGTCGGCCGCTGTCATCACCAACACCGCGAGCGTGTTCCCCGACCAAGGCTCGATCACCAGCAACACCCCGCTGGTGACCACGCCGGTCCAGATGAAGTACGGCACGTACCTGCTCAACAAGAAGAGCACCGGCGGCGCGGGTGTCTCCCTCGCCGGCGCCCAGTTCCGCGTGTACGCAACGCAGGCTGACGCGGCCGCGGCCAACGGCAACTATCTCACGACCTCCACCAACACGGCAGGTCTGTGGACGACGGATGCCAACGGTCAGGTTTCCGTCGGTGGCCTGCGCTACAGCGGCTGGGTCAATGGTGCGGCCGTCGCTTCGGGCACCGCGGGCTACCAGACGTACTACCTCGTCGAGGTCAAGGCTCTGACCGGCCACCAGCTGCTGACCGCCCCGGTCGCCTTCACGGTGGACGACAATTCTGCGACCCAGATGTCGCAGACAATTGTCAACCAGCAGACGACGGGTGGCTTCGTCCTGCCGCTCACCGGTGGTTCGGGCGTCGTCGTGTTCACCGTGTTCGGTGTCGGCATCCTCGCCGCTGTCCTCATCGTGGCGCGCCTGCGCCGCCGTGAAGCGGCCGAGTAAGTGACATCCGGGGGTTGTCGCGCCCGGCGCGACAACCCCCGGTGCCCGACTTCACCACGTCGGCGAACTGTTCCCCGGACACGAGAGAGGAGGAGAAGACCATGCGCGCTCACACCAGCCCCGCACCTGCGCGCAGCCTGCTACGCGGCATCCTCGCCGTCGTGATCGCGCTCGTCCTGACCCTCCTGTCTCTGTGCGGGGGAGCGCAGCGGAGCGCTGCGGCGGAGTCAAGCCCGCGCATCGACCCCGCCATGGGGACGGCGATCGCGCTGCATGTCCGTCGGCAGCCCGATGCCGTCACCACCCCGGCTTCGGGCGCCTTCCAGGACACGACCGGAACGGTCGCCGTCGCGGGAGCGGGGTTCATCGCGCGCAAGGTTCCGGGGCTCGATCTGACCACCACGGACGGTCAGGCGGCGGCGGCGGCCATGACCGTCGACGACGCCGAGTCGCTCACCACCACCGCTCCCGTCGCTGCGCGAGCGACCGCCGACGCGAACGGCGATGCGACACTTGCGCCGCTCGGTGTCGGGCTCTATCTCGTGTCGGAGGTGTCGACGCCTGCCGGCTTCTCGCCGTCGGTCCCGTTCCTCGTCGCCCTTCCTCTCACCGACCCTGACGAGCGCGATCGCTGGCTGTCGACGGTTCACGTGTACCCGAAGATCGCGTCGGCGGGCGTCAGGCTGAGCGTTACGGACCATGACGCTGTGGTCCTCGGCGACACCGTCACGTGGACCTCGCTATCGGGCATCCCCCCGCGCACTCGCATCGACGGCTACCGGGTGGTGCAGCAGATCTCACCCGCGCTCGCCCTGGTGGGCACGGCCTCCGACGCATCGCTCTCGCTGGAGTGCGGCACGACCCAAGCAATGTGCCCGAAGCTGGTCGCGGGGCGCGACTTCACATGGGCGTACGACCCGGCGAGGCGTATCCTCACCGCGGATTTCGCGGCGGCGGGGCTCAACGCGCTCGCCGCGACGATCGGCGCGCACCCGGGGGCGCAGGTGAAGATCAGCTACCGGACCACCGTCGGAGGCACCGGTGAGCTCACCAATACGGTCGTGCTGTACGGCAGCCGCGCGGCCATCGACGGCGGCGCCGGCGCCCCCGCTCCGGTCAGCGACGCGGCGACGACGAAGTGGGGTTCACTGCAAGTTGTCGTGCGCGAGCGCGGCGTGCCGACGCACCTGCTCCCCGGCGCCGAGGTCCGCGTCTACGCCTCGGCAGCCGATGCAGCAGCAGGGAGAAACCCGCTCACGGTGTCAGGCGTCTCGCAGTGGACCACCGATGACCAGGGGCGAGTGGTGATCGCGGGTCTGCGTTTGTCGGATTACGCCGACGGACTGGACCGGGATGCCTCCGATCCCCTCTACCGACAATACTTCATCGTCCCGGTCGCATTCCCTGCCGGTTATATGGGAGAGACGGACGCGATCGGGGTGGCGATCGAGCAGGGCGACCAGCCGCGGATAGTCACCATCCTCGCCTGGCGCAGCGCGCTTCCCATAGGGTTGCCCGTGGGGTTGCCACACACTGGAGGCCAGGTCCCCTGGGCGATCGCGATCGGGGCTGTCGCCCTGGTCGTTGTCGGGCTCGTCCTCGCGCGACGCCGACGCCGACCCGATGACGACGAGAGCGACGAGTGAGCGCCCTCCTGTCCGGACCCCCCGAGCCTTCGGTGCAGACTCGACGCGCACGTAGACGCGCACGTCGACGCCCGACGCGGCGCCGCGGCGCGCGCATCGCGACGAGCATCCTGCTGCAGGTGCTCGCGATGGTCGGCATCGGGCTGCTCGTCTATCCCGATGCAGCCGATTGGTTCGCGCGCCGCGCGCATAACTCCGAGATCTCCGGCTACGTCGATGAGGTTCAGAAGGCGCCGACAGGTGAGCGCAAGGCGCTGCTCGATGCCGCCTACGACTACAACGCGAAGCTCGAACCTGGACCGCTATCCGACCCCTTCCTGGTGCCGAGCACCACGGAGGAGAAGCAGAGCGACGTTTATCGCTCCTACGAACAACTGCTGTCCATCAGCGGATCGGATTCCATCGGGACCCTCAACTACCCGGCGATCGATGTGACCCTGCCGATCTACCACGGCACAACCGACGAGACCCTCGAGAGGGGGGTGGGTCATCTTTACGGCAGTTCGTTGCCCGTGGGGGGACCGACGACGCACTCCGTCTTGACGTCGCATTCGGGACTGCCACAGGCGAAGCTGTTCACCTCGCTGTTGCAGGCCAAAGTCGGCGATACATTCTGGATCAGCGTCCTCGGCGAGCAGCACTACTATCGTGTCGAGAGCACGCAGACGGTCCTCCCGAGCGACACCCAGTCGCTCGCGCTTGTGCCGGGGCAAGACCTCGTCACGCTCATCACCTGCACTCCGATCGGCGTCAACAGCCATCGGTTCATGGTTCACGCTGTCCGACTGCCCGACGAGCCCGTCGACGCCCAGACAGTCATCCCTGGCGACGGCCTGGATGCGGGCTTCCCCTGGTGGGCCGTGTGGTTCGTCGGAGGCTCAGCGCTTGTGGCCCTCGTCCTCTTCGCGCCGCCGCGGCGGCGTGGGCCGATATCTCGCGGCTGACTCCGACGCCACCTCGACCGATCCGCCGGAACTCTTTCTTCTTGACGGGTGTGTGAGCGCGGTTCCACGTTCAAGCCCGCGCAACCGGCCGAGGGGACTGTGGGGGTAGCCTCACCGACACGCCGGCCGCGCCCCCTACAGCGGCGTGCGCCGGGTGGAGCATTACCGGCCCCGCCACGCGCCACGACGGCGACGCCTTCACGACGGCGACACCGCGTGGAACGTTCAGCTACCCACTCGACGTGAATATCGTGAGCGGCGACAGCGCCCCCGACGGCGTCGTGGTGACCGCCGCGATCCCGACCTCGATCAAGGTGAGCGACATCACCTCGGCGGGCAAGGGTGACGACAGCGTCTTCCCGACCAGGAAGTCGTGCGCGATCACGGGCCAGAACGCCGGGGGCGTCGGTGGCAACTTCACCTGCGAGCTGTTCGGACCGCTCCAGGTGGCGGGAAAGCCCGTTGATGCGGCATCGGTCATCACGCTGAGCGCCAGGGTGAGCACCGCGGCGGTCGCGGGACCCACCACCAACACGGCGGCCGTGAACGACTACACCTTCGGGGACCCCGTCCGACACCTGCCGCGACCTAGATGACGCGGTCATCCTGGTCTCGCTCCTGCCGCCCAACGGCGGCACAGCGCCGGTGTGGATCCTCTGGCCGGCTGTCGGGGCGGTCCTGGCCGGCACCGGCGCGTTGCTGACCACCATCCGACGGCGCCGCGCGGCGGGCACGCGCTGAGCGTGCACACTCGGGAGGGATGAGCTGCCCCCAAGGTCCGTCCCTCCCTTCTCGCCGCCCGTCGCGAGGGTCCGGCGATGGCGCGACACGCCCGGGTTTGCGACACGCCCGGGCGACACGTAGACTAGACAGGTTCCACATTCCTGCGCCGCTTCGGCGTGAGCGGGATCACTGCCAGGGCAGTGCATAGATCGGCCGGGGTTCCAGCGACTGCGGCGAGAGTCTAGGCCGCGGGCAGCAGAACACCACAATCCACCACCTTCGCGAAAGCGGATGTCGCGCGTGCGCGACGCGGTGGGCTTGACATCAGAACAGTGGTGCGCCTCGAAAGAGTAGTGCCCGGCGCCACAAGCGCCCCGTGCGTCCAATGCCCGAGAGGTATGACGCGGAGAGTGAGAAGACAATGGCGGGACAGAAAATCCGCATTCGCCTGAAGTCGTATGACCACGAGGTCATCGACACGTCGGCGCGCAAGATCGTCGACACCGTGACCCGTGCGGGCGCGACCGTCGTCGGCCCCGTGCCGCTTCCGACCGAGAAGAACGTCGTGTGCGTCATCCGGTCGCCCCACAAGTACAAGGACAGCCGCGAGCACTTCGAGATGCGCACCCACAAGCGCCTCATCGACATCATCGACCCGACGCCCAAGGCCGTCGACTCGCTGATGCGTCTCGACCTCCCGGCCGACGTCAACATCGAGATCAAGCTCTGAGGTCGCCATGTCTGACATCAACTCCAAGGTTTCCAAGGGTCTGCTGGGCACCAAGCTCGGTATGACGCAGGTCTGGGACGAGAACGGCAAGCTCGTTCCCGTCACCGTCATCGAGGTCGCGCCCAACGTCGTGACCCAGGTGCGCACACCCGAGCGCGACGGCTACAACGCCGTGCAGATCGCTTACGGCCAGATCGACCCCCGCAAGGTCAACAAGCCCCAGACGGCCCACTTCGAGGCCGCCGGGGTCACCCCTCGCCGCCACCTCACCGAGGTGCGCACGGCGGATGCCTCCGACTACTCACTCGGTCAGGAGCTCACCGTCGACGCCACCTTCGAGGCGGGCCAGCTGGTCGACGTCGTCGGCACCAGCAAGGGCAAGGGCACCGCGGGTGTCATGAAGCGCCACAACTTCAAGGGCGTCTCCGCTTCGCACGGTTCGCACCGCAACCACCGCAAGCCCGGCTCGATCGGCGCCTCGTCGACCCCCAGCCGCGTCTTCAAGGGCATGCGCATGGCCGGCCGTATGGGTGGCGAGCGCGTGACCGTCCTCAACCTCACGGTGCACGCCGTCGACGCCGAGAAGGGCCTGCTGCTCGTCAAGGGCGCCGTCCCCGGTGCTCGTGGCCGCATCGTCTACGTCCGCAACGCAGTGAAGGGTGCCTGATCATGGCTGACTCGACTCTCGCGCTTGACGTGCGCAGTGCCGACGGCAAGAAGGCCGGCTCCGTAGAGCTGCCCGCCGCGATCTTCGACGTCAAGACGAACATCCCCCTCATCCACCAGGTCGTCGTGGCGCAGCTCGCCGCGGCGCGCCAGGGCACCCACTCGACCAAGCGTCGCGGTGAGGTCTCGGGCGCCGGCCGCAAGCCCTTCAAGCAGAAGGGCACGGGTAACGCCCGTCAGGGCTCGATCCGCGCGCCGCACATGACCGGTGGTGGCATCGTCCACGGCCCGAAGCCGCGCGACTACTCGCAGCGCACCCCCAAGAAGATGATCGCCGCCGCCCTGCTGGGCGCGCTCAGCGACCGCGCCCGCGGGGGCCGTCTGCACGTCGTCGACTCGTTCGGCATCGAGGGCGCCCCGTCCACGAAGGCCGCCGCGGCGGTTCTCACGCAGCTCGCCCCGACCAAGAACGTCATGGTCGTCATCGAGCGCGGTGACGAGCTCACCCTCAAGAGCATCCGCAACCTCGGCTACGTCCACGTGCTCGAGGTCGGCCAGCTCAACGCTTACGACGTGCTCGTCTCCGACGACATCGTCTTCACCAAGGCCGCCTACGACGCGTTCGTCGCTGCGAAGGCCGGCGCCACCGAGGAGGTCTCGGCATGACCACTGCGAACGTCTCCCTGAACAAGGACCCGCGCGAGATCATCCTGAAGCCGGTGGTTTCGGAGAAGAGCTACGGCCTGATCGACGAGGGCAAGTACACCTTCCTGGTGGACCCCCGCGCGTCGAAGACCGAGATCAAGCTCGCCATCGAGAAGATCTTCGGCGTCAAGGTCGCCGCGGTCAACACGCTCAACCGCGCGGGCAAGGCCCGTCGCACCCGCTTCGGCACCGGCAAGCGCAAGGACACCAAGCGCGCCATCGTCACGCTGAAGTCGGGCACCATCGACATCTTCACGGCCGTCGGCTGACAGCTGGGATAGAGGACTACACACCATGGCTATTCGCAAGTACAAGCCCACGACCCCGGGTCGCCGCGGTTCGTCGGTGGCCGACTTCGCCGAGATCACCCGGTCGACGCCTGAGAAGTCGCTGCTGCGCCCGCTGTCCAAGACCGGTGGTCGCAACAACCAGGGCCGCATCACGACCCGTCACATCGGTGGTGGCCACAAGCGCCAGTACCGTGTCATCGACTTCCGTCGCAACGACAAAGACGGTGTCGACGCCAAGGTCGCTCACATCGAGTACGACCCCAACCGCACCGCGCGCATCGCGCTGCTGCACTACGCCGACGGCGAGAAGCGCTACATCCTCGCCCCGGCGAAGCTGCAGCAGGGGGACGTCGTCGAGTCGGGCGCGTCGGCTGACATCAAGCCGGGCAACAACCTGCCGCTGAAGAACATCCCCACCGGTACGGTCATCCACGCCATCGAGCTCCGCCCCGGCGGCGGCGCGAAGATGGCGCGTTCGGCGGGCGCCTCGGTGCGCCTCGTCGCCAAGGACGGCCCCTACGCTCAGCTGCGTCTGCCCTCGGGCGAGATCCGCAACGTCGATGCGCGCTGCCGCGCGACCATCGGCGAGGTCGGCAACGCCGAGCAGTCGAACATCAACTGGGGCAAGGCCGGCCGCATGCGCTGGAAGGGCGTCCGCCCGACCGTGCGTGGTGTCGCCATGAACCCGGTCGACCACCCGCACGGTGGTGGTGAGGGCAAGACCTCCGGTGGTCGTCACCCCGTCACTCCCTGGGGCCAGGCTGAGGGTCGCACCCGCCACCCCAACAAGGAGAGCGACAAGTACATCGTCCGCCGTCGCAACGCCGGCAAGAAGCGCAAGTAGGAGTAGAGGAAGATGCCTCGCAGCCTTAAGAAGGGTCCCTTCGTCGACGAGCACCTGCTTCGCAAGGTGGTCGTGCAGAACGAAGCCGGTACCAAGAACGTCATCAAGACCTGGTCGCGCCGCTCGATGATCATCCCCGCCATGCTGGGACACACCATCGCCGTGCACGACGGACGCAAGCACATCCCCGTGTTCGTGTCCGAGACCATGGTCGGCCACAAGCTGGGCGAGTTCGCGCCCACCCGCACCTTCCGCGGCCACGAGAAGGACGACAAGAAGGGTCGCCGCCGCTAACGCGGGGCGCCTCAGAGAGGACAGAGGAGGAGACAAATGGTGGATTCCATCGCACGCGTCAAGCACATCCGCGTGACCCCTCAGAAGGCTCGTCGTGTCGTCGCGCTCATCAAGGGCAAGCAGGCTCAGGAGGCCCTGGCCATCCTGAAGTTCGCGCCGCAGGCCGCCAGTGAGCCCGTCTACAAGCTCGTGGAGTCGGCGATCGCCAACGCCCGAGTGAAGGCGGACAAGGACGGCGAGTACCTGGACGAGCAGGATCTGTACGTGGCGAACGCCTACGTCGACGAGGGCACGACGCTCAAGCGTTTCCGCCCCCGCGCCCAGGGCCGCGCCTTCCAGATCAAGAAGCGCACGAGCCACATCACGATCCAGCTCGCGACCCCCGAGGTCGCCGAGACCAACAAGAAGGCGAGCAAGTAATGGGACAGAAGGTCAACCCGTACGGCTTCCGCCTCGGGATCACCACCGACCACGTGTCGCGTTGGTTCTCCGACTCGACGAAGCCGGGTCAGCGCTACGCCGACTACGTGGCCGAAGACATCAAGATCCGCAAGCTCCTCCAGACGCAGCTCGACCGCGCCGGCGTGAGCGGGATCGAGATCGAGCGCACGCGTGACCGTGTGCGTGTCGACATCCACACCGCCCGCCCGGGCATCGTGATCGGTCGCCGCGGCGCCGAGGCCGAGCGCATCCGCGCCGACCTCGAGAAGCTCACCGGCAAGCAGATCCAGCTGAACATCCTCGAGGTGAAGAACCCCGAGGCCGACGCTCAGCTGGTCGCGCAGGGCATCGCCGAGCAGCTCTCCGCACGTGTGGCCTTCCGCCGCGCGATGCGCAAGGGTCTGCAGGGCGCTCAGCGTGCCGGTGCCAAGGGCATCCGCATCCAGGTCTCGGGCCGCCTCGGCGGCGCTGAGATGAGCCGGTCGGAGTTCTACCGCGACGGTCGTGTGCCCCTGCACACGCTGCGCGCGAACATCGACTACGGCTTCTACGAGGCCAAGACCACCTTCGGCCGCATCGGCGTGAAGGTCTGGATCTACAAGGGCGACCTCACCAACAAGGAGCTCGCGCGCGAGCAGGCGAACGCGCCGAAGGCGCCCCGTGGTCGCGATGACCGTGGTGGCGACCGTCGCCGCGGCCCCCGCAACGACGCACCCGTCGCAGAAGGAGCATCGGCATAATGCTTATCCCCCGCAAGGTCAAGTACCGCAAGCAGCACCACCCCGGCCGTTCCGGCCAGGCGACCGGCGGCACGAAGGTCTCCTTCGGTGAGTTCGGCATCCAGGCGCTCACCCCCGCGTATGTGACGAACCGTCAGATCGAGTCCGCTCGTATCGCGATGACGCGTCACATCAAGCGTGGCGGCAAGGTGTGGATCAACATCTACCCCGACCGTCCGCTCACCAAGAAGCCTGCCGAAACCCGCATGGGTTCGGGTAAGGGTTCGCCGGAGTGGTGGGTCGCCAACGTCAAGCCCGGTCGCGTCCTCTTCGAGGTCGCGGGCGTGAACGAGGAGCTCGCCCGCGAGGCCCTCACCCGGGCAATCCACAAGCTGCCGCTGAAGGCACGCATCATCAAGCGCGAGGAGGGCGACGCGTAATGGCCGTCGGAACCAAGACGCTCGCACCGAGCGAGCTCGACACCTTCGAGGACCAGCGCCTCGTCGAGGAGCTGCGCAAGGCCAAGGAAGAGCTGTTCAACCTGCGCTTCCAGTCGGCCACCGGCCAGCTCGAGAGCCACGGCCGCATCCGTGCGGTCAAGCGCGACATCGCGCGGCTCTACACCGTGATCCGTGAGCGCGAGCTCGGCATCCGTGCCACGCCCGCGCCCGTCGAGGTCGCGCCCAAGGCGAAGAAGAAGGCGACGAAGAAGGCGGATGCCGCTGACGACGCCGCCGCGAAGGAAGAGGCCGAGTGATGGCTGACACGACCGAGAAGAAGGCGCCTGCCAAGAAGCCGGCCGCCAAGAAGACCGCCGAGGCTGTCGTCGAGGCTCCCGTGGCCGCCGAGGGGCACGAGCACGCTGCGCACGACGTGCGCGATGCGGATGCCCGTGGCTACCGCAAGGCCCGTCGCGGCTACGTGACCAGCGACAAGATGGACAAGACGATCGTCGTCGAGGTCGAGGACCGCGTGAAGCACCCCCTCTACGGCAAGGTCATCCGTCGCACGTCGAAGGTCAAGGCCCACGACGAGCTGAACGCCGCCGGTATCGGCGACCTCGTGCTCATCAACGAGACCCGTCCGCTCAGCGCCACCAAGCGCTGGCGTCTGGTCGAGATCCTCGAGAAGGCCAAGTAAGGCCTCGGCCTTCTTGGAACCCAAGGAGTAACAAGTGATTCAGACAGAGTCCCGCCTCAAGGTCGCCGACAACACCGGCGCCAAGGAGCTGCTCACGATCCGCGTGCTCGGTGGCTCGAACCGCCGCTACGCGGGCCTGGGCGACATCATCGTGGCGACCGTCAAGGACGCGATCCCGGGCGGAAACGTCAAGAAGGGCGATGTGGTCAAGGCCGTCATCGTCCGCACCGTCAAGCAGACCCGTCGTGCCGACGGGTCCTACATCAAGTTCGACGAGAACGCCGCCGTCATCCTGAAGAGCGACGGGGAGCCCCGCGGCACCCGTATCTTCGGACCGGTCGGTCGCGAGCTTCGTGACAAGAAGTTCATGAAGATCGTCTCGCTCGCTCCGGAGGTGATCTGACCGCATGGCCAAGATCAAGAAGGGTGACCTGGTTCAGGTCATCACTGGCAAGAAGCAGGACAAGGGCGGCGACCGCGGCAAGCAGGGCAAGGTGCTCGACATCCTCGTCGCGCAGAACCGTGTCATCGTCGAGGGCGTCAACTACGTCACCAAGCACACCCGCGTGGGCCAGTCCCAGCGGGGCACCAAGACGGGCGGCATCGAGACGATGGAAGCCCCGATCCACATCTCCAACGTCGCCCTCGTCGACCCTTCGACCAAGAAGCCGACCCGTGTCGGTCACCGCGTCGAAGAGCAGACGAAGGACGGCGTGAAGCGCACCGTCCGCGTGCGCTACGCGAAGAAGAGCGGTAAGGACCTCTGATGAGCACCACCACTGCCCTCGAGACTGGCAAAATCCAGCCTCGTCTGAAGGCCAAGTACAACGCCGAGATCAAGAAGGCGCTGCGGGACGAGTTCGGCTACGAGAACGTCATGCAGATCCCCGGGATCGTCAAGGTCGTCGTCAACACCGGTGTCGGTGAAGCGGCGCGCGACTCGAAGGTGATCGATGGTGCGGTCGACGACCTCACCAAGATCACCGGCCAGAAGCCGATCGTGACGAAGGCCCGCAAGTCGATCGCGCAGTTCAAGCTGCGCGAGGGTCAGGCCATCGGCGCGCACGTCACCCTCCGGGGCGACCGCGCGTGGGAGTTCCTCGACCGTCTCGTCACGCTCGCGCTGCCCCGCATCCGCGACTTCCGCGGCCTGTCGCCCAAGCAGTTCGACGGCAACGGCAACTACACGTTCGGTCTGCAGGAGCAGTCGGTCTTCCACGAGATCAACCAGGACAAGATCGACCGCGTCCGCGGCTTCGACATCACGGTCGTCACGACCGCGAAGACCGATGACGAAGGCCGTTCGCTGCTTCGCCAGATCGGGTTCCCGTTCCAGGCCGAAGACGCCAAGTAAGACCCATCAAGAAGGTCGGGTGTCGCGTAACGGCATCCGAAACCACGTGAACGAAGGAAACAACACATGACGATGACAGACCCGGTCGCAGACATGCTGACCCGTCTGCGCAACGCGAATTCGGCGCACCACGACTCCGTGTCGCTGCCGAGCTCCAAGCTCAAGACCAACATCGCCGAGATCCTCAAGCAGGAGGGCTACATCTCCTCCTGGGAGGTCTCGGATGCCCGCGTCGGCCAGACCCTGACGCTCACGCTGAAGTACGGCCCGAACCGCGAGCGGTCGATCGCCGGCATCAAGCGCGTCTCGAAGCCGGGTCTGCGTGTCTACGCACGCTCGACCGAGATCCCCACGGTCCTCGGTGGCCTGGGTGTCGCGATCCTTTCCACCTCCTCCGGTCTTCTCACCGACCGTCAGGCCGAGCAGAAGGGCGTGGGTGGGGAAGTCCTCGCCTACGTGTGGTGATCTGACATGTCGCGTATCGGACGTCTTCCCATCGACATCCCCGCCGGCGTCACCGTTTCGGTGGACGGGCAGGATGTCGCCGTCAAGGGCCCCAAGGGCGAGCTCGCGCTCTCCGTGGCCAAGCCCATCGAGGTCAAGGTCGAGGAGGGCCAGGTTCTGGTCTCCCGCCCTGACGACGAGCGCGAGTCGCGGTCGCTTCACGGCCTGACCCGCACGCTCATCCACAACAACATCATCGGCGTCACCGAGGGCTACACCAAGGGCCTCGAGGTCGTCGGCACCGGTTACCGCGTCGCGCAGAAGGGCGCTGCGGTCGAGTTCGCACTCGGCTTCTCGCACCCCGTGCTGGTCGAGCCCCCGGCCGGCATCACGCTGACTGTCGAGGGCAACAACAAGCTCACCGTCTCGGGCATCTCCAAGCAGGCGGTCGGCGAGGCGGCTGCGAACATCCGCAAGATCCGCAAGCCCGAGCCGTACAAGGGCAAGGGTGTGCGGTACGCCGGCGAGGTCGTCCGCCGCAAGGCCGGAAAGGCTGGTAAGTAATCATGGCTGTGAAGTCGAAGTCCGACGCGCGTTCGCGTCGTCACGCCCGCCTTCGCAAGAAGATCGTGGGCACAGAGGCGCGTCCGCGCCTGGTCGTCACCCGTTCGGCCCGCCACGTGTTCGTGCAGCTCGTGGACGACAGCAAGGGTCACACCGTGGCCTCGGCATCCACCCTCGAGAACGACCTGCGTGCGTTCGACGGTGACAAGACCGCCAAGGCCCGCAAGGTCGGCGAGCTGGTCGCCGAGCGTGCGAAGGCGGCCGGCGTCGAAGACGTCGTGTTCGACCGTGGTGGCAACCGCTACGCGGGACGTGTCGCCGCGATCGCCGAGGGCGCCCGCGAGGGAGGTCTGAACCTGTGAGTGACGCAACTACTCAGAATGTGGAGAACGACGTGACCGCAGAGGCCACTGAGCAGACGGTCGCCGCCGAGGCGCCCGTCGAGCGCGAGCGCGAGCCGCGCCGCGGAGGCCGCGAGCGCAGCCAGACGCGTGACCGTGGTGGCCGTGACGCCGACAAGAGCCAGTTCCTGGAGCGCGTCGTCACGATCAACCGCGTGTCGAAGGTCGTCAAGGGCGGTCGCCGTTTCAGCTTCACGGCGCTCGTCGTCGTGGGTGACGGCAACGGTCTCGTGGGCGTCGGCTACGGCAAGGCGCGTGAGGTCCCCCTCGCCATCTCGAAGGGTGTCGAAGAGGCCAAGCGCAACTTCTTCCGCGTGCCGCGTGCCGGCTCGACCATCCCCCACCCCGTCCAGGGTGAGGCCGCCGCCGGTGTGGTGCTGCTGCGCCCCGCCGCCGCCGGTACCGGTGTTATCGCCGGTGGTCCCGTCCGCGCCGTGCTCGAGTGCGCCGGCATCCACGACGTGCTCTCGAAGTCGCTCGGCTCGTCGAACACGATCAACATCGTGCACGCGACTGTCGAGGCACTCAAGAGCCTCGAGGAGCCCCGTGCGGTCGCCGCCCGTCGAGGTCTCGACTTCGACCAGGTGGCCCCCGCGCGTCTGATCCGGGCCGAGGCTGACGCCGCGGCCGCAGCGAAGGCAGGTGTCTGATGGCCGCGCGCCTGAAGGTGACCCAGGTCAAGTCCAAGGTGAGCGAGAAGCAGAACCAGCGTGACACGCTGCGTTCGCTCGGTCTGAAGCGGATCGGCGACTCGGTCGTCCGTCCCGACGACGCGCAGACGCGCGGTTACGTCAAGACCGTCGCGCACCTCGTGAAGGTTGAGGAGATCGACTGATGGCCGAGAAGGCTGAGAAGGCGACCGAAGAGGTCGTCGAGAAGAAGAGCACGGCTGCCAAGAAGCCGGCCGCCGCGAAGAAGGCGCCTGCGAAGGCTGCACCGAAGAAGAAGGATGCCGAGGTCTCGCGCCCCGGTGTGTTGAAGGTGCACCACCTGCGTCCGGTTCCCGGTGCCAACACCGCCAAGACCCGCGTGGGTCGTGGTGAGGGCTCGAAGGGTAAGACCTCGGGCCGTGGCACCAAGGGCACCAAGGCCCGTTACCAGGTCAAGGTGGGCTTCGAGGGTGGGCAGATGCCCCTGCACATGCGTACGCCGAAGCTGCGCGGGTTCAAGAACCCGTTCCGCGTCGAGTACCAGGTGGTCAACCTCGACAAGCTCGCCGAGCTGTACCCCGCCGGTGGCGACGTCACCGTGAGCGACCTCGTCGCGAAGGGCGCCGTCCGCAAGAACGAGAAGGTCAAGGTGCTCGGCACCGGCGACATCTCGGTCGCGCTGACCGTGTCGGTCGACAAGGTGTCGGGTTCGGCAAGCCAGAAGATCGTCGCCGCGGGCGGCGAGATCAAGTAAGTCCACGGCAGGGGCCGGCAGACCACTCGATTCGTTCGAGGAACGGCTGCCGGCCCCTGTTGCCGTACTCTGGGAGACGGTGTGTGCGGTTTCGGCCGCGGCATCCGTCCGACCACTGGAGGAAATCCCTTTGTTCAGCGCCATCGCGCGGGTCTTCCGCACTCCGGATCTCCGCCGGAAGATCTTCTTCACTCTGGCGATCATCGCCATCTATCGCCTCGGTGCGCACGTTCCGACGCCGTTCGTGAACTACCCGAACGTGCAGAGCTGTCTGCGTGAGACCGGCTCGGCCAGCGAAGGCCTGCTGTCTCTCGTGAACCTGTTCTCGGGCGGCGCCCTGCTGCAGCTGTCGATCTTCGCGCTCGGCGTCATGCCGTACATCACCGCGACGATCATCGTGCAGCTGCTGCGCGTCGTGATCCCGCACTTCGAGACGCTGTACAAAGAGGGCCAGGCCGGTCAGGCCAAGCTCACGCAGTAC
This sequence comes from Microbacterium paulum, assembly GCF_015707995.1. GTDB lineage: Bacteria > Actinomycetota > Actinomycetes > Actinomycetales > Microbacteriaceae > Microbacterium > Microbacterium paulum. Next base: position 23,981 of record NZ_JAAGRY010000039.1, read on the forward strand.
ACGCGCTACCTCACGATCGCGCTGGCGCTGCTGCAGTCGACGACCCTCGTCACGGTGGCGCGCTCGGGTCAGCTGTTCGGCACGACCTCGATCGCGTCGTGCAACAGCCTGCTGACCAACGACGCCTGGTGGGCGCAGCTGCTGATGATCATCACGCTGACCGCCGGCACGGGCCTCATCATGTGGTTCGCCGAGCTCGTCACCGAGCGCGGCGTCGGCAACGGCATGTCGATCCTCATCTTCACCTCGATCGCGGCCAGCTTCCCGGTGGCCATGTGGTCGATCGCGCAGTCGCGCGGCTTCGAGGTGTTCCTGCTCGTGCTCGCGGTCGGCATCGTCGTGATGGGCCTCGTCGTGTTCGTCGAGCAGTCGCAGCGGCGCATCCCGGTGCAGTACGCCAAGCGCATGGTGGGTCGTCGCACGCTCGGCGGCACCAACACCTACATCCCGATCAAGGTCAATATGGCCGGCGTGGTGCCCGTCATCTTCGCCTCGTCGCTGCTGTACATCCCGGCGCTCATCGCGCAGTTCAATCAGACGCCCGATGCCAACGGCAACATCCCCGGCTGGGTGACGTGGATCCAGTCGTACCTCACCAAGGGCGACCACCCGCTGTACATGCTGCTGTACTTCCTGCTGATCGTCGGGTTCACCTACTTCTACGTCGCGATCACGTTCAACCCGGTCGAGGTCGCCGACAACATGAAGAAGTACGGCGGCTTCATCCCCGGCATCCGTGCCGGTCGCCCGACCGCCGAGTACCTCGACTACGTGCTCACGCGCATCACGCTGCCCGGTGCCATCTATCTGGGTCTGATCGCGCTCCTCCCGCTCATCGCCCTCGCGACGGTGAGTGCCAACCAGAACTTCCCGTTCGGCGGCGCCTCGATCCTCATCATCGTGGGTGTCGGTCTCGAGACGGTGAAGCAGATCGACGCGCAGCTGCAGCAGCGCCACTACGAAGGGCTTCTGCGATGACGCCTCCGCGCCTGCTGATCATCGGACCGCAGGGCTCGGGCAAGGGCACGCAGGGCCAGCGCATCGCCGAGACCTTCCGGATCCCGGCGGTATCGACTGGCGACGTGTTCCGCCAGAACGTCAAAGAGGGCACGCCGCTGGGGCTTCAGGTGAAGGCGATCATCGACGCCGGTGACCTGGTGCCCGACGAGCTGACCGGCGCGATCGTGCGCGACCGGCTGTCGCAGGACGACGCCGCGGCCGGGTTCCTGCTCGACGGCTACCCGCGCAACCTCGGCCAGGTCGGCGACCTCGACGCGTTCCTGGACGAGCGCGACGAGCCGCTCACCGGCGTGATCGAGCTGTCGGTGCCGCGCGACGAGTCGATCCGCCGCATCGCGCAGCGCGCCGCCGAGCAGGGCCGGGCCGACGACAACGACGAGTCCATCGCCAAGCGCCTCGCGATCTACGAGTCCGAGACGGCGCCCATCCTCGACGTGTACCGCGAGCGCGGCGTCGCCTTCGAAATCGACGGCATCGGAACCCTCGACGAGGTCTTCGAGCGCATCATCACGGCTCTCGCCGAGCGCGGCATCGTCGCCTGATCGTGGCCTTCCGCCGCTCGCTCTACAAGACGCCCGCTCAGCTGCGGGCGATGGTCGAGCCCGGGCTCATCACCGCCGAAGCACTCGATGCGGTGCGCGCGCTGATCGCGCCGGGCGTCACGACGGGCGAGCTGGATGCCGCGGCATCCGCCGTCATCACCGGGCGCGGGGCCGAATCGAACTTCCAGCTCGTGCGCGGCTACCGGCACACGACGTGCGTGTCGGTGAACGACCAGGTCGTGCACGGCATCCCCGGGTCGCGTGTGCTCGAGCCGGGCGACATCGTCTCGATCGACGCCGGTGCGCAGCTGCGCGGCTGGAATGGCGACTCGGCGATCACGATCGTGGTGCCCGGGGGAGACCCGGTGCGCACCGCAGCCCGCGAACGGCTGTCGGAAGTGACCCGCGGGTCGCTCTGGGCCGGGATCGCGGCCCTGGCATCCGCCCGTCGCGTGGGCGAGATCGGTGACGCGGTGCAGGGTTACATCGAGCGCGCCGCGGCCTCCGACGGCGGCGAGTACGGCATTCTGCGCGACTACGTCGGTCACGGCATCGGCCGCAAGATGCACGAGGGTCCGACGGTATTCAACTACCGCGTCGACGACCTCGGTCCCGAGGTGCGGCCGGGGCTCTGCCTCGCGATCGAGCCGATGGTGACGTCGGGGTCGGATGAGACGTTCGTCGAAGACGACGACTGGACCGTCACCACGGTCGACGGCTCGGACGGCTCGCACTGGGAGCACTCGGTCGCCGTGCACGAGAGCGGGATCTGGGTGCTCACCGCCGCCGACGGCGGCGCCGCCGACCTCGCCCCCTACGGCGTGACCCCGACCCCCATCGCCTGACCTGCGCCTGCCCTGCGCCGCGGGGAGGAGGGGGTTCTCGGGGAATGCATAGGGCTTCATGGGGGAAGATGGACGGTGGCGCGGCGGAGGCCGCGGACGAGAGAGGCACGGGGACATGGCGAAAGCAGCAGCGGGCAAAACCAACTGGTTCGCGATCTGGGTGAGTGTGGCGGTCGTCGTCGTGGTCGCTCTGGTGGTCGCGCTGGTCGTGTGGATGAACAACGCCGCGACCGACCCCGGCACCCCGCCGAGCGGCTCGGGCATCAACCAAGAGACCGGCGCCGTCGTCGTCGGCAGCGGCTCGCAGACCCTCGACACCTACATCGACTTCATGTGCCCGATCTGCAACCAGTTCGAAGAGACCTACGGCGACGAGATCCTCGACCTGGTCAACGACGGCACCATCACGCTCAACATCCACCCGATCGCGATCCTCGATCGCTACTCGCAGGGCACCGCGTTCTCCACGCGCGCCGCGAACGCGATGTACTGCGTCGCCGAGGCCGACCCCGACGCGGCCGTCCCCTTCATGCAGGCGATGTACGCCAAGCAGCCCGAAGAGAACTCCACCGGCCTCACCGACGACGAGATCATCGCGATCGCGAAGAGCGTCGGCGTCGAGAGCGTCGACACCTGCATCACCGACGGCACCTACAAGAAGTTCGTCGCCTCGATGACCGAGAAGACCCCGGTCGCGCCGGGTGCGAGCGGCATCGGCACCCCGACCGTCGCCGTCAACGGCGAGGTCATCTCGAACTCGACGATCCCCGCGAAGGGTCAGTTCAAGACACTGTTCCAGTAAACGGAACGGATGCCTGAAGGGCCGCGCCGGGCGCAGTTTGCCGGGAGGCGGCATATCACCTACACTGGATCTTTGGTGCCTTGCGCCTTCATTGGCGTGTCGCAGCACCGAACAATCCCATCCACCGCAGACCGACCGGTCTGCCGAGCGTGAGCGAGCGTATGGCGAAGAAAGACGGAGTCATCGAGATCGAGGGTGTGATCTCCGAGGCGCTGCCCAACGCGATGTTCCGCGTTGAGCTGAGCAACGGGCACAAAGTCCTCGCGACGATTTCCGGCAAGATGCGGCAGAACTACATCCGCATCATCCCCGAGGACCGTGTCGTCGTGGAGCTCTCGCCCTACGACCTCACCCGCGGGCGCATCGTCTACCGCTACCGCTAGACCGGTTGAGAAGTAACACCCGCGGCATCCTTTCGGGGAAGCCCGTGCGGGTGAAGACAGCGAGCAAGGAAACATCATGAAGGTCAACCCGTCCGTCAAGCCCATCTGCGACCACTGCAAGGTCATCCGTCGTCACGGTCGCGTCATGGTCATCTGCAAGTCGAACCCGCGTCACAAGCAGCGCCAGGGCTGACGGTGAGCGGATGCCTCGGCATCCGCCCCGCAGAACGTACAACTCCACACATATACAGGCAGGTTCAGAACCCTCCTCGACACGCTCGAGGCCGGGGGGACACCCCGGGGCGGAGGCCCGGGCACCGATCCTGCTCCACACCTCCACTCACTCCTAGGAGAACCGCATGGCACGTCTTGCCGGCGTTGACATCCCGCGCGACAAGCGCGTGGTGATCGCCCTCACCTACATCTACGGCGTCGGCCGTACCCGTTCGGTCGAGATCCTGAAGGCCACCGAGATCGACGAGTCGATCCGCGTCAAGGACCTCACCGACGACCAGCTGGTCGCCCTGCGCGACTACATCGAAGGCAACTACAAGGTGGAAGGTGACCTGCGCCGCGAGGTCGCCGCCGACATCCGCCGCAAGGTCGAGATCGGCTCGTACGAGGGCATCCGCCACCGTCGTGGCCTGCCTGTGCGCGGTCAGCGCACGAAGACCAACGCGCGTACCCGCAAGGGCCCCAAGCGCACCGTCGCCGGCAAGAAGAAGGCGCGCTAAGGCGCCGCCCAGGGTTTAGGAGAACACGCACATGGCACAGGCCAAGACCGCTGCGCGCAAGCCGCGCCGCAAAGAGAAGAAGAACATCGCGCTGGGCCACGCCCACATCAAGTCGACGTTCAACAACACGATCGTCTCGATCACCGACCCCTCGGGCGCTGTGATCAGCTGGGCGTCGTCGGGTGGCGTGGGCTTCAAGGGCTCGCGCAAGTCGACGCCGTACGCCGCCGGCATGGCCGCCGAGTCGGCCGCCCGCCAGGCGCAGGAGCACGGCGTGAAGAAGGTCGACGTCTTCGTGAAGGGTCCGGGTTCGGGCCGCGAGACCGCGATCCGTTCGCTGACCGCCGCGGGCCTCGAGGTCGGATCGATCTCCGACGTCACCCCGCAGGCGCATAACGGCTGCCGCCCCCCGAAGCGTCGCCGCGTCTGATCTTTCGACGATGGATGCCACGGCTCACGTGGCATCCATCGTGTCGACTTTCCACAACTCAACACCTCTTGCAATCGCACGTGTCATATAGCGGGCACGTGACGGAAAGGAACACATAGTGCTCATCGCACAGCGTCCCACTCTGACCGAGGAGAAGATCGGCGAATTCCGCAGCCGGTTCGTGATCGAGCCGCTCGAGCCCGGTTTCGGTTACACCATCGGCAACGCGCTGCGTCGCAGCCTGCTCTCCTCGATCCCCGGGGCTGCGGTCACCAGCATCCGCATCGACGGCGTGCTGCACGAGTTCAGCACCATCCCGGGCGTGAAAGAGGATGTCACCGAGATCATCCTCAACATCAAGCAGCTCGTGGTCTCGTCGGAGCGCGACGAGCCCATCACGGCGTACCTGCGCAAGACCGGCGCGGGTGAGGTCACAGCGGCTGACATCTCGGCGCCCGCCGGCGTCGAGGTGCACAACCCCGAGCTCGTCATCGCGACGCTCAACGACTCGGCTCGCTTCGAGCTCGAGCTGACGATCGAGCGTGGCCGTGGCTACGTCTCGGCGACGCAGAACCGCAACGAGTACGCCGAGGCCGGTCAGATTCCGATCGACTCGATCTACTCGCCCGTGCTGAAGGTGTCGTACCGCGTCGACGCGACGCGTGCCGGTGAGCGCACCGACTTCGACAAGCTCGTGCTCGACGTCGAGGCCAAGCCCTCGATCACGCCGCGCGACGCCGTCGCGTCGGCCGGTCGCACCCTGACGGAGCTCTTCGGCCTGGCCCGTGAGCTCAACGTCGAGGCCGAGGGCATCGAGATCGGCCCCGCGCCGGTCGCCGAGGTCGTCTCGGGCGAGCTGTCGATGCCGATCGAAGACCTCGATCTGTCGGTGCGTTCGTACAACTGCCTCAAGCGCGAGGGCATCAACACGGTGCACGAGCTCGTCGCCCTGTCGGAGACGCAGCTGATGAACATCCGCAACTTCGGTCAGAAGTCGGTCGACGAGGTGCGCGACAAGCTCATCTCGCTCGGCCTGTCGCTGAAGGATTCCGTGCCCGGCTTCGACGGCGCGCACTTCTACGGCGGCTACGACGACGAGACCATCTGATCGGCGCCCGACCGGTCTGCTGACATTTTCCTTCTGGAGTAACTGATATGCCCAAGCCCACCAAGGGTCCCCGCCTCGGAGGCGGCCCCGCCCACGAGCGCCTGCTGCTCGCCAACCTCGCCGCCGCGCTGTACACGCACGGTGCGATCACGACGACCGAGACCAAGGCCAAGCGCCTGCGTCCGCTCGCCGAGCGTCTCATCACCTTCGCCAAGCGCGGCGACCTGCACGCCCGTCGCCGGGTGCTGTCGGTCATCGGCGACAAAGAGGTCGTTCACGTCCTCTTCGCCGAGATCGCGCCGCAGGTGGCCGACCGTGAGGGCGGCTACACGCGCATCACCAAGATCGGCAACCGCAAGGGCGACAACGCCCCCATGGCCCGCATCGAGCTCGTGCTCGAGCCGGTGAACCCGAAGCCGAAGTCGGCGAAGAAGTCGGCTGCCGCCGCTCCCGCCGCCGAGGCTCCGGTCGAAGAGGTCGCCGTCGAGGAGACCCCCGCCGAGATCGAGATCGAAGAGGCCGTCGCCGCCGACGCAGCCGAGGCCGGCGCCGAGTCGCAGGCCGAGGGCGAGGCGGCCGAGGCCGCTGCGGCCGACGCCGTCGAGGAGAAGTCCGCGTAAGCAGTTCGCTCACGTGCATGAGGCCCGCACCCTTCTCGGGGTGCGGGCCTTCTGCGTGCGCGCCGTTCGCGCGCCGGCCGCGCGTCGCAGGCCCCGGTTAGGGTGAAGACGTGACCGAGAAGAGCCTGCTCGACCGGATCGAGACCCTGCGCGCCGCGGCCCCCGCGCAGCTGCCGCCGCACCCCGCTGTGGCGCAGTGGCGCGCCCCGACAGAGGCCGACATCGATGGCATCCATGCCGTCGCGGCCGCCGCTGATGCGGTCGACCACCCGAACTGGCTCACGGCGCGCGAAGAGATCGCCGACACGTTCGACCTGCCGCACATCGACCATGCCCGAGATACGCGGGTCGCGGTGGATGCCGAGGGCACGATCATCGCGTTCGGCTCGGCCTTTCTGCACCCGGCGCGCGTGGGTGCGTTGGCCGTGAACCTGGGCGGCGCGGTGCACCCCTCGTGGCGGCGGCAGGGTATCGGCACGGCGTTGCTCGCCTGGCAGCGGGCCCGCGGGCTGGAGCAGCTGGCCGAGGCCGCGGCCGAGGTGACGGGGGAGTGGACGGCCGACCTCAAGACCTACGCCGAAGAAGGGAACCTCGACGCACGCGCGGTCGCGGAGCGCGCGGGGTTCGCGCCCGAGCGGTGGTTCACGACGATGGAACGCGACATGCGCGTGCCCGTGCCGGTCGTGCCGGCCAGGGCCGATCCCGATGATGCTGCACGCGGCGCGGTCAGGGTGGTGCCGTATACGCACGATCGCGACGACGAGGTGCGCCTGGCCCGCAACGACGCGTTCCGCGACCACTGGGGCAGCCAGCCCTCGCAGCCGGAGACGTGGGCAAAGTTCGTGGGCGGTCCGTTCTTCCGCGCCGACCTCTCTCGCCTCGCGCTCGATGGCGACGGTGCGGTGGTGGGGTTCTGCCTGGCATCCGTCAACGAAGACGACTGGGTGACGATGGGGGCCTCGAGCGCGTACATCGAGCTCATCGGGGTGGTGCGCGCGCACCGCGGGCGGCGGGTGGCTCCCGCCGTGATCACCGGTACCCTGGCGGCGATCGCGGCGGCAGGCCTCGAGCGTGCGGTGCTCGACGTCGACACGGCGAGCCCGACGGGCGCGAACACGCTCTACGAAGGCCTCGACTTTCACGCGACCGAGCGGTCGGTCGCGCTCGTCGAGCGGGTCTGACGCGGGACTGACGCGCGTCTATCGGAGCAGGCCGCGCCCGTCGCTCAGCGCCCGTCGCTCAGCGCCCGTCGCTCAGCGCCCGTCGCTCAGCGCCCGTCGCTCAGCGCCCGTGGCGGAGCGACTGCGCGAGCGCCCACTGCACGACCCCGACCCGGTAGGCGACGTCGGCCGGGCGGTTCTCGAGGGCATCGACGGCGCCCGCGACCGTGTCGGCGTAGATCGCCCCGCCGGTCGAGCCCGGGTGGATCTGGTCGCCCGCGAGCAGATCGGACTTCGGCGCGATGGCCCGCGACCAGTCGGCGATCGCGACGCGCGGGTGGCTCGCTGCGAACGCGGTGAGCTCGGTGTTGACGCCCGCGATCCAGTCGCGCGGGGCATAGGCGTTCACGAGAACCAGGCAGCGGTGCGGGCCCATCGCGTCGTAGACGGTCTTCAGATCGTCGTCGTCGACGGGACCGTTCGTGCCGAGGCCGACGACGACGTAGTCGCGCAGCGCGCCCTGTGCGGCGAGGGCCTCGACGATCTCGCCGCCCTGCCACATCGAGCGCGACACGGCCGCGTCGATCTGAATGCCGGGTCGCTCGTCGAGCAGGCCCTCTGCCGAGGCGAGCATGACCGAATCGCCGACCGCCGTGATGCGGTCGCCGGGGACCGTCGTACGCGTGGGCGGCCGGGGCCGGCCGTCGGGGTCGTGCGAGGGCGCGGTGGCGCCCGGAGCGCCCGTCGCACCGAGCGCGGGCGGAAGCGTGCCGTCGGCG
>NZ_JAAGRY010000040.1 GCF_015707995.1 Microbacterium paulum
GCGGCACGCCTCGCCGAGAGCGACCTCGCCTCGATCGACGCCGTGCGCACCGCGCTGCTGCCCGCGGCCGAGATCGCGACCCTCGACGCCCGCCTCGCGCGCGACGCCGCCGACCTGACCGCCACGCGGGCCCGGTTGCTCGACCTCGAACTCGCCGCCACCGGCGACGACGTCACCGCCGAGGGCCTCGCCGACTCCGAGCGGCACCTCGCCGAGGCCGATACCGCACGCACGGCCGCGATCGCCGCGCGACGCGGCGCCGAACTCGCCGCCGAGGCGCTCCGCGACCTGTCGCAGCGCGTCGACGAAGCGGCCGCCGAGGTCGAGGGCGTCGCCGACCGGGCGAGCGCCGTCACGCGGCTGGCCGACACCGTCGCCGGGCGCGCCCCCAACACGCTCAAGATGGACCTCGAGACCTTCGTGCTCGCCGCTGAACTCGAAGAGATCGTCGCGGCGGCGAACGTGCGTCTGTCGGAGATGTCGTCCGGCCGCTACACGCTGCACCACTCCGATGCCCGCGCCGCCCGCGGGCGCGCCTCGGGCCTGGGCATCGAGGTGCTCGACGCGCACACCGGCCGGCTCCGCAGCCCGCAGTCGCTGTCGGGCGGTGAGACGTTCCTCGCCTCGCTCGCCCTCGCGCTCGGGCTCGGCGAAGTCGTGACCTCGCGCGCCGGAGGCATCCGGCTCGACACCCTCTTCGTCGACGAGGGCTTCGGCTCGCTCGACCCCGAAACCCTCGAGCTCGCCATGCGCACCCTCGACGAACTGCGCGCCGGCGGGCGCACCGTCGGCGTCATCAGTCACGTCGAGGCGATGAAAGAGCAGTTGCCCGCGCAGCTGATCGTCGAGGCGACGCCGCAGGGGCCGAGCATCATCCGACAGGATGTCTCGGCCGGCGTCCGACGCGTCTGACCGCGCCGATCGGCGCCGGTCCGCCCGGGGTGTTCACTCTTCGGCGCGGGCGGCGAGGCTGTCGTGGATGCGGCGCAGGTCGACGAGCAGCGATCCCACCAGCATCCAGTGCGCCGGCGGCGCGGCGAGCACTTCGAGCGGGCGGGTGAGCGCCGGAGGCTCGTCGGCGACCGCGAGCCCGCTCGTCGACACCGCGAGGCGCAGGTCGTGCGCCGCACGGTGCAACTGCTCCGCGATCGCCGCGGCGTACCCGTCGCCCGCGAGCGTCTCGTCGTAGTCGTCGGCGAACGCGCGGGTCATGCCCGTCAGCTGGGTGCTGATGGCGAACAGGCGCCGCACGTCGGCTTCGAGAGATGCGACCTCGTTCGAGCGCCGTCGGCGCCGCGGATTCAACGCCAACGACTCGTGGGCCTCGGCGATCGCCGCCTCTGCCGCGGCCACCGATCCGCGCAGCGCCCGCGCCCGCGTGAGCAGCTCGTCGAGCGTCGCGGCGTTCTGCGGGTGCACCAGCGCGTCGGCGAGCCGGTCGAGCGCCGCCGCCGTGTCGCCGGTGAGTGTCGCGACCCGCTCGCGCGCGGGGCCGAGTGCGAGCGGCGGCACGATCGCGAGGTTCACGATCAGGCCGATCACCGCGCCGATCGCCGTCTCGAGAATGCGGTCGAGTGCGTACCCGGGCGTCGCCGTGCCGAGGGCGAGCACGAGCATCGCGCTGATCGCCATCTGGTTCGCGGTGCCCGGCGTTGCCCGCAACGCCCACGCGACGAGCAGCGCGCACGTCACCGCGAGGGCGACCGCCCAGAACCCCGACCCCAGCAGCAGCCCGATCGCCGAGGCGACGATCACACCCGCGATCACCCCGACCGTCCGCTCGACGCCGCGTCCGAACGACTGGCTGATGCTCGGCTGCACCGTCAGCAGTGCCGCGATCGCGGCGAACACGGGCGGAGGCCCTTCGACGAGCCACCCCGCGATCAGCCAGGCGGCGCCCGTCGCCACCGCCGACTTGACGACCTGCAGCAGCGAGGATCGGCGGGCGGCGCGCAGCGACCAGTTCATCCCCTCACGCTACGCGGCCAGGGCCGCCGCGGCCCGGGATCGCGCCCCGCGCCCCCGCCGTGCTCAGACGCCGTAGCGGCGACGCACGTCGTCGCGCAGCTCGACGCTGCACGCGGCGACGGCGCTGCGCCAATCGGTGATCGCGTCGTCCTGCGCGCTGTCCGACACCGCCTTCAGCACCGTGATCGGAACACCGAAGCGCTCCGCCACCCAGATGTAGGCGTAGGTCTCCATGTCGACGAGCGTCGCGCCGAGGGCGCGGATGGATGCCACGGCATCCGCATCGTCGACGAAGTGATCGCCCGTGGCGATCGTCGCGGTGCCACCCCCGGTCTCGACCCGCGGCGGCAGCGACACGTGCTGGCCGACGACGCCGTCGATGTCGGTGACGTCGTGCTGGATCGCCGCGGCGACCTCGTGCACGCCGGTCACCGAGGCATCCACCGACCCGGCGGTGCCGACCACGACGATCTCATCGATGCCGCCGTCGTCGAGCCGACGGGTGAGGGCGTAGGTCGCCTGCAGCTTGCCCGGCCCGGTCACGAGACGCTCGAACCCGGCGAGGTCGTCTTCGAAGGCGTCGAGTTCTGAGGCGAGGGCGGCGACGAGCAGTTTCACCGTCTCATTGTCCCATCCGCCGGGCGCGCCGGGGTTTCTCACGTGCGAGTGGGGCGCGAGAGTGCCCCGCGTGGGCCAAGATGAGGATGGCGGGTCTCGACCGACCCGTCCGCATGGAGATCGGAGCGACATGACCCTGCAGACCGTTCCTCTGGACACCCCCGAGGGCGTCAGCGCCCGACTGGGCTGGGACCCGGCGACGAGCGTGCACGATCGTCGCCGCATCATCGCGAAAGAGCTGATCGCCGCGAAGCTCAACTGCGACGTCAAAGACATCCGCATCGAGCGCGAAGCGCCGCGCGGGTTCGGGTACCACACCCGGTTGATCGCTTCGCGAGGCGGCGAAGAGCTGCCCATCTCGATCGTGACCGCGAGCTATCGCGCGGCGACCGTCGTCGCGATCTGCGACCCGTCGCTCTCCGTCGGCATCGACATCCGCGACATGCACCCCGACGACGCCGACATCCGGCAGATGCGGCGCCACTCGCGACTGATCGACGAGTCGAACACCGAAGAGCTGCTGCAGCACTGGGTGCGCGTGCAGGCCGTGCTCGAAGCCGACGGGCGCGGCGTGCGCGTCGCCCCCGACCGCGTGCACCTCGACACCGGGCGCAACAAGGGCTGGATCCCCGACCGCAACATGAAGTACGAACTGGTCGACGCGTCACGCGACGGCTGGATCATCACGATCGCCGTCGGCCGCCCCGCGGCCTGAGCCGCGGCGCCGCCCGAGCCGCGCCGCCGAGCCGCCGCCCGATCGGTCGAAGAACCGGATCAGTCGGCCAGCTCGGGGAGCGCCGCGCGCAGTTCGGCGAGCCACACGGCGGCATTGCCGTCCGACGGCGCGCGCCAGTCGCCCCGCGGCGACAGCGAGCCGGCCGCGAGCACCTTCGGTCCGTTCGGGATCGCGGTGCGCTTGAACTGCGCGAACCCGAAGAACCGCGTGAGGAACACCTCGAGCCAGCGCACGATCGTCGCGCGGTCGTAGGCGTAACGGTCCGCATCGGGGAACCCGGCCGGCCAGGTGCCGGCCGAGGCATCCGCCCACGCCTGCTCGGCGAGGAACGCGATCTTCGAGGGGCGCAGCCCGTAGCGCAGCACGTGGAACAGGGCGAAATCGTGCAGCGCGTAGGGGCCGATCGTGTCTTCGGTCGACTGCACCTTGCCGTCTTGCCCGGCGGGTACCAGCTCGGGGCTGATCTCGGTGTCGAGCACCGACTGCAGCACGTCCTTGGCATCCTGTGTCAGCGCCGCGCCGTCGTCGGGGTGGGCGATCACCCAGCGGATGAGGTGCTGGATGAGGGTCTTCGGCACTCCCGCGTTGACCGCGTAGTGGCTCATCTGGTCGCCGACGCCGTACGTCGCCCAGCCGAGCGCCAGCTCGGAGAGGTCGGAGGTGCCGACGACGAACCCGCCGTTCTGGTTCGCGAGGCGGAACAGAAAATCGGTGCGCGCCCCCGCCTGCACGTTCTCGAACGTCACGTCGTACACCGGCTCGCCGTCGGCGTAGGGGTGGTGGATGCCTCGCAGCAGCTCGGTCGCCATCGGCCGGATGTCGATCGTCGAGGTCGTCGCGCCGATCGCCTCGGCGAGGGCGATCGCGTTCGACTTCGTGTGCTCGCTCGTCGCGAAGCCGGGCATCGTGTAGGCGAGGATGTCGCTGCGCGGGCGTCCCATCCGGTCCATCGCGCGGGCGACGACGAGCAGAGCGTGTGTCGAGTCGAGGCCGCCCGACACGCCGATGACGGGCTTCGGCGACCCGATCGCGCGCATGCGCTGCTCGAGCCCCGATACCTGGATGCTGAACGCCTCGTAGCAGTCCTGGTCGAGGCGCGCCGCGTCGTCGGGCACGAACGGGAAGCGGTCGAGCGGGCGGCGGAGCGTCGTGATGGATGCCGGGGGATTCACTTCGAACGGGATGACGCGGGCGAACTCGGCCGCCGGGTTCTGCACCCGGTTGTCATCGAACGTGCCCTGGCGCAGGCGATCCTGCCGCAGTCGGTCGAGGTCGATGTCGGCGATCGCCGTGCGCGGACCGTCGGGAAAGCGCTCGGTCTCGGCGAGGAGCGCGCCCGACTCGTAGATCATCGTCTGACCGTCCCACGACACGTCGTTGGTCGACTCGCCGAGCCCCGCCGCAGCGTAGACGTAGGCGGCGTTGCAGCGGAACGACTGCGACTTCGCGAGCAGGTGCCGGTCGTCGGCGCGGGCGACCGTGATGGGGCTGCCGGAGAGGTTCAGCAGCACCGTCGCTCCGGCGAGCGCGGCGGTCGACGACGGCGGGATCGGCACCCACATGTCTTCGCAGACCTCGGCGTGCACGACGAGGCCGGGCACGTCGGATGCCTCGAAGAGCAGGTCGGCGCCGACCGGCACCTCCTCCCCGCCGAGGACCGTGGCCGCGGGGGCGTCGGCGCCGCTCGCGTACCAGCGCGCTTCGTAGAACTCGCGGTAGGTGGGCAGGTAGGTCTTCGGGGCGACGCCGAGCACGGCACCCCGGTGGATGACGACGGCGCAGTTGTAGAGGCGCGAGCCGAGGAGGAGCGGCGCCCCGACGACGAGGAGCGGTCGCAGCGCGCGCGACGCGGCGGCGATATCGGCGATCGCGGTGCGGGTCGCGTCGAGCACGACGTCTTGCATGACGAGGTCGTCGATCGCGTAGCCGGTGAGGCAGAGTTCGGGAAAGACGGCGACGGCGGCGCCCTCGTCATGCGCCTCGCGGGCCGCGGCGACGACAGCGGCGGCGTTCCGCGCCGGATCGGCGATCGCGACGGGGATCGTGCAGGCCGCGACGCGCGCGAAGCCGTGCCGGTAGACGCTCTCGAACGGTAGCTGCTCGCTCACAGCCCCAGTCTGGCAGGTGCGCGGCTCGGCGCGGGGATGGTGGAACGTGAGGTGTCAGTCGTCGGGTCGGTGGGGCGGGTGATGACTGCGGCGTCACACGGGATGACACCTGCCCCACCGATCCGACCGTTGGTCACTGCGCCGGTGGCGCCGCGCCGGGTGTCGCACCCCGCGGCTAGGGTCGATCGCGGAAGGGTGACATGCGATACATCGAAGACAGCGGCCGGGGTGCGCGGATCGTCTGGAGCGCGAGCGACCTGAAAGCCGCGGCCGAGTGCGAGTTCGCCTGGCTGCGTGCGATCGACGCGAAGCTCGGGCGCCTCCCCGCCGTCGCCGAGCCCGAAGATCTCACTCTTGCTCGGGCCGGTCGGCTGGGCACGCAGCACGAACTGCGCCAGCTCGACGCGTACCGGGAGCAGTACCCGGGCCGGGTCGTCGAGCTGCCCGAGACGCGGTCGTCGGATGCCGAGGGCATCGCGGCGGCGGTCGCCGCGACGAACGCGGCCCTCGCCGACGCCGACGTGGCCGTCGTCTATCAGGCCGTCTTCGCCACCGACGAGTTCGTCGGTTTCGCCGACTTTCTGCTGCGCGGCGACGACTGTCGCTGGATCGTGCAAGACACCAAACTCGCCCGCCACGCGCGCGTGACCGCGCTCATGCAGTTGGCGGCATACGTCGATCAGCTCGACCGTCTCGGCGTCCCGCACAGCGACCGGGTCGAGCTTCTCCTCGGCGACGGCACGACCTCGACCCATCAGGTGCGCGACCTCATGCCGGTCTTCCGGCTGCGCCGCGACCGGCTGCGCGCGCTGATCGCCGATCGCGACCTCGCCGCCGGCGCGGCGGGCGCGTCGATCGCGTGGGGCGATGACCGGGGCGACCTGCGCGTCGTCGCGTGCGGCCGGTGCGCGACGTGCGACGCCGAGGTCGTCGTGCACCGCGATCTGCTTCTGGTCGCCGGCATGCGCCCGTTGCAAAGTGATCGCCTGCGCGCGGCGGGCATCCACACGATCGACGACCTCGCCGCCGCGCGTGAGGCCCCTGCCCGCATGTCGTGGGACACGTTCGACGGCCTTCGCACCCAGGCGCGACTGCAGCTCGCGAGCCCCGCCGGCGGTGTCGCGTCCCTCGATTCCGTCGCCGCCGTGGCTGACGAACCCGCCGCCGTGGCCGAAGAGCAAGCCGGCCCGCCCGTCCCGACCTACGAAGTGGTCTTCCCGCGGGCGATCGGCGCGCTTCCGCGCCCCGACCGCGGCGACATCTTCTTCGACTTCGAGGGCGACCCGCTCTACACCGAGACGCCGCCGCCCGGGGGTCAGTCATCGGGGGGTCAGTCATCAGGGCGTCAGCCGCAGTGGGGGATCGACTACCTGTTCGGCTGGGTCGACGACCGTGAGCAGTACACCGCGCTGTGGGCGCATACCCATGCCGAAGAGCGCGCGGCGCTCGAGACCTTCCTCGACGTCGTTGCTCTCCGCCGCCAGGCGCACCCCGGCATGCACATCTACCACTACGCGCCCTACGAGACGACGCACCTGCTGGCGATGGCGGCGCGCTACGGCGTGCGCGAGGCCGAGGTCGACACGCTGCTGCGCGAGGGCGTGTTCGTCGATCTCTACCCGGTCGTCCGGAGGGCGCTCCGCGTGGGATCGCGGTCGTACTCGATCAAGAAGCTCGAGCCGCTCTACATGGGCGACGAGGTGCGCACGAGCGACGTGCAGCGCGGCGACGATTCGATCGTCAAATACGTCGAGGCGCGCGAGTTCGCAGGTGCGGGTGACGATGCACGGGCGCAGGCGGTGCTCGACGACCTCGCCGACTACAACCGCTACGACTGCGTCTCGACGCGGCGCCTCCGCGATTGGCTCGTCGAGCGTGCGCGCGAGGCCCACCTCACGCCCTCCGCCGACATCGACGCCGCCGAGCGCCCCTACGAGCCCTCGCCGCGCGCCGAAGCGCTGAACCGGCTGGCCGCTGAGGCGGCAGGGGCCGAGCACCCCGACGAGCGGGCGGTTGCGGCGCTGCGTCTCGGGGCGGCGGCGATCGACTACTACCCGCGCGAGGCCAAGACCTTCTGGGCCACCCACTTTCTGCGCCTGCGCGAGCCCGTGTCGATCTGGGAAGACACGCGCGACGTCGTGGTGTTTGACCACGATCGCTGTCGCGTACTGACCGACTGGCACCTGCCCGAGGGGGCGCGGGTGCAGCGCCGCGTGCTCGAACTGCGCGGCGATCTCGCCCCGGGAACCAAGCTCACCCCCGAAAGCCAGGGCTTCCTGCTGTACGACCTGCCCGCGCCGTTCCCGATCGACACGAGCCCGCGCTGGATCCACGCCGCGCGCCGTGTGCGCATCGTCGACACGCTCGACGACGGCGTGATCGTCGAAGAGACGCCCGTCGACGGTCTCACGTGGCGCGAGCTGCCGATCGCCCTGACACCGCCCGATCCGCCCAAGGCCGGCAGTCAGCAGGCCGCGATCGACCAGTGGGCCGATCGGGTGATCGAGGCGGCGCCCCTGACACGCGACGCGTTCCCGAAAGACCCCGCGACCGATCTGCTGCTGCGCCGCTCGCCGCGCACCCGGGGCGGCGCGCTCGCCCGCGGAGGCGCCGACGACGTCGAGAACATCGTGCGGTCGGTGCACGACCTCGACCGCAGTCACCTCGCTGTGCAGGGCCCTCCCGGAACGGGCAAGACCTACGTCGGATCGCACGTCGTCGCCCGGCTCGTCGCCGAGCAAGGTTTCAGAGTGGGCGTCGTCGCCCAGTCGCACGCGGTCGTCGAGAACATGCTCGACCGGATCGTCGAGGCCGGGCTGCCGAAGGCGCAGGTCGCGAAGGCGCTGAAGACGGGCGCGAGCGCAGAGCCGTCGTTCACCCCGATCGCGAAAGACGGGTACGCCGCCTTCGCCGCCGAACACCCCGAGGGCTTCGTCATCGGCGGCACGGCGTGGGACCTCAGCCACCCCGGCCGGGTCGCGCGCGGCAGCCTCGACCTCCTCGTGATCGATGAGGCGGGCCAGTTCTCCCTGGCATCCACCATCGCCGTCTCGGCGGCGGCGCAGCGCCTGCTGCTGCTCGGCGACCCGCAGCAGCTGCCCCAGGTGAGCCAGGGCACCCACCCCGAGCCGGTCGACACATCGGCGCTCGGCTGGATCATGGACGGTGCCGCCGTCATCGCCGAAGACCGCGGCTACTTTCTCGCGCAGACGCGGCGCATGCGCCCCGAGGTCGCCGAGCCGGTGTCGCAGCTCTCGTACGAGGGTCGTCTCGCGGCGCACCCCTCGACGTCGGCGCGGCACCTCGAGGGTGTCGCCCCCGGCCTCGCTCCCGTGCCGCTCGGGCACTCGGGCAACGCCACCTCGTCGCCCGAGGAAGCCGAGCGGGTCGTCGCGATCGTCGGCGACCTCGTCGGCCGCGCGTGGGTGTCGGGCGAGGGGGCGGCGCCGCGCGCGCTCGCTCAGAACGATCTCATCGTCGTGACGCCCTACAACGCTCAACAGGTCGTCGTCGAAGAGGCGCTCGCCGCGGCGGGGTTCGGCGCGGTGCCCGTCGGCACGGTCGACAAGTTCCAGGGGCAGGAGGCAGCCGTCGCGATCGTGTCGCTCGCCGCCTCGTCGGGGCGCGACGCCCCGCGCGGGCTGGAGTTCCTGCTGCTGCAGAACCGGCTGAACGTCGCCGTCTCGCGCGCCGAGCACACCGCCTACGTCGTCTACGGCACGGGGCTTCTCGACGATCTGCCCCGCACCCCCGAGGGCGTCGCGCGCCTCAGCGCCTTCGCCCGCCTCGTCGGCGCAGCATGACCCTAGACTCGCTGTCATGACCGACGACGCGCCCCGGCAGTTCGAGATCGACCTTCCGCCCGACGTCGTGCCCGGCAGTTACGCCGACTTCGCGAACGTCTGGCACACGCCCGACGTGTTCGTCATGGACTTCGTGTCGCTCGCCCGTCCGCCGCAGGCGGGGGTGGATGCCGAGGGCAACGCCGTCACCGTCGTCCCCGGCCGGGTGGTGCAGCGCGTGCGCATCCCTCCGCAGCAGGTGTTCGAGCTGGCGAAAGCCCTCACGCAGCAGCTCGAGTTCTGGGAGCAGGAGACGGGCCGCCGCACCGGCACCTGATGTTCATCTGGCGGGTCTGACCGAGGCATCCGGCGGGCGTATAGTGGCCGAGGCGCCGCGTACCCCTCCTTGCCGCGGCCCATCCGATCGAAGGCGGTGACGACCATGGCAGACGATAGTCCGCGCGCCACGGGGTCGCCCGCCCGCGTCTTGGCACGCTGAGGCCCGGCTTTCCCGTGGCGCATCTGCGCGCGCCCCACCCGGGTGCGCGACCTATCCGCGCGCCCGCGACCCGGGCGCCCGTGCCTACGGAGACGACATGACCCTGATCGACAACGCCATCTATGTCGGCGGCCAGCGCGTGGCGACGCCGCGCAACCTCGACGAGACCTACACGCTGCAAGAGGCGCACACCGGTTTCGCGTGGATCGGCCTGTACCGGCCGACGGCCGGCGAACTCGCCTCGGTCGCCGCCGAGTTCGACCTGCACCCGCTCGCGATCGAAGACGCCGCCGTCGGCCACCAGCGTTCCAAGGTGGAACGCTACGGCGACACGCTGTTCGTCGTGCTGCGCCCGGCCCGTTACGACGACGCGCGCGAGCAGCTCGACATCGGAGAGCTGCACCTGTTCGCCGGCCCCGACTTTCTGATCACCATCCGGCACGCCGAGTCGCCCGACCTGGCGTCGGTGCGACGACGGCTCGAGCAGCAGCCGGAACTGCTCTCCCTCGGCTCCGAAGCGGTGCTCTACGCGGTGCTCGACCGGATCGTCGACGAATACGAGCCGGTGGTCGCGGGCATCGAGAACGACATCGACGAGATCGAAGACGACCTCTTCGGCAACTCCGACGACGACGCGCTGTCGCGGCGCATCTACGAGCTGTCGGGTGAAATCATCCAGTTCTCGCGCGCCACGCATCCGCTCGTCGGGATCATCGAGTGGCTGCAGCGCGGGCACGACGCGTATCACGTCGACATCGAACTGCAGCGGCGACTGCGCGATGTGCAAGACCACGCGATCCGCGTCGCCGAGCGCATCGACGGGTTCCGCACGACGCTCGACAAAGCCCTCGCCGTGCACTCGGCGCTCGTCGCGCGCCGTCAGACCGAGGTGAACCTGCAGCAGAACGAGCAGGTGAAGAAGATCTCGTCGTGGGCGGCGATCATCTTCGCGCCGACCCTCATCGGCACGGTGTACGGCATGAACTTCGACGTCATGCCCGAGTTGCACTGGGAGTACGGCTACCCCGTCGCGCTCAGCGTCATGGTGGCCTTCCCGACGGTGCTCTATCTCATCTTCAAGCGCCGGCACTGGCTCTGACGAGCGGATGCCAGGCGCCGGCCGAGCCGCCGGAGCGTGTCAGACGGTGCCGTACAACCGGTCGCCGGCGTCGCCGAGACCGGGCACGATGTAGCCCTTCTCGTTGAGACATTCGTCGAGCGCGCCGAGCACGAGGGTCACGTCGCGGTCGCCGACCTGCTCCTGGATCTTCGCGACGCCCTCCGGGGCGGCGAGGATGCAGATGGCGGTCACGTCTTGCGCGCCGCGCGCGAAGAGGAAGTCGATCGCCGCTCCGAGCGACCCGCCGGTGGCGAGCATCGGGTCGAGCACGAAGCACTGCCGGTCGCTCAGGTCGTCGGGCAGGCGCTCCGCGTAGGTGTACGGCTGCAGCGTCTCTTCGTCGCGGGCCATGCCGAGAAAGCCGATCTCGGCCGTCGGCAGCAGCTTCACCATGCCGTCGAGCATGCCGAGGCCGGCGCGCAGGATCGGCACGACGAGGGGCCGCGGCTCTGAGATGCGCACGCCGGTCGTCGTGGTGACGGGGGTCTGGATCTCGATCTCCTCGACCCGCACGTTCCGCGTCGCCTCGTAGGCGAGCAGCGTCAGCAGCTCCTCGGTGAGCTGACGGAACACCGGTGAGGGGGTGCGCTCGTCGCGCAGCACCGTGAGCTTGTGGGTGATGAGGGGGTGGTCGGCCACGTGCACGCGCATGGCATCCAGCCTACGGCGTCGGGGCGAGATCCCACGCGGCGGCGAGCACGATGGCATCCGACAGTCGTTGCACCTCGGCGAGCTGGTCGAGGTGCGGCGTCGAGAAGCTGACGAGGCAGAGCCCTTGCCCATCGGGGAACTGCAGCCAGTAGTCGATGACCCCGACGGGCGCGGCGGAGAGTTCGGGCGGGCCGAGGCGGCGGTGCGTGAGCCGCAGCAGCGGGCCGGCGGCGGTGGATGCCTCGACGAGCACATCCCCGGGGGCCTTGTCGGCGTTCAGGCGTGCGCCCATCGCGGCGAGATGTCCACCGTTCTCACCGGCCGGGGGTGCGCCGAGCGGTTGCCAGTAGCTCGTGACGGCGACGGATGCCGCGGCATCCGCGGTGTGCCGCGTGAGGTACGCCATCGACCGTCCGCCCGCGGCAGCGGCCGTGCGTGCCGACTGTCGCAGCCACGCCGTCAGCTGTCCGCGCAGCACAGGAGCGGGGGCCACGCCGCTCAACTGGGCATCGACGAGCGCCTTCGTGTCGGCGTCGATGGATGCCGGGGAGGAGAGATCGATCTGCGCCCAGTCGTCGCCCAGGAACAGGTCGAGTCCGCGCACCCGCTCGCCGGGGCGCAGCCCGTGCTCCGGGCCTTCGGTGATCCACCGCACGTCGTCGTCGCCCGGCTGCGGCTCGAGGCTCGCGCGGACATCCTCCGGTGATGCATGCACCGGGTGCGGCCCCGCCGTGTCGAACATCACGCGGCGCAGGATCGGCCCATACGCGTCGAGGAGCGGGATGAGACTCGCGCCTCGTTGGAGCGCGAACTCTCCGGCATCCGTGTTCGTCCCGAGCCAGGTGGCGAACGTCTGCGATGACGAGAACAGGTGCAACTCCCACTTGCGTTCGCCGTCCGGGTCGTCGGCCACGATCACGCGGGTCTGCGTCTCGCCCTCCGGACCGCGCATGAGCGGCACGACGACGAAATCCTGTCGCAGCGCCCGGCCGATCGCGGCCGGATCCATCGCCGCGAGCGCTGCGGCGAGCCGCTCCGACCCGACGTCGGGTGCGGGCGCAGAGGGGATGGCCTCGGGGTTCTCAGCAGTCATCGCTTCAGACTACGGGGCCGCTCTCAGGCATACCGGAACTCGATCTCCGCGCGCTGGCGGAAACGCGAGTCGAGGGCAGCAGGAGACGAAGGGGGCGCGGCGTCTGCGGACGAGTCGACGTCGTAGAGAAGCCCCATGCCCCAGCGCTCGCCGCGCACGTCCATGGCGAGTCGGGTCAGGATGTAGCCGTGGCGCGTGGTCCCGTCAAGGTCGTATACGACGAACGCACCCGTGCTGCGCAGGGGATCGCCGGCTGAACGCACGATCAGCCCGTCGAAGGGTGGGGCCGCGTTGAGCAGTCTCACTGCGTGGGTGAACTCCCGGCCAGAGACCGCCGTCACGACGGATTCCCGGCGAAAGTCACGCGGTGCGCTCCAAAGTGAGACTCTGCGGTATCTGCGCGCGCACCCGTCGCGGCAGGTCCCCGCGTAGCGTTGCGCCCCATCGACGTCGATTCGCACGAACGCGCGGATGCCGCTCGCGAGCAGTGGGGCGGTGGCGATCACCTGCGCTCCGCGCCACGGCGCCGGCCCCTCGGTGATCGTGATCGGATGAGTGAAGTCGAAGTCCGCGACGCGTTTCGTCGGGCTGTCGCGAAAGCAGGTCATCGCGAGTATCCCGCGCGCAACTCTGTGAATAAGCGGGGATCGTTGGCAACGGCCACTTCGCCCACTTCGCGGTAGCGCCGTCCGTTCGAGGGGAACGACGTCGGCTCGATGCGCAGCGACGGCGAAACCTGGAACAGGATGCCGGCGCAGACTGGCGATCCGTCGCGTTCCCACTGGTCGCGCCCCGCCACGTACCCGTAGCGGGCGTCGTCGCCGCTGCCGAGGCGGATGAACCCTCGGAAGACCTCGCCGGCGTTCACCGGGTGGGTGGCCGCCGCATCGACCGCAGTCCACCCGGGATCCATCGTGACGACGACGAGGCGGTGGGGGAACGGGCGTGAGCGAAGCGCTGTCATGGGCGCACCGCGAACACAACATCGACGAGAGTCACGCGGCCGACGGCGAAGTCCAGGGGATCGCCGCCGCGGAACACCCACTCAGCGCCGCCTCCCGGCATGCCGTCCAATGGCAGCGCGTGACGCACGTGCTGTACCTGCGAGGCATCCGTGATCACGCCCAGCGAAAGGTTGTCCATGGTGTTCACGTTCGGCAGCCCGAGCATCTCTCGCGTCGAACTCATCGTCGAGGGGTCCACCCCCGACCATGAACCGCCGCCCGAGCCCGACCCGCCGCCCCAGAGCCGGAACGCGGCATCGCCATCGTGCGGCGCCGCGACGGGCGTGTTCCACAGCCGCTCCGACTTCGCCAGTGTCTGCGGCTCGAGCCTCAGCGCCTCCATGACGGTGAGCTTCTCGCCGTTCCAGCCGGACTGCTGACGAGCTAGTGCGTTGATTCGCGCTCGAGCGCCGAGATTGCGCACGCGCGAGGCGCCCGTCGCGACACGCGACGCGGCGCTGCGTGCCCCGCTCGCCATGCTCCGCCCCGCAGCCGCGAACGCCCCGCGGCTGAGCCCAGTCACGGCACGCAGGGCGCCCCCCATGCCGACGACCGCCAGCGCGGCTCCGATGATGCTGACGATCGCCTCGCCCCAGCTTCTGTCGCCGGTCGAGGCCAGCACGATGTTGCCGATCGCGTTGATGACGGCGGCGATCCCCGCCACGAGGAGCAGTGCCGCCGCGAGCGCCTGGCCGATGACCGGGATCCACGAGACGACGAGGGCGAGGATGCCGGCGATGCCCGCGATCGTACCGGCGACGTCGGTGATCACCGAGAGCACGTCTTTGCCCCAGTCGTCCCACCACGAGTCGCCGAGCTGGTCACCGCTTGTGGTGTTCTCGATCTCGTCGCGCGCGCTCTGCGCCGCGACGTCGCGCCGGCGTGCGGCGTCGAGGATGTCTTGGTGGGCCGCGTTCGCGGTACCGCTTGCGTGACGGGCATCCCGCCCCGCATCGTCGGCGAGGGTCTCGTAGCGGAGGGCGTCGGCGGGATCGGCGGCGCCCTCGGAGAGGTGCAGGTAGCGTCGACGCTCAGTCTGCGCGTCAGACGCCGCATCCTGCGCCGACTGAGCGCGCTGTAGCGCGGTGACCGACGCGTCCTGCGCGTCGGCGAGTGCGGCGGCGTAGCTGACCAGGGCGTTCCCCGTGGCCCGGTAGCGCGCCTCGGCCTTCGCGATGTCGTCAGCGACGGTACGTGCGGTCTCTCCGAGCGCGTCGATCGCCTCAGAGACCGTGCTCTCGAGATCGAGCGTGCGCAGGCCACGCACCGTGGTGTCGATCGTCCGCGCGATGTCGAGGTAGCTGTGGCCGCCGTGGCGAACGGTATCGGGGTCGCCCGGGATCGGGTCGCTGCCGAACCCCGCCGCCGACCAGTCCGCGGGCCTCATCGCGGCACCGCGCTGCCGTGAGCGGTGCCGGGCGCAGCCGAGGCAACGGTCGACGTGCCGTCCATCGCCGCCGCGAGTTCGTGGTCGGCCTGTTCGAAGGTGTCGGCGATCGCCGTCGTCGCCTCGCCGAGACCCTTGATCGACTCGGTCATGTCGCTGCGGGTGTCGTCCCACGCGTGCGCGAACGACCGTACGGCATCGGCGAGCCCGTCGTGCCCGACGCTCGCGGCGATCTGGTCGCTGTGCACGTTCGCGTTCTCGAACTCGTGCGCGATGCGCGCGAGCCCGGTGCCGACCGAGCGCACCCGCTCGGTGTCGATCCTGAGGTCTGTCATGCGTCTCCTTCTGCGCGCTCCAGCCTAGGTCTGGTCGTGTCACCCGGCGATGGGGAGAACTCCCCATGGTCGGGCAGCGGGCGGCTCTACGCTGGAGCGGTGACCCTCCCCACCGACCCGTCCGACGATCGTGCGATCGCGCGCGCTCTCGCGCTCGCGGCGGTGGCGGCGCAGGCCGGCGAGATTCCCGTCGGTGCCGTCGTGACGGATGCCTCGGGCGCGATCATCGGCGAAGGCCGGAACCTGCGCGAAGAGAGCCACGACCCGACCGCGCACGCCGAGATCGTCGCCCTGCGCGGCGCGGCGGACACGCTCGGCTCGTGGAACCTCGACGGCTGCACCCTCACGGTGACGCTCGAACCGTGCCTCATGTGCGCGGGCGCGATTCTGCAGGCGCGGGTCGGCCGTGTCGTGTTCGGTGCGTGGGACGAGAAGGCCGGTGCCGCCGGCTCGGTGTACGACGTGCTGCGCGACCGGCGCCTACCCGTGCGCGCCGAAGTGGTCGGCGGGGTGCGCGAAACCGAGGCGCAGGCGCTGCTGCGCGCTTTCTTCGACGCGCGTCGCTGACGCGCTGAGGCCGTCGCGCCGGCGATCAGTCCGACGAGCTGAGGATGATCGCCTCGGTCGGGGGAGCGGGGTCGGCGGGTGCGCCGATGTAGCCGATCACCTCGAGCAGGGCGCGGCGGAACAGGGCCGGGCGCTCGAGATGCGGCGAGTGTCCGACGCCCTCGAGCACGACCTCGGTGACCTCGCCGCCGGCGGCGCGGTAGGCGTCGAGCACGTCGCGGGTCTGCGAGACCATCGGCTGCGCCGGGGCGACGTCGTCGCCCGGCCACCCGGGGATCACGCCGATCGCTCCCAAATGGTTGAGATCGAAGAACGAGGCATCCGACACGATGGCATCCACGGTTCCGTGCACCCACAGCACGGGCGGCTTCTGTGCGAGGTCGACGATGCCCGAGGTGTCGAAGTGGCCCGGCGCCATGGTGTTGAGCACGCCGAGGCGCCCGGGCGCGAAACCGGGCCAGTTCGGGCTCGCGACGCTGTCGCCGGGGTAGTTGCCGGTCGCCGTCGAGGTCGTGTTCATCGACGCGACCCACAGGTCTTCGTGCTCGCTCGTGTAGCCCGGCGCGACATAGCCCGAACGGAACACACTGCGCGGCGAGGTGGGGGCGTCGTCGGTCGGGTCGGGGTCGGTGAGTCGCTGCACGAAGTCGGCGTTGGCGCCGCCGGCTCCGGTTCCCGCGTCGTCGTCGGTGAGCCGCGTGCCGTCGCGGCGCGTGCCGCCGAACCCGTACGGCGAGACCGGGGCTTGCAAAGTGAGCGAAAGCGCCGGGTGATCGAGGGCGTACTGCATGACGACGCCGCCGCCCATCGACCAGCCCACGAGATGCGCCGTCTCGATGCCGAGAGCGGTGAGGGTCGCGTGCACGTCGTCGCTGAAATCGCGGACGCCGCGCGTCGCGTCGACGGGCAGGCTCTCGGTGTCGCCGAAGCCGCGCAGGTCGATCGCGATGACCCGCAGATCGCTCGGCAGGTCTTGCATGAGCTCTTGCCAGAACAGGCTCGACGACACGTTTCCGTGGATCAGCACGACGGTCTGCTCGGCGGCCGTCGCGGGGTCGTCGCCCGCCCGCTCGAGGATGTTCACGGTCAGTCGATCGGTGTCGATGAGCCGCGAGGTGATGCCGTCCAAGAGGTTCATGACCGCATCCTACATCGCCCTCCCTTTCACCTGAATGAACTCTCAGTTACCCCTCATCCGTAGGATGGATGCCATGGCTCACACCCTCCCCTCGATCGCGATCCTCGGTGCCGGCTCGATGGGAGGTGCCATCGCGACGGGCCTGTCGCGCTCGGGTCTGGCGCCCCGGGTGACCGTCACCAACCGCACCGCGGCGAAGGCTTCGTCGCTCGCCGGCCTCGACGGCGTCACGACGGCGGCGCTCGCCGACGACCCGGGCGCGAACGCCGCGGCCGCGGCCGCCGCCGACATCGTGCTGGTCGGGGTGAAGCCGGTCATGGTGCCCGATCTGCTGCGCGAGATCGCGCCCGCCCTCCGCCCCGGCACGATCGTGGTGAGCCTCGCCGCGGGCGTCACCCTCGCGACGTTCGAGGCGATCGTCGGCGATGGTGTTCCGGTCGTGCGCGCCATGCCGAACACGCCCGCCGTCGTGGGCAAGGCCGTCACCGGCGTGGCATCCGGTTCTGCGGCATCCGCTGCCGACGTCGCGCTCGTGCGCGCGCTGTTCGAGACGTGCGGCGTCGTGATCGAGGTGCCCGAGGCGCAGATCGACGCGCTGTCGTCGATCTCGGGGTCGGGCCCCGCCTACGTCTTCCTGCTGATCGAAGAGCTGACCGAGGCCGCCCGCGGCAAGGGTTTCAGCGACGCCGACGCGCGGCTCATGGCCGAGCAGACCTTCATCGGCGCCGCGGCGCTGCTCGATGCCACCCGCGAAGACCCCGCCGAGCTGCGCGGCCGCGTCACAAGCCCCAAGGGCACCACCGAGCGCGCGATTGCCGTGCTGCAGGGCGCGAACCTCGCGGGACTCTTCTCCGAGGCGACCGACGCCGCCGTCGCCCGCGCCGCCGAACTCGCCGCCGGCGCGTAACCCCGCCCCGGCATCCCCGCCCACTTCCGCCGAGCCGCTATCTTTCGGCCGAGCCGCCACGTTCTGGCCCGCCGAAACATAGCGGCTCGCCCGAAACGTAGCGGCTCGCGCGCGAAGAAGAAGGAGAGGGAGGGGGAGAAGGAGAGAGCGCGCGGGGTCAGCGGTCGAGCGAGGCGAACCGCTCGATGTCGCTGTTGGTGCCCGACACGATGATCAGGTCGTGGTTGGTGACCACGGTGTTCGCCTCCGCGTAGCGGAAGGGCTTGCCCGGGCTCTTCACCCCCACGACGGTCACGTTGTACTTCGAGCGCACGCCGGACTCGTTCAGGCTGATGCCGCGGATGAACTTCGGCGGGTACATCTTGGCGAGCACGAAGTCGTCGTCGAACCGGATGAAGTCGAGCATGCGCCCCGACACGAGGTGCGCGACCCGCTCGCCGGCCTCGCGCTCGGGGTAGATGACGTGGTTCGCGCCGACCCGGGCGAGGATCTTGCCGTGGCTCTGCGACACGGCCTTCGCCCAGATCTGCGGCACCTTCAGGTCGACGAGGTTCGCCGTGATGAGCACGGATGCCTCGATCGACGACCCGACCGCGACGACCGCCACCTGAAAGTCCTGCGCCCCGATCTGCTTGAGCGCCTCGATGTTCCTCGCGTCGGCCTGCACCGTGTGGGTGACCCGCTCGGACCACTTCTGCACGAGGTCGAGGCTCTCGTCGATCGCGAGCACCTCGCGATCGAGCCGGTCGAGCTCGCCGGCGCACGCCGCGCCGAAGCGGCCGAGGCCGATCACCAGAACGGGAGCGTCGCTGCGCAGTTGCTCAACCAACGATCGGCCTTTCCACGGGCAGCGAATAGTGCTGCGAATGGGATGTCGCGGCCACCGCCGCGGCGAGAGTCACTGTACCAACGCGCCCCATGAACATGGTCAGCGCGAGCACGTAGACGGCGGGATCGGGCAGGTTCGCTGTAAGCCCGGTCGACAGGCCCACGGTCGCGAATCCCGAGATCACGTCGAACAGCACGTCTTCGATGGGTGCCTTGGTGATCTGACCGATCGTGATCGTCGAGATCGCGCAGATCGTGGCGCCCCACGCGACGACCGACAGGGCGACCCGCTGCACGTCGCTCGGGATGCGCCGACCGAACGCCTGCACGCTCGGGCGTCCCTTGGCCTCGGACCAGACGGCCAGGGCGAGCACGGCGAGGGTCGTCACCTTGATGCCGCCGGCGGTCGAGGCCGACCCGCCGCCGACGAACATCAGCATCGACCCGGCCACGAGCGACGAGCCGTTCAGCTGCGAGATGTCGATGATCGAGAAGCCGCCCGAGCGGGTCATCGCCGAGAGGAAGAAGGCTTGGAAGGTGGTGTCCCAGGCATCCATCTCGCCGAACGTCTCGGGATTGTCGTACTCGAGCAGCAGGAACACCCCCGCGCCCACGAAGAACAGGATGACCGTCGTGATCACGGTGAGCTTGGCGTGCAGCGACCAGCGGCGCACGTGGAAGTGGTGGCGCCACAGCGTGAAGATCACCGGGAAGCCGATCGATCCGAGGAAGACGCCCGCCATCAGCACCGTCAGGAAGAAGTAGTCCTGCGCGAACGGCGTCAGGCCGCCGGCGTTCGGCGCGAAGCCGGTGTTCGTGAACGCCATCGCGGAGTAGAACGGCGCCTCCCACAGCGCCGTCACCGGGTCGACGCCGTTGATGAGAAGCGACGGGTAGAGGAGGATCGCCAGCGCCGCCTCGATGACGAGCGTCGACAGCGCGACGGTCGACAGCAGCTGACCCACTTCGCCGAGGCGCACCGTCTGCCCCTCGTTGACCGGCCCGCCGTGGGCGCGGAGCGGGTTGGTGTCGCCCGCGGCGATGAGCTTCGCGCGGAGCCCGAGGCGCTTCGAGATGACGAGACCCAGAATGGATGCCAGGGTCAGCACACCGAGCGCGCCGACGTTCACGCCGATGTACACGATCACGTGGCCGAACGCCGACCAGTGCGTCGCCATGTCGACCGTGGACAGGCCGGTGACGCAGATGGTGGACACCGCGGTGAACAGCGCGTCGGCGAACGGCGTGCGCGTGCCGTCGGCCGATGCCGCCGGCAACGAGAACAGGACCGTGAACAGCAGGATGAGCGCGAGGAAGACGAGGACGGCGAACCGAGACGGCGAGGCCATCGCCAATTCGCGCAGTCCGTGACCGAAACGGGTGGCGGATGCGGCCAGGCGCCGCCCGGCGCGGACGACGACGGAGTGCTCCGCCATGACCGCCTCCTCTCCTCGTTCGCTGCCGCTGGGTCGTTGTCATGGTACTCGGGCGGCGGCGCGGGCTAACCTAAGGGCATGGCGGACATCTTCGACGTGATCGCCGACGGTACCCGTCGGGACATTCTGCAGTTTCTGCGCGAGCGGGGGGCCTCGGGCGAGCACGGCACGAGCGTCTCGCACATCGTCGCCGAACTGCAGGTCAGCCAGCCGACGGTCTCGAAGCACCTGAAGGTGCTGCGCGAGGCCGAACTCGTCTCGGTGCGCGAAGAGGGCCAGCACCGCTACTACAGCCTGTCGACGGCGCCGCTCGACGAGGTCGACGACTGGCTCGTCCCGTTCTTCGACGACGGCATCGCCGCCGCCGACGCGGCCGCCGCGGGCACGTCGCTGACCGATTCGGCCGCCGCCGCCGCCGACCTGGTGGGGCGCGCCGCGGCATCCACCAAGCACGCGTTCGAGAGCGTGCTGAAGAAGATCCCGGGGCGCTGAGCGGGCAAAGGTTCGCCACAGCGTTCACAGAGGTTTACACGCGCATCACCCGACCTTTAGGCTGGGCGCGCGGCCGTTTCGTGAGCCGCGCGGCTCGGGGGAGCCCGGAACTCGGGGGATCAAGACATGGCAGAACTGTCGGACGTGCGATTTCTCACCGTCGCCGAGGTGGCGGAGATCATGCGGGTGTCGAAGATGACCGTCTACCGCCTCGTGCATTCGGGCGAGCTGCCGGCTGTGCGGTTCGGCCGCAGCTATCGCGTGCCCGAGACGGCCGTCACCGCCGCTCTGCAACGGCCAGTCGCCGACGTCGGCTAGACTGTTCCGAGGGCATTTTTCTGAAGTGCCGTTCCCGGGCGCGGCGATCCGCGTCCAGACCCCTGACATAGTGAGGTTTTCCGTGGGTTCAGTCATCAAGAAGCGCCGCAAGCGCATGGCGAAGAAGAAGCACCGCAAGCTGCTTCGCAAGACTCGCCACCAGCGCCGCAACAAGAAGTAATCGCGGCACTGGATTCTCAGTAATCTGCACCGAGCGCCTGTCCGGCTGGACGGGCGCTTCGTGTTTCCACCGGTGACCGATCGAGCCGCCCCGTGGCCGGATCGGGCAGGATGGATGCCGTGACGACACTCACGCTCATCTCCAAACCCGACTGCCATCTGTGCGACGTGGCGCGCGAGATCGTCGACGTGGTCGTCGCCGATCTGCCCGAGAACGACATCGAGATCGAAGAGGTGTCGATCCTCGACGACCCGGCGCTGTACGACGCATGGTGGGAGAAGATCCCGGTCGTGCTGATCGACGATCACCTGCACGCGCACTGGCGCCTCGACGCGGCGCGGCTGCGCGCCGCCCTGACACAGACGGAGAACGCATGACCGTGCGACACGTGGTGGCCTGGAAGCTCGCCACCGAAGACCCGACCGAGCGCGCCGCCCAGGCGCAGAAGATCGCCGACGACCTGAACGCGCTCGCCGGCGTCGTGCCCGAGATCGAGAGCATCGCGGTGGGGCCCGACGTCGTCGGCGGCGCCAACTGGGACGTCGTGCTCGTCGCCGACTTCGCCGACGAGGCCGCACTCGACGCGTACCAGACGAACCCTGACCACCAGGCCGTGGTCGGGTACGTGCGCTCGGTCGTCGCCGACCGCGTCGCGGTCGACTACGAGGTCTGAGCCGCCGGGGCCGCGGGGACGTGCCGGGGCGGCCGCGGCGCGCGGCCCGCTACGAGGCGGCGCGCACGGCGACCGGAACGGGAGCGAGCGTGAGCCGCACCCGCTGGCCGTACTCGAGCCGCTCGTCCGAGCCGTGCTGCACGTGCACGATCGCGCCGTCGTCGGTGCGCACGACCGACCGGCGGAAGCTGCCGAGAAACGTGCTCTCTTCGACCTGACCGGCCGCGCCCGAGGCATCCGCCGCTCCATCGGCCACGTGCACGCGCACGTTCTCGGGGCGCACGAGCACCTCGACCGGGCAGTCGGTGTGCCCGGCGGCCTGCCCGGTGGCTTGCCCCATGGCGACGGGGAGCGACGTGCCCCAGACCGTCACGCGGTCGCCCGCGGCGACACCGGGCAATACGCTCGAGAGTCCGACGAACGCGGCGACCACGGGGGTGTGCGGGCGCAGGTAGAGTTCTTCGGGCGTGCCGATCTGCTCGATGCGCCCGGCATCCATCACCGCGATGCGGTCAGAGACCGCGAGCGCCTCTTCTTGGTCGTGCGTGACGAAGACGGTCGTGATGCCGAGGCGCAGCTGCAGGCGGCGGATCTCGTCGCGCAGCTGCACCCGCACTTTGGCGTCGAGGGCCGACAGCGGCTCGTCGAGCAGCAGCACCCGCGGTTCGGTGACGAGGGCGCGCGCGAGCGCGACGCGCTGCTGCTGACCACCCGAGAGCTGGTGCGGGTAGCGGTCGGCGAGATGACCGAGCCCGACGAGGTCGAGCGCGTCGGCGGCGCGGGTCGCGGCCGGCGCACGACGCACGCCGCGGCGGCGCAGCCCGAACGCGGTGTTGTCGGCGACGCTCAGGTGCGGGAACAGCGAGTACGACTGGAACACCATGCCGATGTCGCGCCGGTTGGTCGGCACGCGCGACACGTCGCGGCCGCCGAGCAGCACGGCGCCGCCGTCGGCGGTCTCGAGGCCCGCGAGCACCCGCAGGGCGGTCGTCTTGCCGCACCCCGACGGGCCGAGGAGCGAGACGAACTCACCCGGGGCGATGTCGAGGTCGACGCCGTGCAGCACGCGTGTGCCGCCGAAGCTTTTCTCGATGCCGCGCAGTTGCACGCGGGTGCCCTCGGAGGAGCCCGTCAGCAGCAGGTTGTCGGAGGTGCGCGGGAGGGCGCGGTCGATGGTCACGGGCGGGCCTTTCGGGTGCCGCGGGCGGCGCGGCCGATGAGGAGGAGGACGACGAAGCAGAACACCAGCGCCAGCAGGGTGAAGATCGCCGGCAGGTAGGGGTCTTGCTTCTGCACGACGACCATCGCGGTCTGGAACACCTGACGGTTCAGCAGCGACGCGATCGTGAATTCGCCCAGCACGACGGCGATCGAGATGAGGGATGCCGCGATCAGCCCCGGTCGCAGGTTGGGGGCGAGCACCCGCACGACGACGGCGGGCCAGCTCGCGCCGAGCGAGCGCGCGGCCTCGGCGAGGGTGCGGAGGTCGACCGCGTCGATCGAGGCCTGGATCGAGCGGTACGCGAACGGCAGCACGGTGATGCCGTAGGCGAACGCGAGCGTCCACGCGCCGGTGCCGAGCATCCGCCCGATCTGCAGATAGATCGGGGCGAGGCCCACCACGAGCACGATCGCGGGGATCGAGATGGGCAGCAGCGCCGTGAACTCGAACACGCGCCGCAGCCGCGGAAAGCGCAGATTCACGAGCACCATGGTCGGCGCGAGCAGCACGAGCACGATCGCGACGGTCACGACGCTCAACACGAGCGAATTGCCGAGGCCGGTCCAGATCGGTTTGAGGGTTGCGGCGGTGTGCGGATCGCCGAGGCTCGCCCACCGCGACAGCGAGAGCGACTCGTCGGGCATCCGCAGCGTGTAGAGCAGGGTCGAGACGAGCGGGATCGCGAAGAACGCGCCGATGACGAGGGCGATGACCGTGCGGGTGACCCGCGACGGGCCGAGCCGGGTCATGCCTGCCACCGCGCCGCGCGGCGCTGCACGAGCGAGTAGAGCGCCATGACGAGCCCGACGACCACGATCATGCCGAGGGCGAGTGCCCCGGCGAGGTTCTCGCGGCCGAGCACCGTCTCGCTCGTGAGGGCGGCGCGGATCTGGAGCGGAACGATCTGCGATCCCTGGCTCGCGAGGGCGGCGGCGGTCGCATACGACGAGAACGCGTTCGCGAACAGCAGCAGCAGGCTCGCGATGAACGCCGGGGCGAGGACGGGAACGCCGATGCGCGCCCAGAAGCTCGCTCGCGTGCCGCCGAGGGTGAGGTTCGCTTCAGCCCACTGGGGCTTGAGCGCCGAGAGCGCCGGCATGAAGGTGATGACCATGAGGGGGATCTGAAAGTAGATGTAGGGGAGCACGAGGCCCGGCAGCTCATACAGCCACACGCCGCCGGCGAAGATGTCGATGCCGAACGTGTCGCGCAGCAGCAGCGTCACGACACCCTGGATGCCGATGGTCGCGATGAACGCGAACGCGAGCATGACCCCGCCGAACTGCGCGAGCACGCCCGCCGCCGCGTCGACCGAGGAGCGCAGCGCCCCCTCGGGATTCGTGCCGAGCAGCGCGTAGCAGACGAGCGCGCCCGCGATGGCGCCGACGAGGGCGGTCACGAGCGAGAGCCCGGCCGAGTTGGCGAAGCCGGCGAGCACCAGCGGGTCGCCGAGGGCGGCGACGTTGCTCCACGTGAACTCGCCGCTCTTGGTGAAGAACCCCGAGCCGACCGCGAGCACGGTCGGCAACGCGAGAAAGAGCAGCACGTACGCCGCAAACGGCGTGAGCCCGAGCCACGCCCACGAGAACGACCGCCGCGCCCTCGCGGGGCGGGCGGGTGTCGAAGAGGGGGTGGGGGTGGATGCCTCGGCATCCACCCCCACCGTCGGAGACGAGGTCACTGAACCGCCGTGGCCCACTTCTCACCGAGGAGCGTGCCCGCCGCGGCGGACTGCTTCTCGGTGGGGACGACCGTCTCGGCGGGCGCCTCGGGGAGGGCCGCCGCGAGCGTCGCGTCGATCGTGCCCGCGTCGGTCATGGCTTCCATGCGCACGGGACGCGCGCCGCCCTTCAGCCACAGGTTCTGCACCTCGTCGCTGTAGAGGAACTCCTGCCACAGGCGAGCCGCGGCCGGGTGCGGGGCGCTCTTGTTGATCGCCTGGTTGTAGTAGCCGGCGTAGCCGGTGCCGTCGAAGACGACGACCTTGAACGCCGGGTTGTCCTTCTGGTGCGCCGTGTTGAGGTAGTCCCAGTCGAAGACGACGGGGGTCTCGCCGCTCGCGACGGTCGCCGTGGTCACGTCGACCTTGAGCAGGTTGCCGGCCTTCTGCAGCGAGCCGAAGAAGTCGATGCCGGGCTGGTAGTCGTCGAGCGTGCCGCCGGACTGCACGGTCGCAAGACCCACCGCCGCGAACGCGGCACCGGCCTGCGTGGGGTCGCCGTTGATGGCGACGGCGCCCTTGTAGGCGGGGGTGAGCAGGTCGTCGAGCGAGGTCGGGGCGGCGAACTTCGACGAGTCGTAGCCGACCGACATGTACCCGCCGTAGTCGCCGACGAACAGGCCCGTGGGCTCCTTGAGCGCGTCGGGGATGTCGGCCCAGGTCTGCACCTGGTACGGCGCGAACACGTCGGTGTTCTTCAGCGCGACGGTGAGGCCGAGGTCGAAGACGTCGGGCGCGGTGTCGAGGCCCTCGTTGGTCTTGGCGGCCTGGATCTCTTCGGCGCTCGACACGTCGGGCGACTGCTC
The DNA here is from genome assembly GCF_015707995.1 of Microbacterium paulum. GTDB lineage: Bacteria > Actinomycetota > Actinomycetes > Actinomycetales > Microbacteriaceae > Microbacterium > Microbacterium paulum. The sequence continues at coordinate 25,590 of NZ_JAAGRY010000040.1, forward strand.
GTTGATCGTGATGTCGGGGTAGCGCTCAGCGAACAGGTCGAGGATCTCGCCGTAGTTCGCCCAGTCGCGCGGCAGCGCGATGACGTTCAGCTGACCTTCGGCCTTCGCGGCCGCCTCGAGGCCTTCGAACGTGCCGAACGCTGCGACGTTCGTGGCGGTCGCGGCGTCGACGCCGCCGGCGCTCTGGCCGGCATCGGCGCTGCCGCTGCAGGCGGCGAGTGCGAGTGCCGCGACGGTCACGGCGGCCGTCGCGCCCAGGGCGCGACGCAGGAGAATACGGGACATGCTGTTCCTCTCGGGTGATCCGCGCACGCCGCTGACGCGTTGCGCGGGGGATGAGAGGAACGTAGAACCGCTACGTGACCTGCCGGGCGCCGCCCGGTGAACGGCGCGTGACGCGCCGGTGATCTCTCGCCGGGTCAGACCTCGACGACGGTGGCGTCGGGCGCGTTCTTCTTGACCGATTCGATGCCGTTCTGCGCGGCGGCCTTCGACTCATAGGCCTCGCCGACCGCGATGACCTGCCCGTTGCCGGCCTTCAGGCGAAAACGCCACTTGCCGGCCTTGTCGTTGTACAGCTCGAACTTTCCAGCCATCGCTGGCCCCCTTCGCTGCCTGCACCGACCGTCGCGGTCGGGCTCGCGCTCACGCTAGCGCGCGGTGCGGCACGGCGGAAGAGCGCGCGTCGATGACGTTGCCGAGAGCCGGAGGGGTGCCTCGTGCGAGGCCTGCTACCGGGTGTCAGGCCGTGAGACGGGTGCGCAGCGTCGCGAGTTCTTCTGTGGTGAGCCCGCCGGAGCGCAGGTACTCGGCGGCGCCGCCGTGCGTGGCATCCACCCACGCGAGTGCACCCTCGATCGCCTCGGCGGGCGAACCCGTCATGAGGGTCACGAGCGCCGGCGTGAGGGGCAGCCCGAGCGAGGCGACCGTCTGCAGCATGCCGTCGGCCCACCCGCCGGCGAGGTTCGCCTGCGAGGCGGTGTAGTCGGCGACGACGGCGGAGCGCTCGGCCCCCGCGGCCTCGAGCAGCAGGGCCACCGCGACGCCGGTGCGGTCTTTGCCCGCCGTGCAGTGCACGAGAACCGCGGTCGGCTCGTCGTCGGTCGAGGCCGCGACGAGGCGGGCGACCTGCGCGAAGGCATCTGCGCCGTGCTGCAGCATGCCGATGTACAGCTGCTCGAGCGTCGGCAGGCTGCCCGCGACGGCGGCGAGTTGGTCGTCGGTCAGCGGAGCACCGGATGCCATGACCTGTTGCGCCAGCTCGCCCATCGGTCCCTCGAGGATCGACAGGTCGACGGTGCGGTAGGGGCGCCCGGCCGGCAGCCGGTCGGGGAGCGCCGCGCGCTCGTGCGGAGTGCGGAAGTCGACGACGACCCCGATCGGGGTCTCGGCGAAGACTTCGAGCCCCGCGTCGGTCAGCGTGCCCAGCGCGTCGGAGCGGTAGAGCACTCCGGCGCGGGTTTCACCTCCCGCGCGCAGGGCCGTGCCGCCCGTGTCGCGGAAGTTGTGCAGCCCGCCGACGACGCTCATCAGGGGGCCAGACGCGTGGGGCCGCGGAAGAGGAACGTGACCTCGCGGATCGAGTCCTGCCCGAGCATGAGCATGAGCACGCGCGCGAGGCCCATGCCGAAGCCGCCGTGGGGCGGCACGCCGTAGCGGAAGAAGTCGAGGTAGTGCTCGAGCCCCTCGAGCGAGAGGCCCTTCTCGACCGCCTGCGCCTCGAGCACGTCGATGCGGTGCTCGCGCTGCGCGCCCGTCGTGATCTCGGTGCCGCGGAAGAGAAGGTCGTAGCTCGCCGTCAGCCCCGTCTCGGCATTGCGCATGTGGTAGAACGGGCGGATCTCGGGGTGGTAGTCGGTGATGAACACGAACTGGTGCCCGTAGGTCTCTTGCACGTGCGCGGAGATCTGACGCTCGCCCTCGGGGTCGAGGTCGCCGTCGGTGCGCGGGATGTCGTAGCCGCGGGCCTTCACGATCTCGCGCGCCTCGGCGAGCGGGATGCGGGGGAACGGGACGGTCGGCACGACGACGTCGATGTCGAAGAGTTCTTTGATCTCGTCGCCGTGCTTGTCGGCCACGGCCTGGAAGGCGACGGCGAGCAGCTCTTCCTGCATCGCGGCGACGTCTTCGTACGAGTCGATCCAGCTGAGCTCGGCGTCGATCGACGTGAACTCGGTCGCGTGACGGCTCGTGAACGACGGGTCGGCGCGGAACACGTCACCGATCTCGAACACCTTGCCGAAGCCGGCCGCCTGCGCCATCTGCTTGAAGTGCTGCGGGCTCTGCGCGAGGTAGGCGGTCTGGTCGCCGAAGTACTCCAGGGCGAACAGCTCGGCGTTTCCCTCGGCGGGCGTCGACATGAGCTTGGGGGAGTGGATCTCGACGTAGTCGCGCTCGACCCAGTACGAGCGCATCGCGTGCTCGAGGGTCGTCTGAATGCGGAAGACGAGGTTGTTGCGGCGCTGACGCAGGTCGATGAAGCGCCAGTCCATGCGCTTGTCGAGGCCGCTGTCGGCCGCGATCGGCGTCTCGGGCAGGGCCGCGGCGGCGATCTCGAGGCCCGCGATTTTGATCTCGACGCCGCCGAGCTTGACGCGCTCGTCGTGCTTGAGGTCGCCCGTGACGGTGAGGAAGGTGCCCGTCGACAGCTCCGAGATGAGCGCCGTGAGGGCGAGCGCCGAGGCATCCTGCTCCGTGGCGTCGGGGTCGGGGCGGGTCGCGGGGTTCACGAGCTGCACGGCGCCGGTCTCGTCACGCAGGATGACGAACTGCACCTTCTTCTGATCGCGGACGGTCTCGACCCATCCAGAGACCCGGACGGGTCCGTCTTCGCGGGACTGCAGCTGGCTGACGAGGGTGCGTTCGGTCACGAGGGACCAGTCTACGCGGGCGCGCCCGCCGGGCATCCGCCCAGGTTCTCGTAACCTGGCCCGCCTAGCCTCGGGGGCATGACGACTCTGGACGGCTCGTGGCTCACCGCCCTCATCGACGGGGTCGTCGGCCTCATGGACCTCATCGGGGCGCCGGGCGCCGGCGTCGCGATCGCGCTCGAGAACCTCTTTCCGCCGCTGCCGAGCGAAGTGATCCTGCCGATGGCGGGGCTCGCCGCCGCGCGCGGCTCGTTCACCCTCTTCGAGGCGCTGTTCTGGACGACGGCGGGTTCGGTCGTCGGTGCGTTCGCCCTTTACGGGATCGGCGCGGTGCTCGGCCTCGACCGGCTGCGTGCGCTCGTGAAGCGGCTGCCGCTCCTGCACGTCGACGACGTCGATCGCACGGTCGCGTGGTTCGGCCGCCACGGCGGCAAGGCGGTGTTCTTCGGGCGGATGCTGCCGATCTTCCGCAGCCTCATCTCGATCCCCGCCGGCGTCGTGCTCATGCCGCTGTGGCGGTTCGGACTGCTCACCCTCGCCGGATCGCTCATCTGGAACAGCGTCTTCGTGCTCTCGGGGTTCTTCCTCGGCGAGCAGTGGCACATCGTCGAGGAGTACGCCGGCGTGCTGCAGTACGCGGTCATCGCCGCCGCGGCAGGCGCCCTCGTCTGGTTCACGGTCACGCGCGTGCGCCGGTTGCGGCGTGCCGCTGTGGATACAGATCCCGCCTGAGGCCGCCCGTGCAGTAGCGTCGGCCCATGACCCGCACCGCCGGCGCCGGGATGCCCCTTCGCGACTACCGCATCCACCGCTACGTCAACGCGTTCTGCCCGCGCTGTCACGAAGAAGACCCCGACCGGCCGCTCGCCGAGGTGCGGCGTCTGTCGGGGTGGCTCGCCGACCGTGACGGCACGGTGTGGCTCGAACGCGGATGCCCCGATCACGGGCTCGTCTCGACGCTCTACGACGAATCGGCCGACTTGCTGCGCTACCTCGAGCAGTGGACGGCGCCCACCAAGGTGCACGCGCCCGACACGACCGGCAACTTCAAGCCCGTGCCGTCGGCGTACGAAGACGGCCTGCCGCAGATGCAGACGCAGCACACCTGCATCCTGCTCGAAGACCTCACCGATCACTGCAACCTGCGCTGCCCCACGTGCTTCGCCGAGTCGGGGCCCGCCGCGAGCGCGATCGCGCCGCTCGCCGAGGTGCTCGCCTCGGTCGACGCGCGCCTCTCGAAAGAGAACGGCCGCATCGACGTGCTCATGCTCTCGGGCGGCGAGCCGACGCTGTACCCGTGGATCGAGCAGCTGCTCGAGCAGCTCGTCGCGCGGCCGATCGTGCGCATCCTGCTGAACTCCAATGGCCTGCGCATCGCGCAAGACGATCAGCTGGTCGCGACGCTGAAGAAGCACCGCGAGCGCGTCGAGGTGTATCTGCAGTACGACGGCGAGTCGGCCGAGGCATCCGCCTATCATCGCGGCGCCGACATCCGTCGCTTCAAAGAGCGGGCGATCGAGCGGCTGTCGGATGCCGGTGTGTTCACCACCCTCACGATGACGGCCGCGCTCGGGGTCAACGACGGCGAGATCGGCGCGGTGATCCGCCGGGCGATGGCGACTCCCTACGTCGGCGGGGTCACGATCCAGCCGGTGTTCGGGTCCGGCCGCTCTGCGGGGATCGACCCGAACGAGCGGCTCACTCACACCGGCGTGCTCGCGCGGCTCGGCCCGCAGACAGACGATGAGATCACCTGGCGCGACCTCACCGCACTGCCGTGCAGCCACCCGCACTGCTGCTCGGTGGGTTACTTCTTGAAAGACGACGGCGGCGAGTGGCGCTCGCTCGTCGGACTCATCGGCCACGAGCGCTTGAAGGAATTCCTCGACCTCAATCCCGACCTGCTCGCCAACCGCATCGCCGACTCGAACGTGAACAAGGCGATCCGCGACGTCGTGAGGAGCTCGCTGCTCGACCTGCTGAGCGAGCAGTCGTTGCTCTCGCACCCGTCGATGAGCGACATCTGGCGCGACATCTGCGTCAACTGCGACCTCGGCATCGGCACCCTCGCCACGCTCGCGGCCTCGAAGCTGCCCGGACAGCACCAGCGGCTGCGCCGCATGCTCGCCGACCGCGTGCTGCGGGTCACGATCAAGCCGTTCATGGACATCAACACGATGATCGAAGAACGCCTGACCCAGTGCTGCGTGCACGTCGCGACCGTGAACGAAGAGACCGCCGCGCACCAGTGCGCGCCGTTCTGCGCGGTGCAGGCGTGGGCGCCGCTGGCGCGCACGCGCATCTCGACCGCGACGGGCGGTGCGGCGGCGGGCCGTCGTCAGCTGCCCGTGACGGTGGCGACGTGAGCACGGCCGACTTCTCGCACCTGAACCAGCGCGACGCGTCGGTGCCCGATCCGCCGCACAGCGGTGCGCCGTATGACCCGCTGCGGCTGTGCGTCTTCACGACGATCGCGCTGATCGCGTGCGTCGTGGGCCCCCTCGCCGTGCTCGGCTTCGCCCTCGTCGCCATCGCCGGCTACACGCGGGCGCGCCGGGCGGGGCTGCTGCGCTCGCGGTGCAAACTGGGCGACACCCGCAACGTGCTGATCTATCTGTGGGTCGTCGCCGCCCTCGCCGCCGCGGCGACGCCGCTCTGGGTGATGGTGTGGGCGCGCGTGTTCGGCTGGACGGCGGGCTGAGCGGTGTTCCCGACCCTGCACGACCTCGCCCCCTGGCTGCCGCCGCTCGGCACCCACGAGTTCTTCGTCGCGCTGGGGCTCGCCGCGGCGGGCATCGTCTTTCTGATCGAGCGGCGCCGCCGGGGCGTGACCGACCCGCGCATCCCCTACCTCGTGCTCGGCGCGCTCGCCGGGGCCGCGCTGCTGTCGCGCCTCGGCACGTGGGCGCAGCACCTCGACCCCACCCAGAACCTCAGCCTCATAGATCAGCTCGCCCACGGCAACGCCTCCATGCTGTCGGCGCTCGTCGGCGCGTGGCTCGGTGTGCACGTCGCGAAGCGCATCGTGCGCTATCCCGACCGCACCGGAGACCTGTTCGCCCCGGCGGTCGCCCTGGCGATGTGCATCGGGCGCATCGGATGCCTGTTGACCGAGCGCCCTGGAACGCCGACCGGCCAGGGCTGGGGCATCGTGCTCACGCCCGACGCGGCCGCGCGGGTCGGGTCGCCCGCGGGCGTACCGCTGCACCCGAGCTTCGTCTGCGAGATCGCCTTTCACGCCGCCGCCTTCGCGCTGCTGTGGCTCTGGCTGCGGCACCGGCCGATCGCGGCGGGGGAGACGCTGACCCTCTACATCGCCGCGTACGGCCTGTTCCGCTTCTTCGTCGAGTTCGTCCGCGGCAACGAGATCGCGTGGGCCGGATTCACGCGCCCGCAGCTGTTCCTCATGGTCACGATCCCGATCCTGCTCGTCCGCATCGCCGTCATGGCCCGCCGCGGTGCGTTCGGCGCAGCCGCGCGACAGGCCGAGGCATCCACCCCCGCGGCATCCGCCGCACCGACACCCGCCGTACCGACACCCGCGCAAGGGAGCGACCGCCGTGAGCAACCCGCCTGACGACCCCGCTGCTGACTCTTCTGCTGACGCCTCCGACGAGCAGCCCCCCGCGCAGCCGGCGGTCGAGTCCGCCGCGCCGCCGGAGGCCGAGCCGCCCGCGCAGCCGGCGGACGAGTCC
>NZ_JAAGRY010000041.1 GCF_015707995.1 Microbacterium paulum
GCACCCGCCGGCCCGCACCCGCCGGTCCGCGCGCAGCGCAACGCCCCCGGCCGCGCGTGGAGCGCGCGCCGGGGGCGTCGATTGAGGGCGTCGCTACCGTCAGCGCTTGCCGAGGTGCGCCGGCCGCTGCATGAACAGCACCGCGATGACGCCGACCACGAGCACGATGCCGGGCAGCAGCATCGACTGCGACATGGCGTCGGAGAACCCGGCGACGACGAAGTCGGGCAGCTGCCCCGACCCGAACTCGCCGCCGGCATCGCCCGCGCCTGGCAGGTTCGCCTCGAGGCGGCCTTGCATGAGGGCGGCGATCGCCGCCGAGCCGAGCACCGAGCCGATCGTGCGGGTGGTGTTGTAGATGCCCGAGCCGGCGCCGGCCTGGCGCGGCTGCAGGTTGCGGGTCGCGGTCGTGGCGAGCGGGCCCCACATTCCGGCCTGGCCGACACCCATCAGGGCCGAGGGCAGCAGGAACATCCAGATCTCGGTGTCGGGGTGCATGAGCGCCGAGTACCAGAAGATGGCGATGGCGCTCAGCAGCAGGCCGGGCACGAGCAGCAGCCGCGGGTCGACGCGGTCGAGCCCGCGACCCGCCACCGGCGAGAGCACGCCGGCGATCACGGCCATGGGGATCAGCAGCAGCGCCGACTGCGTCGGGGTGAGGCCGCGGGCGAGCTGGTAGAAGAACATCATCGGCAGCGACATGGCCGTCACCGCGAAGCCGACGGTGGCGATGCCGATGTTGGCGACCGAGAAGTTGCGGTCGCGGAAGAGCTCGAGGGGCACGAGCGGCTCGCTCTTGGTGCGCGACTGCTGCCAGAGGAACAGCGCGATCACGAGCACGCCGCCGATGATCATCGCCCACACCCACGGCGCCCAGTCGTAGTGCTCGCCCTCTTGCAGGCCGAAGACCACGAGGAACAGGCCGAGCGCGCTCAGGAACACCCCGACCATGTCGAAGCGGTGGCGGTGGGTCTCGAGGTTCGGCACCAGCATCCACGCGAGCACGAAGCCGATGACGCCCACCGGCAGGTTCACGAAGAAGATCCACTCCCACCCGAGGCCGTCGACGAGCAGGCCGCCGGCGAGCGGGCCGACGAGCATGGCGACGCCCGAGGTCGCACCCCACAGGCCCATCGCCGCACCGCGCTGGGTGGGCGGGAAGGTGCGGGTGATGACCGCCATCGTCTGCGGCGTCATGAGGGATGCCCCGAAGCCCTGCACCGCGCGGAACACGATGAGCATCGTCAGCGTCGATGACAGTCCGCACCCGAGCGAGGCGAGCGTGAAGATCGCGAGCCCGATCAGGTAGATCTTCTTCGGGCCGAAGCGGTCGCCGAGGCGGCCGGTGATCAGCAGCGGCACCGCGTAGGCGAGCAGGTAGGCCGAGGTGACCCACACGACGTTGTCGAGGTTCACGGTGTCGGGGTCGAGCGCCGCTTTGATGGCGGGGTTGGCGACCGAGACGATCGTCGTGTCGACGAGGATCATGAAGAACCCGATGACGAGCGCCCACAGGGCGGGCCACGGGTTGTGGGCGGTGCCGCGCGTGCGCGCGGTTCGCGCCGGTGCCCGGCGCGCCGGAGGCGACCCCCGAACCGCCGGGCGCGGTCCCCGAGCCGGTCGAGGGGGTGGTGTGTTCGGTCATTGCCGTGCGGCCTCTCTCTGAGCCAGATAACGGTCGGTCTGTTCGTGTGTCCCCCACACGAAGTCGGGGTGGGCGAGTCGCTCGATGAGGGCGGCGAGCCACGATCGGTCGGCCGTGAGCATCGCGTGCTCGCGGTCGGCCTCGATGAGGTACTGCTCGAGGGACGAGCCTTCGCGCGCCTTCGCCAGCCCGTCCCGGTAGACGGCGAGCTCCTCGTCCAGAGCGGCGAGGCGACGGCGCAGCAGCGCGATCGTCTCGTCACGGTCGAGGTTGTGCGCCTCGGCGAGCGCGACCCGGTACTCGGTGGTACGGCCGAGCCGCGGAAGCTCTCGACGCACCCAGTCGATGATGGCCGCCTCCCCGGCATCCGTCAGCGCATACGTCGTGCGTTCGGGGCGGTTCCCGTCGCGGTCGACGCCCACCTCGGTCAGCAGGCCCTGCTTCTCGAGGCGCGCCACCGTGTGATAGAGCGTGCCGTTCGTGATCGACACGATGCGGTCGTCGTGGCGCTGCCGCATGAGCCGGATCATCTCGTACGGGTGCATGGCGTCTTCGCGCAGCAGCGCGAGCACCATGACCCCGAGCGGGGTGAGGCGTGCGATGTCAGGCATAGGTACTCCGTATCGATTAGTCCACTTGGACTATACAGCCGATGGATGCCTCGCACCACCTCATCCGCCGCGCTACGATCCCCGCATGAGCAGGGCTGCCCGCGAGGTCTTCGACGGGATCAGCGCCGGTTATCTCGAGCGGGCGGGCGTCGACATCGGGCCGATGTTCGGGAGCGAGGGGCTCCGCATCCGCGGCAAGGTGTTCGCGTTCATGGGGTATCGCGACGGGCTGATCGCGAAACTCCCCGAGGCGCGCGTGACGGCCCTCGCCGACACCGGGCGCGGCGAGCGGATGGTCATGCGCGACCGCGCCATGCGCGAGTGGGTGTTCGTCGGCGAAGACGCCACCGACCTGTGGCCGGACGTCGTCGCCGAGGCCTTCGCCTTCGTCGACGAGATCACGCCGCGCTGAGCGTGCGGGCCCCGCCTACGCATGCGCGATGAGCGCGGCGCCAGCCGGTGCGCGGCCCGAGCGGTCACTGATGCAGGACCGCCGACCTCGAGCGCGCGGCGCGAGCCCGTAATCGCGGGGGTCGGGCCGGCCACGTACGGCGGTGGTCCTGCGAAACGGTACGGGCGGGCGGCGTGACCCGCGTCGCCCGCCCGGGGCGGCCCTGCAGACGCGACCGGCAGACCCGCGATAATGGTGCCGTGACGGATGCCCTGGACCTGCCCGGCTGGACCCACGTGTACTCGGGGAAGGTGCGCGACCTGTACCGCCCGTCGTCCGATACACCCCCCGACGCCTCGGCCGACCTCGAGCCCCAGGCGGTCCCCGAGCTCGTCGAGGGGCACATGCTCGTCGTCGCGAGCGACCGTGTGAGCGCGTTCGACCACGTGCTGAGCCCGGGCATCCCGGGCAAGGGCGTGCTGCTGACGACGCTCAGCCTGTGGTGGTTCGACCAGCTCGCGGGCGCCGACGGCGGCGAGCGGGTGCCGAACCACCTCGCCCCCTCCCACGTGCTCACCCTCGGCGCCGACGGCGAGGCGAACACCGCCGACGACCTGGTCGACCTCATCCCCGCGGCCGTCGCCGGGCGCGCGATGGTCGTCCGCAGTCTCGACATGCTGCCGATCGAGTGCGTGGTGCGCGGCTACCTCACCGGGTCGGGCTGGAAGGAGTACCAGTCATCCGGCACCGTCTGCGGCATCCCGCTGCCGGCAGGCCTGGCGGACGGCGACCGCCTGCCCGAGCCGATCTTCACGCCCGCATACAAGGCGCCGATGGGCGAGCACGACGAGAACATCTCGTTCGCGCAGGCCGAGGAGCTCGTGGGCGCCGAGCATGCGGCGGAGCTGCGCGACACGTCGCTCGCGATCTACCGTCGCGCGGCGGCGACCGCCGAGGCGCACGGGTTGATCCTGGCCGACACGAAGTTCGAGTTCGGACTCGACGACGACGGCGTGCTCACCCTCGCCGACGAGGTGCTCACGAGCGATTCGTCGCGGTACTGGGATGCCGAGGTGTGGGCGTCGGGCACAACACCGGCCGAGCGGATGGCGAGCTTCGACAAGCAGATCGTGCGCGACTGGCTCTCGGCGCATTGGGACGGGCGCGGCACCCCGCCCGAGCTCCCCGCCGAGATCGTGGAGCGCACCGCCGACAAATACCGCGAACTGCTCGCGCGCCTCACGGCCTGAGCGCGCACGGCATCCAGGGTTCTCCCAGGTAATCTGAGCGCAGGCATCCCACCGCCGGCGCATCGCCGGACCCACCTGTCAGATCGAGGAGCACCCGCATGCCCATCTGGACCCTCCACGGCGACGGCCGCACCGTCGAACCGGGCGCCGTCGTCAAGCCCAGCGAGCGCCTGAGCTGGCCCGGCACCATCGCGATCGGCGCGCAGCACGTCGTCGCGATGTTCGGGGCGACGTTCCTCGTGCCGATCCTCACCGGATTCCCCGTGTCGACGACGCTGTTCTTCTCGGGCGTCGGCACGATTCTGTTCCTGCTGATCACCCGCAACAAGCTGCCGAGCTACCTGGGTTCGTCGTTCGCGTTCATCGCTCCGATCCAGGCGTACAACGGCGGCAAGACGCTCGAGACGACCCAGCAGATCACGCAGGCGATGGTGAGCGTCGCGATCACCGGCGTGCTGCTCGCGCTCGTTGGTCTGCTCGTGCAGAAGGTCGGCACCCGCTGGATCGAGAAGCTCATGCCGCCCGTCGTCGCGGGTGCGATCGTCGCCCTGATCGGGTTGAACCTGGCGCCCGCCGCCTGGAACAACTTCAAGCTTCAGCCCGGTGTCGCCACCGTGACGCTCGTCGCGATCATCGTGTTCAGCGTGCTGTTCCGCGGCTTTCTCGGCCGCATCTCGATCTTTCTCGGCGTCGTCGTGGGGTACGTCTTCGCGGCCGTGACCGGCCAGGTGACGTGGGATGCCGTGGCCGCGGCCCCGCTCGTCGGCCTGCCCGAGTTCCACCTGCCGGCCTTCGGCGACCCGGTCTCGTGGAGCCTGCTGCCGATCTTCCTGCCGGTGATCCTCGTGCTGATCGCCGAGAACGTCGGGCACGTGCGCGGCGTCGCCACCATGACCGGTGACCCGACGATCAATGCGAGCACGGGCCGCGCGCTGACGGCCGACGGCCTGGCGAGCACCCTCGCGGGCCTGTTCGGCGGCTCGGCGACCACGACGTACGGCGAGAACATCGGCGTCATGGCGGCGACCCGCGTCTACTCGACCGCGGCGTACTGGGTGGCCGGTGCGATCGCCGTGCTGCTGTCGTTCTCGCCCGCGATCGGCGCGGTGATCAACACGATCCCGGCGGGCGTCATCGGCGGCGCGACGACCGCGCTGTACGGCCTCATCGGCGTCATCGGCATCAAGATCTGGGTCGACAACCAGGTCGACTTCTCGCGCCCGGTCAATCAGTACACGGTGGCGGTGTCGTTCGTCATCGCGATCGCCGGGTTCACGATGGGCATCGGCTCGCTGACCTTCTCGGCCATCGTGCTCGGCACGGTCGCCGCGCTCGTGATCTACCACGGCGGCAATGCCATCGCGCGCTGGCGCAAGACCGGCGCCGACGACGGCGGCCCCATCGTCCCGATCGGCCAGCTCGGCGGCGACCCCGAGTAGCCCTGCCTGTCGGCCTGCCCCAGGTGGCGGCTCGGCACGTTTCCCCAGTGGACAACCCATGCTCACGTGACACCTGGACAAAGGAGCTGACCCCAGGCATCCTCTCACCCTCGCCAAGTGGCCCTACGGCACGCTTCCCCAGTAAATGAGCCGTGCCCGAGTGACACCTGGGCGGGTATCGCCCCCCAGCACATCGCGAGCCCCCCCATGCAGAGCAGGGCAGGGGCGGGTCAGGCCGAGTCGCGCACCACGAGTTCGGTGTCGAGCACAGTCACGTGCTCGGGGGCGCCGCCGGCGAGCAGCGTCAGCAGCACCTCGGCCATCTGCTGGCCCTGCTGGTGCGAGGGCTGGCGTACGGTCGTGAGGTTCGGCTGCACGGCGGTGGCCACGGGCGAGTCGTCGAAGCCGATGATCGCGACGTCTTCGGGCACGCGGATGCCGGCGCGCCCGAGCACCGCCAGCGCGCCGCGCGCCATGAGGTCGCTGCCGACGAAGAGGGCGTCGAAGGATGCCCCTGACTGCAGAATGCGCGCCATCGCGGCCGACCCGCCGTCGGCGGTGAAGTTGCCGTCCTCGACGGCGACGGGCACCATCCCGGCATCCGACAGCGCCGCGTGAAACCCCGCCAGACGGTCGATGCCGGCGGGCATCGACACCGGGCCCGACACATGCGCGATGCGGCGGAAGCCCTTGTCGATCAGGTACTTCGTGGCGAGGTACGCGCCGGCGGTGTTGTCGACGTCGACGTAGTAGTCGTTCTCTCGCGCGCGCGAGGGGCGGCCGCCGTAGACGACCGGCACCGAGGTGGCGATCCGGTCGATGAAGGTGTCGCTCGTGTGGTGCGACACGACGATCGCCCCGTCGACCGCGCCGCTCTGCACGTAGGCGGTCGTCTTGTCACGCGGGTCGTCGCTCGCGATGATCAGGTTGAGCACGTAGTCCGACCGGCTGAGCCGCGCGTTGATGCCCGAGACCACGGCGGCGAAGAACGGGTCGCCGAAGAACCGCGTGGTGTCTTCGGGCACGACGAGCGCGATCGCCATCGTGGCCCGCGAGGCGAGCGAGCGTGCGGCGCGGTTGGGCACGTAGTTGAGCTCGGCGATCGCCCGCTGCACCGCCGTGAGGGCTGCGGGGCTGACGGCGGTCGAGCCGTTCACGACCCGCGACACGGTCGGCCGCGACACCCCCGCTGCCGCCGCGACTTCTTCGATCGTCGCTGTCGCGCGCGGCGTATCGATGGTCACAGCGGCGGGCCTATCTCTGAACGGCGTCGACGACGACGGATCCCTGGGGCACATCGATCGCGCGGGCCGCGATGACCCGACGATACTCCAGCGCACTGTCTTTCAGCGTGCGCTCGAGGGAGTCGTAGTCGACGTGCACGATGCCGAAGCGCTTGCCGTAGCCCCACGCCCACTCGAAGTTGTCCATGAGCGACCAGTAGAAGTAGCCGCGCACGTCGATCCCGAGGTCCTGCGCGTCGCGGATCGCCCCGAGGTGCAGGCGCAGGAACTCGGTGCGCTCGGCATCGTGCACGCGCGCGGCCGGGGCATCCGTCTCGCCTGCCTCGGTCACGACGACGTCGTCGTACGACGCCCCGTTCTCGGTGACGTAGAGCACGGTGCCGGCGGGCTCGGCGTAGTCGGTCCACACGCGTTCGAGCAGGGTGGTGAGACCCGCAGGGTCGACCTCCCAGTTCATGTTGGTGCGGGGCAGGCCACGATCGTGCCAGAAGATGCCCTCGTGCGACGGGAAGGGCGACGCGACCCGGCGGGTCGTGGGCGCGTCGCCCGAGGCGGGCGCCTGCGGGTCGGGCGAGCCGCCCACGAACTCGCCGTGGTAGTAGTTCACGCCGAGGGCGTCGAGCGGCGTCGAGATCGCCTGAAGGTCGCCCGGAAGGGTGGCGGCCTCGAGCGCGTCGATCGCCTCGGGCGCGACGGCGCGGATGTCTTCGACCACATCGACCGGGTAGGCCCCACGGAAGACCGGGTCGAGGAACCAGCGGTTGAACTGTCCGTCGATGCGCCGGGCGGCGTCGACGTCGGCGGGCACGCCCGGGTCGACCGGCTCGGCGACGGTGAGGTTCAGCGTGATGCCGAGGTCGAGCGAGGCGTCGCGCGCGCGCAGCTCGCGCACCGTTTGCCCGTGGCCGAGCAGCAGGTGGTGGGCGGCGAGCACGCCGTCGGTGACACTCGTGCGACCTGGTGCGTGGATGCCTGCGGTGTAGCTCAGGAACGACGAGCACCACGGCTCGTTGAGCGTCGTCCAGTTCTGCACCCGGTCGCCGAGCGCGTCGTGCACCGACAGCGCGTACTCGGTGAACTGCTCGGCGGTCGACCGCGCCGTCCAACCGCCGCGGTCTTCGATCGCCTGCGGCAGATCCCAGTGGTAGAGCGTGAGCCAGGGCAGGATGTCGTTCTCGCGCAGCTCGTCGACGAGCCGCTTGTAGAAGTCGAGGCCCTTCTGGTTGACCGCACCGCCGTCGGGTCGCACCCGCGCCCACGACACCGAGAAGCGGTAGGTGTCGAGGCCGAGCTCTTTCATGAGCGCGACGTCGGCCGGGTAGCGGTGGTAGTGGTCGCACGCGACATCGCCGGTGTCACCGCCCAGTACGGCGCCGGGCTCACGGCTGAAGGTGTCCCAGATCGACGCGGTGCGGCCGTCGTCGAACGCGGCCCCTTCGATCTGGTAGGCGGCCGTCGCCGCACCGAACAGGAATCCGGGCGCGAAGGCGCGGGGGTTCTCACTCATGATGATCCTTCCGAGGCCGGTCGGGCGTCAGCCCTTGACCGCACCTTGCATGATGCCACTGACGAGCTGTCTGCCCGCGAAGACGAACAGGATCAGCAGCGGGATGGTCGCCAGCAGCACGCCGGCGAGCACGATCGAATAGTCGACGAAGTAGTTCGACTGCAAGAGCGACAGCGCCACCGGCAGGGTCGGGTTCTGCCGGTCGAGCACGATGAACGGCCAGAAGAAGTTGTTCCAGGCCGAGACGAACGTGAACAGCGCGAGCATCGACGCCGCAGGGCGGGCTGCGGGAAGACCCACCGTCAGGAACGTGCGGAACGAGGTTGCGCCGTCGACGCGCGCCGCCTCGATGAGCTCGTCGGGCACCGCCTGGCGCAGGTACTGGGTCATCCAGAACACTCCGAACGCGCTGACGAGGGCGGGCACGATGATCGCGCCGAGCTGGCCCGTCCAGCCGAGATCGCTGAACAGGATGTACAGCGGCACGACGCCGAGCTGCGTGGGCACCGCCATCGTCGCGATCACGAAGACGAGCAGCCAGCTCGACCCGCGGAAGCGCAGCTTCGCGAAGGCCCACCCGGCGAGGGTGGAGAAGAACACGACCGACAGGGCGATGAGGCCCGAGCTGATGATCGAGTTCCAGAGCGCCACCCAGAAGTTCACCGCCGGGTCGTTCATGACCTTCGCGGCGTTCGAGAAGAAGTTGCCGCCGGGAATCCACGACATGTTGGGGTCGCGGATCGTGTACGAGTCGCCCGAGCCGATCAGCAGCGACCAGTAGAACGGGAACACGCTCGCGAGCAGCACGACTCCCAGGCACGCGTAGACGAACCAACCGGGCCGGGTGCCCTTCACGTGGCGCGGGCGCTTGCGGCGCCCGCGGGCCTCCGCGGGCACGGCGTCATCGGCGATCGCGACCGGCTGCGCATCGAGAGCGGTCATCGGAGTGCCTCCTTGGCGGGTGTGCGGGATGCCGCACGGTCTGCCGCGACGGATGCCTGGGCATCCCGCCGCGCGGCCCGCATCTGCGCCTTGGTGAGGTCGCTGCGCGACCCCTCGTCGCGCACGAGATTGCGGGTGATGAAGAGGTTGATGACCCCGATCACCAGGATGATGAGGAACAGGATCCAGGCGAGGGCCGCGGCGCGGCCGAAGTTCCACTCGCCCCAGCCGATGTTGTAGAGCCAGAGCGTGATCGTGAGCCACTGGTAGTTGGCCCCGCCCGTGCCGTACTGGTCGTACATGCGCGGCTCGTCGAAGATCTGCAGGCCGCCGATCGTCGAGGTGATGATCACGAAGATGAGGGTCGGGCGCAGGCTCGGCACGGTGATCGCGAAGAACTGGCGCACCTTGCCGGCGCCGTCGACGGTCGCCGCCTCGTAGTAGTCGCGCGGGATCGCCTGCATCGCAGCGAGCAGGATCAGGGTGTTGTAGCCCGTCCAGCGGAAGTTCACCATCGTCGCGATGGCGATGTGGCTGGCGAACGCGTTCGAGTGCCACTTGACCGGGTCGAGGCCGATCGCCCCCAGCCAGGTGTTCACGATGCCGTACTGGTCGCCGAACATGTTCGAGAAGATCAGCGCGACCGCCACCGGCGCCATGACGTAGGGCAGCAGCACGCCCATGCGCCAGAAGGTCTTGGCGCGGATGTTCTGGTCGAGCATCGCCGCGATGAAGACCGCCGCGATGAGCTGCGGCACCGTCGACAGCAAGAAGATGCTGAAGGTGTTGCGCAGGGCCGTCCAGAACTTCGGGTCGGCGAGCACGGTCGCGTACTGGTCGAACCCGACGAACGTGCCGGAGTTCCGCACGAGGTCCCAGTCCATGAACGAGATGACCGCGGTGTACCCGAGCGGGAAGAGCCCGACGACGAGGAAAAGGATGAAGAACGGCGAGATGTACAGGTAGGGCGAGATCTTCAGATCCCACGCGCTCATCCGGCTGCCGAAGCCGATGCGCTTGGCGGGCCGTGCCGCGGTGCTGGTCATGACGACCGGTCCTTTCGGGGGTCATCGGCCGCCCCGCCCGCGCGGGCGGGGCGGCCGATGGGAGGGATTACTTGATCGCGTCGACTTCGCTCTTCCACTGCGACCACGAGGCGGCCTTGTCCTGCGTGCCGTCTTCGACACGGGTCAGCGCCTTCTGCATCGCGTCGTTGATCTGGAAGTAGAACTGACCCTTGAACGGCGACACGGTGACGGCGTTGGCGCGGTCGGTGAGGATCTGGCCCACCGGCGCGTTGTTGAAGAACTCGTTGGTCGAGTCGAGCAGGGTGTCGCTCTTCATCGCCTCGAGCTGGCTCGGGAAGGTGCCCGCGTTCTCGAAGGCCTTCAGCTGCGTCTCGGGGCTCGTCAGCCAGTCGGCGAGCTGCTGCGCCGCGGCGACGTGCTTGCCGTTGGCGGGGACGGTCAGGTACGACCCGCCCCAGTTGCCGCCGCCGCCGGGGAAGACGTTGGCGATGTCCCACCCGGTGACGTCCTTGGCGTTGCCCGAGATCACGCCGAGCATCCAGCCCGGGCACAGCATCGTGGCGAAGGCGCCGTTGGACAGACCCGCCATCCAGTCATCCGACCACTGGCCGAGGTGTGCCGACTGGGTGGCGCTCGCGTCGAGCACCTCGTTGTAGATCTTCTCGACGTCAGGCGAGATGTCGATCTTGCCGGAGTCGGGGTTCTCGTAGGCCGCCTCGACCTGGTTGATCATGCCCTGGTAGGTGCCGCCGGCCGAGTCGAAGAACGCCTTGCCGGTCTTGGCGGTGTAGTCGGCACCGACCTTGAAGTAGTTCGCCCAGTCGCCCTGCAGCAGCTTCGCGACCTCGTCGCGATCGGTCGGAAGGCCCGCCGCGGCGAACAGGTCGGAGCGGTAGCAGACGCCCTCGGGGCCGATGTCGGTGCCGTAGCCGATGAGGTTCCCCTCGGAGTCGGTGGCCCCCTTCTCCTTCCAGTCGAGCCAGCGGCCCTTCAGGTCGGCGGGCACGGGCGCGAGCAGGTCGGAGTACTTCATGACCTCGGGCATCCAGTCGATCTCGATGGCCTCGATGTCGGCGAGGCCGGTCTTGCCGAGCTTCTGGAAGTAGTTGGCGCGCGCGTCGTTGCTGGTCGCGGCCTTGTTGGGCACGATCGTGACGTTCGGGTGCTCTTTGGTGTACTCGGCCAGCAGCGCGTCGGTGTAGCCGAAGTCGTTGAAGGTCGCGACGGTCAGTTCGACCTTCTCGTTGGGGTCGGCCGTGGCGGCGCCGCCGCTGCCGCCGGCGCAACCGGCCAGCACGAGGGCCGAGGTGGTCAGGGCACCGGCGATCAGGCCGGTGCGACGCAGTGCGCGTGTGTTCACGTGTCACTCCTTTGTGGTGTGTGGGTGCGAGGTGCTTCCTCCGATGAGCTCCCGTCGGTGGGAGCGCTCTCATCGGATACCGGAAACCATATGGGATCGCTCCCACGAGCGCAAGGGAGCGCTCCCACGATCGTGGTCACGCTTGGGTAACGGCGGATGCCGAGGCATCCGCCCCTCGCCCCGTAGACTGGGCGCACACCCTTCTCGCGCGACCTCACGGAGACTCGAATGCCCACCATCGTCGTCGACGTCATGCCCAAGGCCGAGTTGCTCGACCCGCAGGGAAAGGCCGTCGCCGGCGCACTCGCTCGGCTCGGCTACGAGGGGTTCGACGGCGTGCGCATCGGCAAGCGGTTCGAGCTGACGGTGGCGGATGCCTCTGCCGAGACCCTCGCCGCCGTGAAGACCATCGCCGACGAGATCCTCTCGAACTCGGTCATCGAAGACGTCGTCAGCATCTCCGTCGCCGACGAGGCGGCGCCCGAGGCCGCACAGTGACCGCGCGCGTCGGGGTCATCACCTTTCCCGGGTCGCTCGACGACGGAGACGCGCGCCGCGCGATCCGCCTCGCCGGGGCCGAGCCGGTCGCCCTGTGGCACGGTGCGCACGACCTCGAGGGCGTCGACGCGCTCGTGCTGCCCGGCGGCTTCAGCTACGGCGACTACCTGCGCGCGGGCGCGATCGCGGCCCTCGCCCCGATCATGACCGAGGTGAAGGATGCCGCCGCGAAGGGGATGCCCGTCCTCGGCATCTGCAACGGCTTTCAGATGCTCGTCGAGGCGCACCTGCTGCCGGGCGGACTGATCCGCAACGCCCACCAGCAGTTCATCCGCCGCGACCAGCGCCTGCGCGTCGAGAACGCGACGACCGCCTGGACCTCGGAGTTCACCCAGGGCCAAGAGATCACGATCCCGCTGAAGAACGCCGACGGCGGCTACATCTGCTCGTCCGACACGCTCGCGCGCATCGAGGGAGAGGGCCTCGTCGCCTTCCGTTACGTCGGAGTGAACCCGAACGGCTCGCTCGACGACATCGCCGGGCTCACGAACGAGCGCGGCAACGTCGTCGGCCTCATGCCCCACCCCGAGCACGCGGTCGAGCCCGGCTTCGGCCCGAACACCCCCGACGCCATGCGCTCGGGCGTCGACGGCCTGGCCTTCTTCACCTCCGCGATCGCGTCGCTCGCCGCCGCCGCGGCCTGAGCTTCGGGGCGCCTGACCCGCCGCGCGCGGGTGCGCACCGGCATCCACCCGCACAACCGCGGAGATCCACAAAACCGCGGATGCCTCACACGAGAGCGCCCGCAGAACTGCAGACCTCCGCAGTAATGCGCGGGGTGCGCCCCGGCATCCACCCGCACAACCGCGGAGTTCCGCACAACCGCGGATGCCTCAGCCGAGAGCGCCCGCAGAACCGCAGATCTCCGCAGTAATGCGCGGGCCAGCCGCTCGCCGGCGTCCCCGGGGACGTACGGGCGCGCACGTCAGCCGGTGTGTGCATGCGCGTGTGCGGAGAACCTGCTCGCTGGCGCCGAAGTGAACCCAAAGCCTGCCTTGACAGGCCACCCGCCCCACCGAGCAGTGTTTCACCACCGCATCGCACGGCGACCGGAGCCGCGCGCCGACCGGGGCCCCAGGGTGCGACGCGGGTAGCGTCGGAGCATGAGCCTCGTCGTCTCCGTGCCCACCGCAGGCCTCGCCCGCGACCTCGAACCCATGCCCGAGGGGGTCGAAGTGATCGTCTGGGAGATGGATGCCCCCGCGCCGCGCGATCGGATCGACCTGGTCGTACTCCCGTACATGTCGGGCACGAGCGGGTTCACGTTCCTCGCGGGGGTCGAGACGCAGCTCGTGCAGGGCGAGTCGATCGGGTACGAGGACATCGCGGCGAAGCTGCCGCCGGGAGTCGTCTTCGCCAACGCCGCGACGGTGCACGAGGCATCCACCGCCGAGCTCGCCGTCGGGCTCACGCTCGCCCTGCAGCGACACCTCGACGACTTCGCCCGCGATACCGCGGCGGGCCGGTGGGCGCCGCAGTACGCGCAGAGCCTCGCCGACCGGCGCGTGCTGCTCGTCGGCTACGGCGGGGTGGGCAAGGCCGTGGCGCGCCGCCTCGCGCGGTTCGAGGTCGACCTCGTGCCGGTCGCGTCGCACGCGCGCAGCGAAGACGGCGTGGCCGTGCACGGCATCGACGAGCTGCCCGGACTGCTGCCGAGCGCCGAGATCGTGATCCTCACCCTCCCCGGCGGGGATGCCACGCGCCACATCATCGGCGAGAGCGAGCTCGCCGCGCTTCCCGACGGCGCCCTCGTCGTGAACGTGGGGCGCGGGCCGCTCATCGACACCGACGCGCTCGTGCGGCACACCGGGTCGGGGCGCCTGCGCGCGGCGCTCGACGTGACCGACCCCGAGCCGCTGCCGGCCGGGCACCCGCTGTGGTCATCGCCCGGGGTGCTGATCTCGCCCCACGTCGGCGGAGACTCGAGCGCCATGCATCCGCGGATCGCCGCGCTCGTGCGCCGCCAGATCGCCCACCTGCTCGCCGGCGAAGAGCCCGAGAACATCGTCGTCCGCACCTGAGGGCCGCGGGCGTGCGGGGGCTGGCGCGCTGCGGCATCCTTCGCGCGCTGCTGAATCTTGCGCGCGCTGCTGATTCCTGCACGCGCTGCTGATTCCTGCGCGCGCTGCTGATTCCTGCACGCGCTGTCGAAGAATGCGCAGCGCACGCAGGAATCGACAGCGCTGGCTGGCGGGCGGACGCACGAGAGACCGCCGGACGGAAGCGCGCGCCGCGCGGGCAAACGCGCGCCGGACGGGCGCGCGCGCCCAGCGCGCCCGCGCGGGTCAGAGGCGCTGAGCGATGGATGCCGCGACCGACAGCCAGGCATCCCGGCTCTCGGGCGACAGGGCGTCGAAGTCGATCGGTCCGCCGTCGACGAGCGCAGGGTCGAAGGGCACGTGCACGACGTCGCCCGTGACCTGCGCGAAGTGGCGCTCGAGGCGCTCGGTGAGTTTGCGGTCGGGCTTGGCCGACGGGGCGGCGAGGATCGTGACCGCGTCGTCGATCTTGCGGTCGAAGCCCTTCTCGCGCAGTCCGTCGAGCAGCCACGCGGCGCTCGCGGCGGTGTCTTCGCGCACGGTCGAGACGATCACGAGTTGGTCGGCGGCGGCGACCGCGGCGACCCAGTTCGAGGCCCGCATGTTGTTGCCGGTGTCGACGATCAACAGTCGGTAGTACCGCGACAGCACGCCGTGCAGGCGGTCGAACGCCGCCGCGTCGATCGACGACGACGCCGCGGCGTCTTCATCGGATGCCAGCACGTCGAACCGGGCGTCGACCTGCGTGCGCACGTACGTGTCGAGGGCGGCGAGGCTCGCCTGGCTCGGCTCGGCGAACGAATCCAGGTGCTCGAGCAGGTCGACGGCGGTGCGGTGGTGCGGCGCGTTCTGCGCGCGCCAGCCCAGGGTGCCGCGGGTTTCGTTGTTGTCCCAGGCCAGGGTCGCGCCGCCGCGCTGCGTGCCGAAGGTCGCGGCCAGCAGCAGCGTCGAGGTCGTCTTGTGGGCGCCGCCCTTGGGGTTGAGCACGACGATCGTGCGCGGCCCGTCGAGCCGGCGCTGCACGACCCGCTCGCGGTCGAGTCGCGATTGCTCGGCCTTGCCGGGGCGCGGCGAGACCGCACCGCCGGTCGCCCGCCGGATCGCGCCCTGCCATCCCTCGGTCGCGCGCGGCTTGACACGGTCGGCGCGCGAGCCGAGCAGGTCTTCGACGGTCGGCGTCACGCGCTGCACCGGATCGCGGGGCGCCGGCTCGCGACGCGCGGTGGTGCTGCGCAGCGGCCCCGCGGGGGCGGATGCCTCGGGCGCGCTCTCACGCGGAACGGATGCCTCGGCAGGCGCAGTCTCGAACACGGGCACGTCGGGTGCGGAGGCTGCGACGGGAGCCGCGGCGGCGGGAACCTCCCCGGACTCGGCCGGGGACGGGGCCGCGACCTCGGCCGCAACCTCAACCGCAGGAGCCGGCGCAGGAGCCGCAGCAGGAGCCACCACCGCCTCCGTGGAGGGCGCGTCAGCGGCATCCAGCACGGGCACTTCTCCGGTGCGGAGCGCCCGGGGGGCCGACGCGGGTTCGCCGTCTTCGGTTTCGGCGAGCGCGGTGGCCTCGATGAAGCTGCCGTCGGGGTGCACGATGAGCGGCCAACGCACCGCGCCGTCGACGACCGTCGCGGTCACGGGCTCGCCCGCCGAGGCGGCGAGCAGACGGATCGCCTCGACGATGCGGGCTCGCAGGCCCTCTTCGGTCGAGGCGAAGACCTCGTCGATCTCGCCGCCCACGTGGATCTGCGCCACAGTGGTCGAGGTGTAGTGCACGGTCGGTTCGAAGGTGGCGGTTCCCACGGGGGCCTCTCTGTCGCGGTCAGGCGTTCCCGAGTATCCCACTCTCCGCCCCCGAAGACCCAGTCGTGCGAGCCCGCCCCGCCTCGAACACCCCCACAGCCATGCCCCGCGCGCGCATCGGTCGTAGCCTCGCCGAAACACGCCGGCGGTAGCGTCGCGGTCATGACCGCACTCGCCACCTCGTTCACCGCGTCGCTGCCCGCGTGGCTCGTCGACGACCTCGACTCGCTGCCCGCCGTGCTGCCGACCGCCGACGAGCAGATGCGGCTCGTGAACGAGCTCGCCGACCGCAACTGGCGCGCCGGCAACGGAGGCCCCTTCGCCGCGATCGTGGTCGACGAGGCCACCGGCACGCTCGTGTCGGTGGGGGTGAACGTCGTGCTCGAATCGGGGGTCACGTCGGCCCACGCCGAGGTGATGGCGCTCGCGCTCGCCCAGCGCGCCCTCGGCAGGTGGGACCTCGGCGCGAACGGCGACCGCCTGACGCTCGTGGTCAACTGGCGCCCCTGCGTGCAGTGCTACGGCGCGACGATGTGGAGCGGTGTGCGCGCGCTCGTGGTGGCCGGAGAGGGCGACCTGCTCGAAGAGCTCACCGGGTTCGACGAAGGCCCGATGGTCGATGACTGGGCCGAGCAGTTCGAACGCCGAGGCATCCGTGTCACCTCCGGTGTCGGATACGACGACGCCGTCGCCGTCTACCGCGCGTACGGCGCGAGCGACGCGGTCGTCTACAACGCGCGCGGCGCCGTCGAGGCGGACTGACGGCCCCACCACGGCGATCAGACGGGAAGGCTCACGCCGTGTTGCGCGGCGTAGTC
The DNA here is from genome assembly GCF_015707995.1 of Microbacterium paulum. GTDB lineage: Bacteria > Actinomycetota > Actinomycetes > Actinomycetales > Microbacteriaceae > Microbacterium > Microbacterium paulum. The sequence goes on from NZ_JAAGRY010000041.1 coordinate 16,630, forward strand.
GCGCACGGCCGACACATACGCGTCGCGGCGGGCGGGAGTGAGCCAGGATGCCTCGAACGAGTTGATCGCGAGTTGCGCGAGGTCGGCCTCGTCGAGGCCCGCCTGTGCGGCGAGGGCGACGTAGTTGTCGGCGACGTAGGCGCCGAAGTAGGCCGGGTCGTCGGAGTTGATCGTCACCCGCACTCCCTCGCGCATGAGCGCGACGATCTCGTCGGCTTTCATCTGCTCGGTCACGAACGAGTTCGACACGGGGCAGCAGGTGAAGCCGAGGCCGCGCTCTTTCGCGAGGGCGACGAGCGCCGGGTCTTCGACGATGTTCGTGCCGTGGTCGATGCGGTCGACGCGGATGTCTCGCACCGCCGCGCCGATGTTGTCGATCGAGCCGACCTGGTCGATGTCGCAGTGCATCGTGAGAAAGAAGCCCTCGGCCTTGGCCCGGGCGAACACGGCGGCGAACAGGGACGGCGGGTTGTCGCGCTCGTCGGAGTCGAGCCCGACGCCCACGATCCACTGCTTGTAATCGAGCGCCTCCATGAGCGTCGCCATCGCGAACTCGGCAGAGAGGTCGCGCAGGAAGCAGAGGATGAGCTCGGCCGAGATGCCCAACTCGTCTTGCGCGCGCACCGCGGCACGGCGGTACCCGCCGATGACGGTCGAGAAGGGAACGCCGCGACTGGTGTGGGCCTGGGGGTCGAAGAACATCTCGGCGTGCACGACTCCCTGCTCCTTCGCCCGCAGCAGGTACGCCCACGCCAGGTCGTGGAAGTCGTCGGCGGTCTGGAGCACCTCCATGGCCGGGTAGTAGACCGCGAGAAAGCTCGTCAGATCGGTGAAGTCGTAGGTTGCGCGCACCTCGTCGACCGTCTGCTGCGCCAACGCGACGCCGTTTCGCGCGGCGAGCGCGAACTTCAGCTCGGGCTCGAGCGTGCCCTCGAGGTGCAGGTGGAGCTCTGCCTTGGGCAGGCCGAAGGCGAAGGCGGTGAGGTCTGTCATGGGGGCCTTTCGGAGCGGGGGTCAGCCGCGGTCGAGCATGCCCATCCGGGCGAGCACGACCGCTTCGAGAATGTGGACGACGTTGTAGAGCACGAGCGCCGCGATCGTGATCACCGCAACCGATGACCACACAGCCGAGAACTGCGCCGCCGCGACGTAACCGCCGAAGGCACCGCCGATGCCGCCGCCGACCGCGAGCCATTCGGCCAGGAGCGCGCCGGTGATCGCGCCCGGCACCGAGATGCGCACCGCCGCGAGGAGCGAGGGCAGGGCACTCGGCAGGGCGACCTTGCGCAGCACCGTGTAGGGCGAACCGCCATACACCGAGACGAGGTCGCTCATGTGGGCGGGTGCCGACTTCAGCCCGAACGCGATCGTGACGAGCGCAGGGAACAGCACGACGATGCCGCCGAGGACCGCGATCGTGGCGAAATCGCGCCCGAAGATCAGGATGATCACGGGTGCCATCGCGACCAGCGGCACAGACCGCAGCAGCATCGCGAGCGGCATGAGCGCGTGCTCGGCGGCCGCACTGAGCTGGAAGATCGCCGCGACGAGCACGGCAACGACGAGCCCCGCGACGAAACCGACCGCGGCATGACCCAGCGACACCCACAACTGGCCGAACACGGCGGCGCGGTTCGCCTCGGCCCCGGGCACCGTGAACAGGTAGTTCCAGACGTCGAGCGGGCCCTTGCCCACATACGGGTTCACGTGGAAGATCCACAGCGATCCCGCCCACAGCGCGAGGACGGCGACGATCGTCAGCACGAACGTCGCGAAGCCCGACAGGGCGGCGCGCAGGCCCGCGGAACGCGTTCGGCGGCGGGCCACGGCGGATGCCGGGGCCACCGACGCGGCCGTCACCGCCGCGGTCATCGGCGTGCCCCCTTCGACCAGGGAGCGACCGCGCGCGCGATCACGCCGAGAAGGGCGTAGCCGATCAGGGCGACCGCCCCCGACACGAGCGCGAGGGCCCAGACACGCGGGGCATCCAACGCCTGTTGCGCGGCGATCATCGCGGGCCCGACACCCAGCTCGACCTTGCCGAAGAACTCGCCGAGCACAGCGCCGAGAAAGGCGGCCGGCACGGCGATCTGCAGCGCATTGAGGATGGCGGGAAGCGCGGCGATCAGCCGGATCTTGCGCAGCTGCGTGAGGCGCGTGCCGCCGTAGACGGTGACGACGTCGAGGCTCGCACGATCCGCCGCCTTGAGCCCCAGCAGGGCGCCGACGACCGTGGTGAAGAACACCGCGAGCGCGGCGAGGAACGAGGCCGTGCCCGACGGCTCGCCCGGCTTGGGCACCGGGATGATGACGACCAGCAGCATGCCGATCGCGACGATGGGGATGCAGTAGGTGATGATCGCCAGCTGCATCACCACGCCCTCGAGGCGCGGCACGACGAGCACAAGCGCGGCGAGCAGGAGCGCGAGGCCGTTCCCCCGCAGGTAGCCCGTGCCCGCCTCGATGATCGTGACCGAGAAGTTGCGGGCGAAGTAGGACCACCCGGTCTGCACGAACTCTTCGACGACCTGGGGCGGGGTGGGGATGGCCTGCACGCCGCCGGGCCCGACGTTCGAGAACACGGTGGCCGCGAGCAGCCACCACACGAGGACGATCCCGATCGCTCCCAGCACTCCGCTCGCCCACGCGGGAAGGCGCACAGCGCGCACGGCGGCGCCGCGCGACACCACCTGATCAGTGGTCATCGGCCGCGGCCCCTCCTGCGCCGAAGAGGAGCTCGGACGCGCGGTCGACGTGCGCGTGAAACTCGGGGGTGCGCATCCTCTCGGGAAGGCGCGGCCGCGGCAGGTCGATCTCCATGACCTCTTTGATGCGACCGGGTCGGGGACTCATGACGGCGACCTGGTCGGAGAGGAAGATCGCCTCGGAGATGCCGTGCGTGACCAGGAGCGTCGTCGCCGGCTTCTCGGTCCAGATGCGCAGGAGCTCGAGGTTGAGCTTCTGCCGCGTCATGTCGTCGAGCGCTCCGAACGGCTCGTCGAACAGCAGCACCGACGGCTTCATGATGAGCGACCGCGCGATCGACACGCGCTGACGCATGCCGCCCGACAGCTGCGCGGGCTTGGCCTTCTCGAAGCCCGTGAGCCCGACGAGTTCGATCATCTCTCTGACGTAGTCGCGGTCGACGGGGCGGCCGGCGACCTCGAAGGGCAGCTGGATGTTGGACTGCACGCTGCGCCACGGCAGCAGAGCGGAGTCTTGGAAGGCGATTCCGAGCTCTCCGGCCCGCCGCAGCTCTTTCGGGCTCTTGCCGTCGACGCGGGTCGTGCCGCTCGTCGGCTCTTCCAGCCCCGCGAGGATCCGCAGGATGGTCGACTTGCCGCACCCGGAGGGCCCGAGCAGGGAGAGGAAAGACCCCTGGTCGGTGTGCAGGTCGGCGTCTTGCAGTGCCACGACCTGCTTGCGCCCGACGGTGAACACCTTGTTGAGGGCAGTGATCTGCAGGCCAGTGCCCAGGCTCGTCGCCTGGGCACCGGTCTGGATGGCAGCGTCGGTCACGAAAGCTCCATCATCCGTTGCGGGTGTCAGCGCTCGTAGGCGACGAGGCCCGGGTTCTCGGCGTACACCTCGGAGAGCAGGCTCAAATCGAACAGGTCGGATGCCTTGAGTGTGATGCCCGCCCCGGCGAGGCTGTCGATCGTCATCTTCTGCAGGGCGTCGGAGATCGTGAACAGACCGTTCTTGGCCGTCTCTTCGGAGACGACGAGGGCGTTCTGCGCCTTCGAGCCGGCGAGGGTCTTCGCGGGGTCGAGGCCGAGGTCGGCACCGTAGGTGTTCAGCGCCAGATCGGCACCGGCCTGCGGGTCGGCGACGGCATCGGTCCAGCCGCGGATCTCGGCCTTGAGGAAGTCCTTGAGCATGTCGCGCTTGTTCGCGATGGTGTCGTCGGTGGCCGCGACGGTCTCGGCGACGAAGGGCAGGCCGTTCTCGGCGAAGGGCAGGTTGGTGGTCGCCAGCCCCTGCATCTCGAGCGTGATCGCCTCGTTCGTGATGTACGCGACGAAGCCGTCGACCTCGCCGTTCACGAGCGGTGACGGGTCGTACTGCACGGGCACGATGGTGAGCTCCGACGGGTCGATGCCGTTGGCGGCGAGCAGCGCCTTGAACAGCGACGCGTTCGAGTCCTGCACACCGATCTTCTTGCCCTTGAGGTCGGCGGGCGTGGCGATGTTGCCGCCGTTTTTCAGCGAGAGGATCGTGAACGGGTTCTTCTGGAAGGTCGCGCCGATGATCTTGACCGGCGCCCCTTCGTTCGCGACGGCCGCACCGACCGAGACCGAGTCGCTGAGGGCGACCGTGGCCGTGCCGCTCGCGAGCTCTGCGACGCCCGTCGACGGTCCGGGCACGAGGTTCACCGAAGAGAACCCGGCTTCGGAGTAGTAGCCCTTGCTGTCGGCGAGGTACTCGCCGGAGAACTCTTCGTTCTTGATCCAGCTCAGCTGCACCGTCAGGTCGCCGTGCGAGGCGGCAGAGGCCGACCCGGCATCCGACGACGACGCGCCGGAGGAGCAGCCGGCGAGGGCGGCGGCTGCGATGACGGTGCCCAGAAGGGCGGCGGCGGCGCGGTGTGCGCGCCGAGAGGAAAGGATGCTCATGTGCTGTGATCTCCGAGTTCTTGGCGGTTCGCTTCGGGCGACGAGATCGTGCACCGCCACGCACGACTGCAGGTCACGGTAGAAGACGCAGGTTTCGCAGACGTCGGGGGTCTGTTTCCGCCCGGTTAAGCCCGCCGCACGGGGCGATCGACGTCGTGACCGTGCCACAGATCGGCGCACTCCACGTCATCGGCCCCCCGCTCTCGCAGATAGGCACCGGCGCCCCGATCGCCGGTGAGCTCTGCCGACACGGCACGCCAATGGTCGCGCCCGATGAGCACCGGGTGCCCCGGCTCGCCCCGGTAGCGGGCGCGGCGGAGCGAGGCCGGCCCCGCCCCCGCCATGACGCGCAGGCACGCGGATGCCGGGAGGTCGGGCACGTCGACCGGCACGATCAGCGCCGACTGCGCCGCCGTATCGGCGGCCGCAGAGAGGCCCGCCCGCACCGAAGCCGACAACCCGTCGGCCCAGTCGGGGGCCGTCACCACGACCGCCCCGGCGGGAACGAGCGCGCCGACGGCGTCGGCATCCGCCCCGGCGACGACGATCACCGGATCGCAGCCGGCCTCGCGGAGCGTGCGCACCGCCGTCGCGACCCACGGCCGACCGTCGGCGTCGCGCGCGAGACCTTTGGGGCCACCGAACCTCACGCCCGCGCCGGCGGCCAGCACGATGGCGCACACGGTCATGGGCGGGCCGTGAGCGGCCCCGGCGCGCATACCGCGGGCGCCACCGGCTGCTCGGAGTCGCTCCTTGCGGCGCCGCCGTGGATCGGGCCCGCGAGCGCCGAGAGGCGCTGCCCCGTCGCGCCGTGCCGGTCCGCGATGATCTCGGCGAGGATCGACAGCGCGGTCTCGGCAGCCGACGAGCCGCCGAGGTCGAGGCCGATCGGCGAACGCAAGCGGGCGAGCGCCGACGCTGTCACCCCCGCGGCGCGGAGTCTGCCGAGGCGATCGTCGTGGGTCGACCGGCTGCCCATCGCGCCGACGTATCCGGCCGGCGAGGCGAGCGCCCAGCGCAGAGCGGGCACGTCGAGACGCGGGTCGTGCGACAGCACGCACACCGCCGAGCGGCCGTCGAGGGTCTGGGTCGCGAGGTACCGGTCGGGCCAGTCGACGACGACCTCGGCGCCCGGGAAACGCTCGTCGGTCGCGAAGACCTCGCGCGGGTCGACGACGCTCACCCGAAGACCGAGGGCCGAGCCCAGCCGGGCCAGGGCGACCGCGAACTCCACGGCACCGACGACGATGAGCCGCGGCGCCGCCCCGACCTCGATCTCGATCGACCGCGCCCCCGGATCGGGATCCGTCGCGTCGTCGATCAGTCCGGTTCCGCACTGCGGCCCCGACACGAGCAGCCGGAACCGCGTCGGCACGGCCGCGGCGTCGCGCTCGGCGAGAAGCGCGATGGTCGCCGCCGCATCGCTGCCGGGCGCGACCGGGCGCACGAGCACGTCGATCGATCCCCCGCACGTGAGCCCGACGGCCAGGCCATCGCCGTCGCTGTAACCGAAGCTCTCGACCGACACCGTGCCGGTCGCGATCGCATCGAGACACCGCTCGAAGACGGCGCCCTCGACGCAGCCGCCCGACACGTTGCCGAACACCCCGGCATCCGACACCACCATGCTCGACCCCACCGGCCGCGGTGCGCTGCCGGCGACACCCACGACCGTCGCGATCGCGAAGGGACGCCCGGTGCGCACCCATTCGGCCGCCGGGGTGAGGATCTCGCGCATGCCCGCCACGCTATCCATCGCGCGTTGCGGGCCTGTTGCGGGGGTGTGAAACACGGGCGAAACGGCGCTCTGTTTCACTCGATGCGAGCCGAGCGACCCGGAACCCGGCCGGGCAGACCCGGAACCGCGCCAGACAAAGGAGGGCACCGCCATGGACATCACGACCGTGCGCTCGTATCGCGTCGCCCGCACGCGCGACGATCTGGTGCTCGGCGCGGGCGAAGTCGTACTCGCCGGCGGAACCTGGCTCATGAGCGAGCCGCAGCCCCAGGCCACGGGTCTCGTCGACCTCACCGGCATGGGCTGGACTCCCCTCGAGATCGACACGGACGGTCTGCGCATCGCGGCCACCTGCACGATCGCCGAGCTCGTGGCGTTCGCCCGCGACGCCCCGGCCGAGTGGACGGCCGCCGCGATGATCCCGGATGCCGCGAACGCCCTCCTCGCCTCGTTCAAGATCTGGAACACCGCCACCGTCGGCGGGAACGTGTGCCGCGCGTTCGCCGCGGGCGCGATGGTGTCGCTGTGCGTCGCCCTCGACGCCGTCGCCGAGGTCTGGGGCCCCGCGGGCGCCCGCGAGCTGGCGGTCGCCGACCTCGTGACGGGCAACGGGACCACGTCGCTCACCCCCGGCGAGGTGCTGCGAGGCATCCGACTGCCCGCTCACGCGCTGCGCGCCCGCGCCGCACTGCGCAAGATCGCCCTCGCCGAGCACGGACGATCGGGCGCCGTCGTCACGGGCCGCGTCGATCCGAACGGCGCGAGCGTCTTCACGATCACCGCCGCCACGCTGCGCCCGACGGTATCGCGCTTCGACTCGGTGCCCACGGCCGCGGCCCTCGCCGCAGCCGTCCGCGCGGCGCCCGCGTACTACTCCGACCCGCTCGGATCGGCGGACTGGCGCCGCGGCGTCAGCGAGGCACTGGCCGAAGACATCCGGAGGGAACTCGCATGAGGTGGAGCGTCGACGGCACCGAAGAAGACTCCGAGCCGCGCCCCGGGCAGTGCCTGCGCACGCTCTTGCGCGAGACCGGGCACACCGAGGTGAAGAAGGGCTGCGACGCGGGAGACTGCGGCGCCTGCAGCGTGCTGCTCGACGGCGAGCCGGTGCACTCGTGCCTCATTCCGGCCGCGCGCGTCGAGGGACGCCGCGTGACCACCGCGGCGGGGCTCGCGCCCGGCGACGACCTGCACCCGGTGCAGCGCGCCCTCGCCGACGGGTTCGGATTCCAGTGCGGGTTCTGCACGCCGGGGATGAGCGTGACGGCATCGACCCTGTGCACCGACGACCTCGACGATCTCGACCGGCGCATGAAGGGGAACCTGTGCCGCTGCACGGGGTACCGCCCCATCCGCGAGGCGATCATGACGGCCGTGCGCGACACGGGCGGCCGCCGCGCCACGGTGCCCGCACCGGCCGCGGCGACCGCACCGGGCACCGCCCGTTACGCGCACGGCGTCGGGCGCTCGGTCGCGCCCGAGGCCGGGCCGCGGCTGACGCAGGGGCGCGAGCCGTTCACGTTCGACCTTCCGCCCGGGCACCCCGCCGCCGCGGCCCTCGTTCTGCGGCTCGTGACGAGCCCGCACGCGCACGCGCGGATCACAGCGATCGACACCGAGGCCGCGCGCGCGGTGCCCGGCGTCGTCGCCGTGTTCACCCACGAAGACGTGCCCGACGTGCGCTATTCGACCGGTCGGCACGAGCATCGCACCGACGATCCCGACGACACCCGCATGCTCGACGACGTCGTGCGCCACGTCGGGCAGCGCGTCGCGGCGGTCGTCGCCGAGACCGCCGAAGCGGCCGACGAGGCGTGTCGGCTCGTGAGGGTGAGCTACGCGCCGCTCGCGGCGGTGTTCGATCCCGACGAGGCACGGATGCCGGGTGCTCCGCTGCTGCATGCCGACCGCACCCCCGAAGACCGGGTCGACGAGGCGGCGCGGAACGTCATCGCGAGCGTGCACACCGGGCCCGACGTGACCGCGGCGCTCGGCGCGAGCGCCGTGACGGTCACCGGCACGTGGCAGACCTCGCGGGTGAGCCACGCGCAGCTCGAGACCCACGGCTCGATCGGCTGGATCGACGACGACGGCAGGCTCGTGCTCCGCTCGTCGACCCAGGTGCCCTTCCTCACGCGCGACGAGCTCGCGCACATCTTCGGCCTCGACCGCGATCGGGTGCGCGTGCACGCGGCCCGGCTCGGCGGGGGCTTCGGCGGCAAGCAGGAGCTGTTCACCGAAGACCTGGTGGCCCTCGCGGTGCTGCACACGGGGCGGCCGGTCGCCTTCGAATACACCCGCGCCGACGAGTTCCAGCGGGCCGCGGTGCGGCATCCGATGCGCGTCAGCGTGACGCTCGGCGCCGATGCCGACGGGCGCCTCACCGCGATGGCGATCGATTCGCTGAGCGATACGGGGGCGTACGGCAACCACTCGCGCGGTGTGCTGTTCCACTCGCTGGCCGAGTCGACCACGATCTACCGGGTTCCGCTCACGCGGATCGATGCCGAGGTCGTCTACACGAACAACCCGCCCTCGGGCGCGTTCCGCGGGTACGGCCTCGGGCAGGTGGTGCTCGCCGTCGAGTCGGCGATGGACATGCTCGCCCAACGCCTCGACCTCGACCCCTTCGAGCTGCGGCGGCGGAACGCCGTGACCGTGCACGACGACCCCGGCCACGACGATCTCGTCTGGGGAAGCTACGGGTTCGACCAGTGCCTCGACCTCGCCGAGAGCGCGCTTCGCCGGGGGAACGGCGTCGCGGCTCCCGACGGCTGGCTCGTCGGTGAGGGCGTCGCGGCCGCGATGATCGCCACCATGGCCCCCTTCGGCCACATCTCGCACACACGGGTGACCCTCCGCCGCGACGGCACGTACCTGCTGCGCGCCGGTACCGCCGAATTCGGCAACGGCACGACCACCGTGCTGCGGCAGATCGCCGTGACCGACCTCGCCGCCGACCCGGCGCGCCTGGAGCTGTGGCACGCCGACACCGACGCGGTCGCGCACGACACGGGTGCGTTCGCCTCGGCGGGGATCACGGTCGCCGGCAAGGCCCTGCACGCGGCTTGCCTCGCCCTCGCCGCCCGCCTGCGCGAGCGCGCCGCGCTCCTCACCGGAACGGATGCCGCGGCCGCCGAACTCATGCCCGACGGCGTATACACGCCCGCCGGCCTCGTCACCCTGCAGACGCTGGCGGCCGACGGCGACATCTCGGCAGACGGCAGCGAGCTCGGCGAGCAGCGCTCGCTCGCCTTCAACGTGCACGCGGTGCGGGTCGCGGTCGACCCGCGCACGGGCACGGTGCGCATCCTGCAGTCGATCCAGGCGGCGGATGCCGGTGTCGTGATGAACCCGGCGCAGTGCCGCGGTCAGATCGAAGGAGGCGTCGCACAGGGCATCGGCAGCGCCCTGTACGAAGAGGTCATGGTCGAAGAGGGCAGGGTGACGACGCCGGTGTTCCGGGTGTACCGCGTGCCGCAGTTCGGCGACGTGCCCGAGACCGAGGTGTACTTCGCCGACACGGCCGACGACCTCGGCCCGTTCGGGGCGAAGTCGATGAGCGAGTCGCCCTACAACCCGGTGGCCCCGGCCATCGGCAACGCGATCGCCAGAGCGCTCGGCACCCGACCGTTCGTGCAGCCCTTCCGGCGCGACCGGGTGTGGCGGCTCGCGGCACCGCACCGCGACGCCGCCCTGAAGAGCTGACCCGGCGCGGATCAGTGCGGGTGACCGCGCAGCGGCACGAGCGCGGCGGGCAGCTCGTGCAGCTTCGACGACGCCTCGGCGGCGAGCGGGTTCGTCGACACTCCGTCGGCGTTCACGAGGCGACCGCCGACATAGACGGCCTTGAGGTTCCGCGGGCTCATCGCGAGGACGTACGAGCGGACGGGATGCCACAGCGGGCCGACATCGGGCAGGCGCGGGTCGACGACCACGAAATCGGCGAACTTGCCGACCTCGAGCGAGCCGACGCGATCGGCGACGCCCATGATCTCCGCGCCGCCCAGGGTGTGCAGACGCAGCATGAGCTCGGGCATCATCGACAGCGGATCCTTCGTGCGGGCGCGCTGCATGTAGATGCCCATGCGCATGTTCTGCCACGGGTCGCTGACGTCGGTGCACGCCTGGTCGTCGAGCCCCACCCCCACCTTCATGCCCATCTCGAGCATCTCGGGCACGAGCGCGACGCCCGAAGCGAGGCGGCCGTTCGAGGCGGGCTGCCACGACATCGCGGCGCCGCCCGCGACGGACTGCTCGATGATCTCGGGAGTGGTCTGGATGAAGTGCCCGAACACGAGACCGAGTTCGAGCGCCCCGGCATCGCGATACAGCGCGAACTTCGACTGCTGGTGCTCGATCGCCTCGGGCGACTCGAGGAAGTGCGCCTGGTTGGTCACGCCGTACCGGCGCATCGCCTCGACCTCGAACGCCGCCGCCTCGGGGTGCGGCGACCACTGCACCTGCCCCATGATCGAGCTTCCCAGGGCGAAGTCCGGGTCGAAGGTGCGGGTGTGCGCGACCTCGGCGGCGAAGCGCTCGAACACGTCGTCGGGGGTGCCCGCGGTGACATCCATGCCCGCGGCATCGACGAATCGGATGCCGGCGTCGCGTGTGCCCTCGGCCTGACGCCAGTGGTATTCGAGGCCCCGCAGCCCCGCGGTGCCCGTGCGCTTGCCGTCGACCATCGACTCCCACGCCTGCAGCGGGTCGGTGAAGTTGTAGGCGGTCGTCACACCGTTCGAGAGGAAGTCGAGCGAGCCGTGCAGGGTCGACCAGTAGAGCTGGTCGGCGCTCATGTGCGCGGTCGAGCCGAGCATCGAGTCGCACCATCCGTAGAGGGTGTCGGCGACGCCGAGGCCGCGCAGGCCGCTCGTGAACAGGTGCGAGTGGCTCGAGACGAAGCCGGGCGCGACGAAGGCGCCGTCGACGTCGAGGGTTTCGGTCGCGACCGTGCCGGTCGGCGGGTCGCCCGCCCCGAGGGCGTCGATACGACCGTCGTCGCCCACGAGCATCCAGCCCTCTTCGATGTAGCCCGGGTCGTCGGTGCCTGAGGGAACGGTGATGAGGCGCGCGCGGCGCACGAGGAGCGACATGCTCCGCACGGTAACGAGTCGATGTTTCCGACCTGTCACGGCCCGGAAACACACGCGGATTAGCGTCGGTGCATGTCACGCTTCACGGTCACGGTCTTCTGCGGATCTTCGCCGGGCTTCGACCCGGTCTACGTCGACGCGGCGCGCGCCGTCGGCACGGCGATCGGCCGGAGCGGAATGGCGCTGGTCTACGGCGGCGGCCACGTGGGGCTCATGGGCACCGTCGCCGATGCCGCCCTCGCGGCGGGCGCCGAGGTGACGGGGGTCATCCCCCGGGCGCTCCAGGCGCGCGAGGCCGTGAACGAAGACCTGACCGGGCTGATCCTCGTCGACACGATGCACGAGCGGAAGATGCTCATGGCCGACCGTGCCGACGCGTTCCTGGCCCTGCCCGGCGGGCCGGGCACGCTCGAAGAGCTGACCGAGCAGTGGACGTGGGCGCAACTGGGCATCCACGAGAAGCCGGTGGGGCTCCTGAACGTCGACGGCTACTTCGACCCCCTGCTCGCCTTCGTCGCCAACATGCGCGATCGGGGCTTCACCCACCCGCGCTACACCGACATGCTGGTGGTCGCCACCGAGGCATCCGACGCGCTCGCCCGACTGCGCGAGTACCGGCCCCCGACGCGGTCCGAGGCCTCGCCCGGCGCCGAGATGACCGGCGCGCTGTCGCTGCCCGTGCTGCCCTGAACACAGCGGGACGGCCCGCGCGGCCGAGCCCGGATCAGCGCGGTTCGGCGCCGCGCAGCAGCACGGCTTCGGCGAGCGCGCGGATGCCATGGGCCACATCGCCGGCCGAGACGGCCTCGTCGGGGTGATGGCTGATGCCGTCGGGGTTCCGCAGGAACAGCATGCCGACCTCAGCGATCGCCCCGAGGGCCATGCCGTCGTGCCCGGCGCGGCTGAAGATCACCGGCGGCGCGTCGGAGCGCGACGGGAGCGTCGCCCGGATGCCTCCGGCCACGACGTCTTGCAGGAGCGGCGCGCAGAACACCGCGGGGGCGCTGTGCACCTCGCGGGAGCGCCAGCGCAGCCCCCGCCGGCCCATGATCTCGTCGAGCTGGCGCGACAGGGCATCCCACACATGATCACGCGAAGCGTCGAACTCGCCGCGCAGGTCGAGCGAGAACTGCACCTCGCCGGGGATGACGTTCACGGCCCCCGGAAAGGCCTCGAAGCGGCCGACGGTGCCCATGATGTGGTGCTCGCCCGCGCAGATCCGCTCGACGGCGAGCGCCGCCTCACTCGCGCCGAGCAGGGCGTCGTGGCGCATGTCGTAGGGCGTGCCGCCCGCGTGCCGCGCCTCGCCCTCGACGACCAGGTGGAACCGCCGGGCCGACGCGATCGACGACACGACGGCGAGGGGCTCGCCCGCGCGGTCGAGCTCGGGGCCCTGCTCGATGTGCGCCTCGAGGTAGCCGACGAGCTCGTCGGGGCGACGCGCCGCCTCGCCGACACGGCCGGGGTCGAGGCCGAACTCGAGAAACGCCTGGCGCAGGCTCACGCCGTCGGCGTCGGTCAGCGCCCACCACGACGCGTCCCACGTGCCGGCGACCGCCGACGAGCCGAGCAACGCCTTGCCGAAGCGGGTGCCCTCTTCGTCTGAGAAGGCGACCACCTCGAGCGCGAAGGGCAGCGGCACGGTCCAGCCGTCGCCCGCTTCGCCATCTGCCGGCACGCGCAGCAGGCGCACCACTTCGAGGGCGATGAGCACCCCCGCGATGCCGTCGTAGCGACCCGCGTCGATCACGGTGTCGAGGTGCGAGCCCATCAGCAGCGCCGGCGCCGAGGGGTCGCCGATGCGGCCGACCTGGTTGCCCGCGGCATCTTGCCAGGTCTGCATGCCGAGCTCGCGCATCCACTCCGCCGCGAGGCGGTTGACGCGCGCGTGCTCGGGCGAGAGGTACACGCGCTCGATCGAGCCGCTCTCAGCGCTCACCCGCGCCAGCTCGTCGCAGCGCGCCATCACCCGGCGCGCCGCCGCGGCGATCGCATCGGGCGCGGCGCGCAGCAGCGCGGTGGTGCTCATCGCGCCCCCGCGGCGTCGGTGGTCGTGGCGGCGGCAGCGGCGGTGGATGCCGAGGCGGTGGATGCCACGGCGCCCCGGTACACGTCGGCCGCAGCCTCGACGCCGCCGCCCGCCGGCACCGACGCGCCGAAGCGGCGCAGCACCGCTTCGAGGGCGGCGAGGGTCGTGAGCACGGCATCCTTGCGGGCGTTGTACCCCATGGTGCCGATGCGCCACACGCGGCCGTGCAGGGGACCGAACGAGGTGCCGATCTCGATGCCGAAGTCTTCGAGCAGGGCGGTGCGCGCGGCATCCCCCGGCACACCGGCCGGGATCTCGACGGCGACGACGTTGTTCATCTTGTGGGCGACGTCGCCGAACACCGCGAGCCCGAGCGCCTCGACGCCCGCGAGCATCGCCCGCCCGGCGACCTCGTGCCGGTCGATGACCTCGTCACGGCCCTCGAGCAGCAGCACGCGCGCGCACTCCCGCGCCGCGTACAGCATGCTCGTGGCCTCGGTGTGGTGGTTCAGCCGGCGCGGACCCCAGTAGTCGAGGATCTGCCCCAGATCGAAGTAGTTCGAGCGCACGAAGTCGGGCGCCGAGGCATCCCCGGGCTCACGGATGCCCGCCTCGACCTTCTTGCGGGCCTGGATCACCTCGACCGCACGCGGGCTCAGCGTGATCGGCGACGACCCGCTCGGGCCGCCGAGGCACTTCTGCAGGCCCGCAGTCGCCGCGTCGAGCCCCCAGGCATCCGCATCGAACGCGTTGCCGCCGAGCGACGCGGTCGCATCGGAGTAGAAGATCACCCCGTGGCGGCGGCAGATCTCGCCGATGTCGTCGAGGGGCTGATTCATCGTCGTCGAAGTGTCGCCCTGCACGAGGGCGAGGAGCGTCGGCCGCACCCGGACGATCGCCTCTTCGATGACCGACGCCGGGAACACCTGCCCCCAGTCGGTCTCGATCGTGTGCACCTCGGCGAGCGCGCGTTCGGCGATCTCGGCGAGCAGGTGCCCGAACCGGCCGAACACCGGCACGAGCACGCGGTCGCCCGGGCGCACGAGCGAGACGATCGCCGCTTCGATGCCCGCACGGCTCGTGCCGTCGATCAGCATCGTCGCCTCGTTGCCGGTGTTCCAGACGCCCCGGTAGAGCTCTTGCGTCTCAGCCATCGCGGCGGTCATGAACGGGTCGTACTGGCCGACGAGCGGGGCCGACATCGCCCGCAGCACGCTCGGGTACGCCGAGATCGGGCCCGGGCCCATGAGCAGCCGTGCGGGCGGATCGATCGGACCGGGGAGGGTGTGCGACGAGGGGGAGGTCATACGGAATCCGTTTCAATGGTCTGAGCGTGAAGGGCGCGTCCGAGGCGCACGAGGGCGATGTCGGTGCCCGCACGCGAGAGCACGCTCACCCCGACGGGGGCCGGGCGCGCCGGGCTCGCGTGCGTGGCCGACGTGCCCGAAGCGACCCGCAGGAGCGGGATCGAGAGGGCGGGCAGCCCGCCGACGGCGGCCGGCGTCGTCAGGCGGAGCGTGTTCTGCCGCACGGCATCGACGTCGGCGCCCGTCGCGGTGCGGGCCGGAGCCGGCCCCGGAACCGTCGGCAACAGCAGCACGGCGCCCTGCACGAGCGCGTGCAGGCGCTCACGCAACGGCGCGAGGGCGGCGCGGGCGGCGGCCTCGTCGGCGGCGGTGACCGCCG
>NZ_JAAGRY010000042.1 GCF_015707995.1 Microbacterium paulum
CCGCCCGCCGCGCCCAGCGCCGACCTGAGCACCGCGCCCGCCGACCCGACGCCCGAGGCGGAGGCATCCGGCACCGCCCCCGCGATCGCGGCCTGCTCGACCGCCGACATCACGGTGCTCGCCGTCACCGACAAAGACGCCTACGCCGCCGGCGAGCAGCCGCAGCTGTCGATCACGCTCTCGAACAACGGTGCGTCGCCCTGCCTGATCAACGTCGGCACCGCGACGCAGTCGTTCGTCATCACGAGCGGCACCGACACGTGGTGGCGCTCGACCGACTGCCAGAGCGAGTCGAGCGATCAGGTGGTGCAGCTCGCGGCCGGGCAGACGGTGTCGAGCGTCACCCCGGTCGTGTGGGACCGCACCCGGTCGTCGGTCGACACGTGTGCGGCGTCGCGACCGCAGGCCCCGGCGGGCTTCTTTCACCTGCAGGTGTCGATCGGTGGCATCCAGGCCGCCGACACCCGCATGTTCGAGCTGCGCTGAGGCGCCGAACGGCGCCGCCCTCTAAGGGAATTCTCATCCTCTGAAACACCTGCGAGCCTCGCCGGGCGGGGGCGGGGTGCGTACGCTTGAATGTAGTTCCTGCGGCGCGTCCCCGTGGTCCCCAGCTTCGGTTCGACGCCAACCCCAGTGGCCTCGATATCTCGGATTCATCGTCGCAGTGAGCTTTGGCCCTCTCGATTCTCCCAGTCCCCAATGGGGGAACCGAGAGGGCCCCCCTTCGCCCGGGCGATCGCCGGCTCCGATGCCTCGGCGCGCGCGCTCTCGTAGGCTGGAGCGATGGCCGGCAAGAAGCGCCCCAAGGCGCCCCTCGACTTTCGCAATCCGCAGCTGGCAGACGCCCTGCAGACGCAAGACATGGCCGCCCTCGCCTTCGCGCTGCGGCACGGACCGACGGTGGTGCCGCTCATGCGGCCCGGTCAGCGCGACGACCCGCGCGACAGCGGTGAGGTGTGGACCTATCGCGACCCGAACACCGGTGACGTCGCGCTGCTGCTCTTCAGCGACGCGGCGAACAAGCCCGCCGCTCTTCCGCCGGCCGTCGGTCTGCAGTCGCCCGCCTGGCTGCGCGCCTTTCTGAGCGCGCACGAAGACGAGATCACGACCGTGTTCTTCGACATCGCGGGCCCGCACGCCATGCAGGCCGCGCCCGCCGACGTCATCGCCGCGCTCGACGCCTGAGCGGCCCGACCCGCCCGGCCTCCGCGCTCAGAGCCCGAGCTCTGCGCTCAGAATCCGGGCTCGTCGCCGCGTTCGACGGGGTGCAGGCGCGGCAGGTCGCGCAGCGCGCTGCGCAGATCGGCCGACGCGGTGTCGACGATCGTGCGGTAGCCGAGCCGGGTGGCCTCGGCGCGGCGCTGCTCGTGCTGCGTGACGGCGCGCACCTCGCCGGCGAGGCTCAGCTCGCCGATCGCGACGAGCTTCGCCGGGTTGGCGCGGTTCGAGACGGCGCTCGCGACGGCGAGGGCGATCGCGAGGTCGGCGGCGGGCTCGGTCAGCCGCACCCCGCCGACCGTCGAGACGTAGACGTCTTGATCAGAGACCCGCAGCCCGGCGCGCTTCTCGAGCACCGCGAGCACCATCGCGACCCGGGCGCCGTCGACGCCGCTGACGATGCGCCGGGGGTTCGGCCCCGAACCGGGCAGGGTCAGGGCCTGCACCTCGACGGGCAGTGCACGCCGGCCCTCGAGCGCGATCGTCACGCAGGTGCCCGGTTCGCGCGAGCCGTGACCGAGAAAGAGCGCGCTCGGGTCGGGCACCTCGGCGATGCCGTGCTGGGTCTGTTCGAAGCATCCGACCTCATCGGTCGCGCCGAATCGGTTCTTCAGTGCGCGCACGAACCGCAGTGACGTCTGCCGGTCGCCCTCGAAGTGGCAGACGACGTCGACCAGGTGCTCGAGAATGCGGGGACCGGCGACCTGACCGTCTTTCGTGACGTGCCCCACGAGGATCACCGGCAGTCCGCGGTCCTTCGCGACGCGGATGAGGGTGGATGCCACTTCGCGCACCTGGCTCGGCTGACCGGCCGCCCCGTCGACCAGGCCCGACGAGACGGTCTGCACCGAGTCGACGATGAGAAGCTCGGGCTGCGTCTGGTCGACGTGGCCGAGGATCGTGGCGAGATCGGTCTCGCTCGCGAGGTAGAGCTCGTCGTGCAGGGCACCGGTGCGCTCGGCACGCAGGCGCACCTGGCCGAGCGACTCTTCGGCGCTGACGTAGAGCACCCGGCCGCCCGCGGCCGCGGTGCGGGCGGCGACTTCGAGCAGCAGTGTCGACTTGCCGACGCCCGGCTCGCCCGACAGCAGGATCGCGGCGCCGGGCACGATGCCCCCGCCGAGCACGCGGTCGAACTCGCCCACCCCCGAGGTGCGGCGCGGGGTCTCGCGCGTGTCGATCTCGGTGATGGGGCGCGCCGAACGGGTGGGGGCGAGGGGCGTCACCGCCGCAGCCGAGATACCGGTGGGGGTCGCCGCTTCGACGACGGTGCCCCACTGCTGGCATTCACCGCAGCGGCCGACCCATTTGGCGCTCGTCCACCCGCACTCCGTGCACCGATAGGCCAGGGTGCTCGCCGCGCGTTTGGATGCCATGGGTCAACGCTAGCCGCGGCATCCGACATGCGCGCCGCTCGCGCGCGCCGCTCGCGCTGCGCCGATGGCGAAGGGTCGCGACACGCGGTACGGCACGAAGCCGCTACCGCGTGTCGCGACCCCTCGCGAAAGGCAGAAGTGAGGTGCCGGGTCAGCGCAGCGCGTCGGCGACTTCGCGCAGGGCGTCGGCCGAGTGGTGGAAGAGCTCGAGCTCGTGGTCGGAGAACGAGGTCTCGCGAATCGGCACGGCTCCGGCGGCCGAGACGACGCACGGCACCGAGAGCGCCATGCCGCTCACGCCGTGGAAGTCTTCGAGCACGGTCGAGACGGGCATGACGGCATGCTCGTCTTCGAGGATCGCCTCGACGATGCGCGCGCCCGAAAGGCCGATCGCGTAGTTGGTCGCGCCCTTGCCCTGGATGACCTTGTAGGCGGCGTCGCGCACATCGATCGCGATCTGGTCGAGCTCTTCGACCGTGAACTTCGGCTGCCCGTCGAGTGGCTGCCATTCGAGGATCGGCACCGTGCCGATCGTCGCGTGCGACCACAGCGGGAACTCGGTGTCGCCGTGCTCGCCGACGATGTAGGCGTGCACGCTCGAGATCGACACGCCCGCGCGCTGGGCGATCTTCCAGCGCAGACGCGAGGTGTCGAGCACCGTGCCTGAGCTGAACACGCGCTCGCGGGGCAGGCCGCTCACCTCTTGCGCGACGACCGCCATGACGTCCGCGGGGTTCGTGACGATGACGAACACCGCGTCGGGGGAGCGCTCGAGCAGCGACGGAACCAGCGAGCGGAGGATGCCTGCGTTGATGCCGGCCAGGTCGGTGCGGGTCTGCCCCGGCTTCTGCGCTGCGCCCGCCGTGATCACGATCACGTGCGAGTCGCGGGTGACGTCGAGGTCGGCGCCGCCGATGATGTCGCTGGTGCCGGTGAACTGCGAGCCGTGTGCCAGGTCGAGCACTTCGGCCTCAACGCGCGCGGCGGCGATGTCGTAGAGCGCGACGTGGCGCGCCGACTCACGGATAAGGGCGGCGTACGCGACGGACGATCCCACCGCTCCGGCGCCGACGACGGTCAGTTTGGAGTTCTCGATCACGCTCATGAGTTCAGTCTGGCAGGGCGCACCCGCCGGTGCCACTGAGCAGCCGAGCCGTCAGACAGGCGCGTCGGCGCCGCGCCCGCCGCCGGCGTCGCGAGGGGCAGGGTTGCGGATGCCGAGCAGCGACACCACTCCGCCGACGACGAGCAGCACGGCGGTGGCGATCGCCGCGCGGTGGAACCCGGCGAGGTCGAGCGCACCGCCCGTGATCGCGCCGAGTGCGGCGATGGGCAGGAGCCCCGCCACTCGGGCGACCGCGTTGTTCACCGCCGACGCGATGCCCGCGCGCGCCGAGTCGGCCGCTCCGAGGATCGCCGCCGTCAGCGGCGACACCGTGAGGGCGAGGCCGACCCCGAAGGCCACCATCGCGGGGAACACCTGCCACCAGTAGTCGAAGTCGGTGCCGACGAGCAGGAGCATTCCCGCACCGACCGCCATGATGAGAGGCCCCGCGGTCATGAACAGGCGCGGTCCCCATCGGCCCGCGAGCGCGCCCGCGCTTGGACTCAGCAGGATCATGATGATCGTGGTCGGCAGGCTCGAGAGGCCGGCGAGGGTGGCACTGAGGCCGGCCCCTTGCTGCAGGTACACGGCGAGCACGAAGCCGTTGAGCGCGAGGGCCGCGTAGACGAAGAAGGTGGAAAGGTTACCGGCCGAGAAGTTGCGGCTGCGGAAGAGGTCGAGCGGCAGGATCGGGTCGGCGACGTGACGCTGCCGCCAGACGAACGCGATCAGCAGGGCGATGCCGCCGAGCCCGGGCGCCCAGATCCATGGCGCCGACCAGCCCGAGGTGGGCTGCTCGATGAGCGCGAAGACCGCGCCGCCGAGCCCGAACGTGCACATCAGCGCGCCGATGATGTCGACACGGGCATCCGGTCGACGTTCTTCGCGGTGGTCGAGACGGGTCAGCAGCCAGAGCGAGGCCGCGATCGGCAGCACGTTCAGCGAGAACGCCCACCGCCACGAGAGGTGGTCGACGATGAGGCCGCCGACGAGCGGGCCGATGATCATCGCGCCGGTGGTCGACGCCGTCCAGATGCCGATCGCGCGCGAGCGCAGCGGTTCGACCATCGTCGCGGTGATCAGCGCGAGCGAACTCGGCACGAGGAACGCGCCGGCCGCCCCCTGCGCCGCACGCGCGATGACCAGGACCACCGCGTCGGGTGCGAGCGCGACCGCGAGGGATGCCACGCCGAACCCGATCAGCCCGATGCGCAACACCGGCATGCGGCCGAACGCGTCGCTCACGGCTCCTGCGACGAGGATGAGAGCGCTGAGCGTGATGAGGTAGGCGTCGACGGTCCACTGCTGGGTGGTGAGCCCACCGCCGAGGTCGCGGGCGATGGCCGGGAGCGCGACGTTGACGATCGTCGAGTCGAGGAACGCGACGAACGAGCCGAGGATCGCGACGGCGAGGACGAGGCGCTGCTGACGTGTCATCCGCTCTGCCATGGCATCCTCCCTCATCGACACGGTACGCCGGGGCCGCGACATTAGGGTCGGAGCATGGCAACGGTGCGCGGAGCCCACCTGGTCGGCAGCCTCACCTATCCCGACGCCGAAGAGGCGATGACCGCGGACGCGGGGCACCTCGGCGGCCTGCTGCGGCGCATCGCCGACGGCGAGCCCGGCGACCGGTTCCACTGGATCATGTCCAGCCGGGCGTGCTCGCCGAGGCCGACGGCATCGAGCGGGTCGGCGACGAGCCGATCATGATCGGGCACCTCGACGGCAGGCCGCTGCGCATCGCCGAGGGGGTGGATGCCTCCCGCATCCGGTTCCCCGATCTCGGTTACGCGCGGGCCGCGGCCGAGTCGTAGGCGGTGTTTCCAGCGCCTGCGCGACGAGGGCGTCATCGCGCCCGGCACGCGCTTACCCGTGGCGCTGCCGACGCCGACGGCGGTGATCGGCACGTTCTTCTCGGGCGATGACCGGCGGGCGATCGAGCCGGTGTACCGCGATCTCGTCTTCCGCGAGCTGCGCGGCGTGCTGGCTGCCGTGCCGCACGACGACCTCGCGATCCAGTGGGACTGCGCCGTCGAGTTCGCGATCATCGAGACGCACGCCTACCCCGGCGGGTCGACCCCGTGGTGGGAGGGGGACGTCTGGCAGGGGCTCGTCGCCCGCGCCGCCGACGCGATCGACCAGGTGCCCGCAGACGTCGAGGTCGGTGTGCACCTCTGCTACGGCGACGTCGGCGAGAAGCATTTCATCGAGCCGCGCGACGCCGCGAACCTCACCCGCTTCGCGAACGAGCTGGTGGATGCCGCCCACCGGCCGGTCACGTGGATCCACCTGCCGGTGCCGATCGAGCGCGACGACGACGCCTACTTCGCCCCGCTCGAAGAACTCGAGATCGGCGACGCCGAGCTGTACCTCGGGCTCGTGCACCGGGAGGACGGG
Source organism: Microbacterium paulum (assembly GCF_015707995.1). Classification (GTDB taxonomy): domain Bacteria; phylum Actinomycetota; class Actinomycetes; order Actinomycetales; family Microbacteriaceae; genus Microbacterium; species Microbacterium paulum. The sequence continues at coordinate 6,100 of NZ_JAAGRY010000042.1, forward strand.
GTCGGCGGGGCATCCCGCCGCATCGAGGCCGCCGCGCGGCACGTCTACGCGTTCGGGGTCGCGACGGAGTGCGGCATCGGTCGGGCGCCAAATGATGCCACCGAGGACATCTTCCGCTCGCACGTCGCCGTGGCGCAGCCGGTCCGAGGCGGTCGGTTCGCGGCATCCGCTCGCGTGTCGTAGGATTGACGACGGTGACGTGTCCGAGCGGCCGAAGGTGCAACTCTCGAAAAGTTGTGTAGGGTAACCCCCTACCGTGGGTTCAAATCCCACCGTCACCGCCAGAAAACCCCCGTTTATCGGGGGTTTTTCTTTGCCTGAACGATTTCGCCGTCCTCGCCTTAGGGTGGCCGGATGAGTGGATTCGTCGCGGGCGTCGCCCTGCTCGGCAGGGGATTCGCCTACTGGCGTCGTCTCCCCAAGGCCATGGTGCTCGGGCTCATCCCCGCAGCGATCGCCTCGCTCCTGCTGTTCGCCGCGATCGTGGCACTCGGACTGTCGCTGCCCGCGCTCACGGACTGGGTCACGCCGTTCGCCGACGGCTGGCCGAGTTTCTGGGCAGGAGTCCTGCGCGTCGCGGTCGGCACGGCGATGCTGGGTGCGGCGATCGTGCTCGCGGCGGTGTCGTTCACGGCGGTGACCCTCGTCATCGGCGACCCGTTCTACGAGCGGATCTGGCGCGCCGTCGAAAGCGACCTCGGCACGGCGGACCTCGAGGACCGCGCCGGGTTCTGGCGCGCGGCCCGCGATGGGCTCGCGCTGTTCGTCCGGGGCATCGGCTGCGCGATCCTCGCGGCGCTCTGCGGCCTCGTCCCCGTCGTCGGAGGAGTGCTCGGCTTCGTCGCCGCCGTCGGCATGTCGGGCTGGCTGCTCGCCGACGAGCTGACGACCCGTGCGTTGGCGGCGCGTGGCATCCAGGCCGCAGAGCGCCGCGCTCTTCGCCGGCGCCACCGCGCCCGCGTTCTCGGCTTCGGCGTCGCCACGCAGCTGTTCTTCCTCGTGCCGCTCGGGGCGGTCGCGACGATGCCCGCGGCCGTCGCGGGGGCGACGGTGCTCGGGCGTGAGCTGCTGGCCGACGCTACGGCGATGGCACCGGAGAAGGTTGACCGACGTCCATAGTAGACAATAGGCAACTAATTGAGGTATGGTTGACGTCGATCAACCTTCCAGCAAGGAGCAGGACCTCACTTTGACCGCCGCAGACACGTCTCGTCACGTTCATCACACTCATCACACACCCGCCTCGCGCTCGGCGCGCGAGGTGTTCACCGCCATCTCGGGCCTCATCGTCGGCATGTTCGTCGCGGTGCTCTCGGGCACGGTCGTCTCGACCTCGATGCCGGTCATCATCGCCGACCTCGGTGGCACCCAGTCGCAGTACACGTGGGTCATCACGGCGAGCCTTCTGGCCACCGCCGTCTCCACCCCGATCTGGGGAAAGCTCGCCGACCTCGTCGACCGCAAGATCCTCATCCAGCTCTCGCTCATCCTCTTCACCGTCGGAACCGTCATCGCGGGCTTCTCGACCGACACGAACATGCTCATCGCCGTCCGTGTCATCCAGGGCATCGGCGTCGGCGGCCTCATGTCGCTCGTCATGATCGCGGTGGCGCTCATCATCTCGCCGCGCGAGCGCGGCAAGTACATGGGCGTCGTCGGCGGCATCATGGCCCTCGGCACGATCGGCGGCCCGCTGCTGGGCGGGCTCATCACCGACTGGTGGGGCTGGCGCGCCAACTTCTTCGTGGGCGTCCCCTTCGCCATCGTCGCCCTCGTCCTCCTGCAGTTCACGCTCCACCTGCCCAAGCCGAACCGCGCCAAGGTCTCGATCGACTACTTCGGCATCGTCCTGCTCGCCGTCGGCGTCTCGACCCTGCTCATCTGGGTGTCGATGGGCGGCAGCCAGTTCGAGTGGAACTCGGGCACCAGTTGGACGCTCGGCATCATCGCTGTCGTCGGCATCATCGCCTTCGTCGTTGTCGAGTTCTTCGTGCCCGAGCCCATCGTGCCGATGTCGCTCTTCCGCAACCGCACCTTCACGCTGTCGGTCGTGGCATCCATCGCCATCGGCGTCTCGATGTTCGCCACTTCGGTGTTCCTCGCGCAGTACTTCCAGCTCGCGCGCGGTGCGACACCTACCGAATCGGGCCTCATGACGATCCCCATGATCGTCGGTCAGATGGCCGCGTCGATCGTCATCGGCCAGCTCGTGAGCCGCTTCGGCAAGTGGAAGGGGTGGATGCTCACCGGCTCCGTCCTGACCCTCATCGGCGTGACGCTCATGTCGACGCTGCGCTACGACACCCCGTTCTCGCTCGTCGCGGTGTACATGTTCGTGCTCGGCGCGGGCCTCGGCATGGTCATGCAGAACCTCACCCTGATCGTCCAGAACGACACCCCGCCCACGCAGCTCGGCGCGGCCTCGTCGAACGTCAACTTCTTCCGTACGATCGCGGGCACCATCGGTGTGACCGTGATGGGCTCGATGCTCGCGACCAAGGTGACCGACTACATGACGGATGCCTTGACGGGCTTCACCCCGTCGAGTCAGGCCGAGATCGACGCGCTGAAGGCGCTCGGCTCGGGAGACGTGCCCAAGGTGTCGGCGCTGCCCGACTCGATCCGCGCGATCGTCGAGGGGGCTTACGGCCACGGCATCGCGGACGTCTTCGTCATCGCGATCCCGCTCGCGGTGCTTGCGATCATCGCGATCGCGTTCGTGAAGAACAAGCCGCTGTCGACCAAGACCGCCGCGGAGCAGCTGCGCGACCAGGCCGAGGAGTCGGCGATCACCGTCGCCGAAGCCGAGGTGGGCGCGTCGACCGCGACCGGTACGATCCGGGTGCAGGGCGCCGAGGCGCAGAAGGCCGAGGTGGGGGATGCCGCGGCCGACACGGATGCCGCGCGTGGCGCCGACCTCGACGCGAGCGCCGATCTCGCCGGGGAGCGCAGGGGCTGACATGACCACGGCGACCGGGGCACTGGCGGGCGACGAGGTGATCGTCGCCGACGCGGACGATGCGCTCGCGGAGTTCCAGTGGCGGCTGAGCATGATGTTCAGCCGCGCCCGGGCGCTGTGGAAGGAGTCGGCGGCGCGCGTGCACCCTGACCTGCAGCCCGCCGGCTACAAGCTGCTCGGCTTCGTTGCGCGCAGCGGCACGTCCAACGCGCACCAGCTCGCCGAGGCGTTCGAGATGGACAAGTCGGTCGTCAGCCGGCAGGTGCGCGCGCTCGAGGATCTCGGTCTCGTCGTCTCGCGCCCCGACGAGCTGGACGGCCGGCAACGCGTCCTCGCCGCGACATCCGCCGCGCACGAGGCGCTGCAGGCGCTGCGCGTCGACCATGCCGAACGGATGCGGGCCGTGCTCGCCGACCTCACTCCCGACGAACTCGCCGCCGCGAGCAAAGCGGTGCGCTGCCTCTCCGACCTCTGATCTCCTCGCCCGTACACTGACGATTATGAGCGCGCCCACCGCAGACCCGGACCGCGGGGGCGAGATGGCGGCCCCAGATGAAAGCCGAGAGGCGGCCGTCGCCCAGGTCGAGCAGGAGCTCGGCGCGGTCTTCGCCCGCATCCGCGCGAGCTGGCGCGACGCCGCAGCGCGGGTGCACCCCGACCTGCAGCCGCTCGGCTACCAGGTGCTCGCGGCGATCGCGAGCGGACACGCGACCTCGGCCACGGCGATCGTCGACCGGCTGCAGACCGACAAGTCGGCGGTCAGCCGACACGTCCGCCAGCTCGAAGAGCTCGGCCTCGTCGAGAGCCGTCTCGACCCGGACGACCGGCGCGCGCGTGTGCTGGCGATCACCGACCTCGCGCGCGAACGTCTGACCCGGGCGCGCGAGCATTACCAGGCCCGTATGGGCGAGCGTCTGAGCGTATGGTCGGCCGACGACCTCGCTCTCGTCTCGGACGTGCTGCGCGACCTCGCCCGCTGACCGCGCCCGGCCTCGCCGCGCCAGGCGCGAGAGCCCCCTGTCGCCCCGGGTCTAGGCTCGACCCATGGATCCCGCCGGGTGGACGTTCCTGATCCTCGGGCTCGCGATCATCGCGTTCGTCAGCGGCCGCGTGCCGCTCGCGATCGTCTCGCTCGGGGTGGCGCTCGCCCTGTGGGCGACGGGCGTCCTGACGCTGAACCAGTCGCTCGCCGGCTTCGGTGACCCGACCGTCCTCTTCATCGCGAGCCTGTTCGTCGTGAGCGAATCGCTGGATGCCACGGGCGTCACCGCCTGGCTCGGGCAGCAGGTCGTGACCCGGGCGGGGCGGGGGCGCGTGCGCCTGACCGTCGTGATCGGGGCGATGGCCGCGGTGCTCGCCGCGTTCATCTCGATCAACGGGGCGGTCGCGGCCCTGCTGCCGGTCGTCGTGGTGGTCGCGGTGCGGGCGGGCATCGTGCCGTCGAAGCTGCTCATCCCGCTCGCCTTCGCCGCGAGCGCCGGCTCGCTGCTGACCCTCACCGGAACCCCCGTCAACATCGTCGTGTCCGAGGCGGCCGCCGCGGCCGGCGGGCGCGAGTTCGGCTACTTCGAGTTCGCGTTGGTGGGAGTGCCGCTCGTCGTGCTGACGATCGCGGTCGTCGCCCTCGGCGGTGAGCGGCTGCTGCCCGCGCGCACACCCGAGCACTTCGGCGACGTGCCCGACCCGAGCGAACACGCGCAGACGCTGCGTAAGAGCTACGACGTGAACCTCGACACCGGCGCCGTCTTCAGCGCGAAGGAGGGTGTGGTCGAGGTGCTGGTCGCGCCCCGGTCGCGCCTGATCGGCCGCAGGGTGTCGGCCGGCATGACCACGCGTGATGAGAACCTCGTGATCCTCGCGGTGCGCCGCGGCGACGACGACGGGCCGAACGCGTCGCGCGGCACCGGCGTCACCGGGTCGCTGGTGCTGCAGGCGGGCGACGCGGTGCTGGTGCAGGGGCCGTGGGGCGCCCTCGCCCGCTACACGAAATCGCCCGACGTCATCGCCGTGACCCCGCCGCATTCGCTGCAGCGCGCCGTGCCGCTCGGCCGCGGGGCGAAGCGAGCCCTCGTGATCCTTGCGCTCATGGTCGTGCTTCTAGCGACGGGGCTGGTGCCTCCCGCCGTCGCGGGTCTGCTCGCCGCCGGGGCGATCGTGCTCAGCGGGGTGCTGACGATCCCGCAGACCTACCGTGCGATCTCGTGGACGACGGTCATCCTCATCGCCGGCATGGTGCCCCTGTCGGCCGCCTTCATCTCGACCGGCGCGGCGGGCCGGGTCGCCGACGTGGTGCTCGGGATCATCGGGTCGAGTTCGCCCCAGCTCGCGCTGCTGGTGCTGTGCGTGCTGACGATGGTGCTCGGGCAGTTCATCTCGAACGTCGCGACCGTGCTGATCGTCACGCCGATCGCCGTCGCGATAGCGCAGAGCCTCGATCTCAGCGTGTTGCCGTTCATGATGGCCCTGACCGTCGCCGGCGCCGCCGCCTTCCTGACCCCGGTCGCGACCCCCGCGAACCTCATGGTGCTGCAGCCCGGCGGCTATCGCTTCGGCGACTACTGGCGCCTCGGCATCCCGCTCATGATCGGCTACCTCCTCGTCGCCGTGCTCTACGTGCCCGTCGTCTGGCCGTTCTGACCCGCGCCCGCTCAATGCCGCGCAGCGGCGTTGACGCGGCTGCGCGTCAACGTTGAGTAGCGGCGCGCAGCGACGCGTATCGAAACCCTCCTCCCCGCTCACCGGCGTCGGCGTCGGCACCCGGCGAGCCAGAACAAGACCGGGATGAGCGCGATGATCACCCCTGGCGCGGCGAGCAGTGTGGGCCCCCAGCCGGGCGCGTAGGTGTAGATTGCCGACCCGAGATCCCAGCGGCACGTCCAGCCGAGCGGGAACCACCCGAACGAGCCGGTTGGGATGACGGCCTCGGGAAAGGTCCCCGCGGCGGCGTACGCAGCCAAATCGGGGCCCACGCCGTCGAGGATGCAGCGCGCGTCCACCGATTCGCGCTGTCCGAAGAACCAGGTCGCCGTGACGACGAGCAGAGCCCATCCCGACCCCGCGAGCGCGAGGAACCAGCCGAACCAGCCGAGGCCGTCATTCTGTCGCTCCATCGCGGTCACGATGCGGCCGTGCGGGTCTCGACCTCATCGGGCACCCACACGAGCACGTCGCCGGGTTGGCACTCGAGCACCCGGCAGATCGCGTCGAGCGTCGAGAAGCGCACGGCCTTCGCGCGCCCGTTCTTCAGGACGGCGACGTTGGCGGGGGTGATCCCGATCGCGTCGGCGAACTCGCCTACGCTCATGCGGCGCCGCGCGAGCAGCACGTCGATGTCGATGCGGATCGCCATCAGACGACCTCGTCGAGTTCGCCGCGCAGATCGGTGGCCTGGTGCAGCAGCCGGCGCATGATGCCCATGACGAGGGCCGCACCGGTGCCGAACACCACACCGATGATGATCGGGTAGAAAAGGCCCGGGCCCGTGGCGCCCGTGACGTTGACCACGACAGCGCCCACGATGATGAGGCCGACGGCGGCCCAGAGGGCGACGATCACCGTGTCGACCCAGGCGAATGCCCGCCGATCGAAGATGCGCCCCTCGGCGACGAGATCGACCAGCCGCCACACGCAGACGAGCACCACCTGGCCGCACGCGAGCAACATGACCGAGCCGATGATCGCCGGAACCTGCAGGTACGCGAACATCGGGTACATGTATGCCGACTGCGCGATGATCGAGGGCACGACGAGCACCTGAAAGAGCAGGATCAGCGCGAAAGCCACCACCACGAGCACGCGGACGGTGAAGACAGACCAGCGAGACATGTGCACCCTATCGTCGAACGAGAGATATCTATCGATAAACGATAGGCGCCGTCTCGGCGACGGTCAAGGTCGGATCAGTCGGCGAGCCCCCAGAGCTGCAGGGGGTGGGTGAGGCGCCACCAGGCATCCGGCTCGGGAATGTCGTCGGTGAGCCGCAGCCCCGCGCTCGCCGAGCCCAGCGGGCCGGTCAGGCTGACCGTGCCGACCGCTGCCCCGGCGGTGCGCGCCTCGCCCAGCGAGATGTCGGACTCGACGGGCGCGGTCGCGCCGTTCCACAGCAGCAGTGAGGCGTCGGCGTCGGTCAGGATCGACGCCGTGGCGCCCCACAGCGTCGACACCGTGCCGGCGAGGGTGCCGGCGGGCAGCACGCGCGGCACGGATGCCTCGGCCCCCACCTCGGCGAGCAGGCGGGCGGTCTCGGCGTCGCGCGCCTCGTCGGTCGGCTGGGTCAGCGTCACGGCGTAGGCACGCACGGTCGCGTCGCCGACGGGCTGCTCGCGGGCGGCGAGCAGGTTGTAGCCGATATCGAGGCTGCCCGTCTTGATGCCGACGACCGCGGGGTCGCTCAGCAGGTCGTTGGTGTTCACGACCTCGCCGGCGCCGGGCAGGGTCACCACGGGCGTGCGTACGATCTCGGCGATGACGGGATTGGCCAGCGCGTAGCGGGCGAGGGTGATGAGCGAGGCGGGGTCGGCGGTGTTCTCGGGGTCGATGCCGGTCGGTTCGACCACGGTGATGCCGGTGAGGTTGTGCCGCTCGAGCCAGGCCGCGGCGGCGCGGGAGAAGACGGCGTCGTTCGGCCAGATCGTTCCGGCGAGGCGGTCGGTGTAGTTGCCCGCCGATCCGATCAGGATGCCCTGCAGCATCTGATACTCGCTCAGGGCGCCGTCGACGGGCACGTCGAGGGCTGACTCGTCGGACGCGAGGTAGTCGTAGTACTCGTCGTGGTCGCTCTCGTCGAACGTGTACTCGGGGCCGCTCTCGCCGGGGGCGAGGGGGAGCTGCTCGAGGATCATCAGCGAGGTGACGAGCTTCGTGATGCTCGCCATCGATGCGCGGTCGGTCGTCGACGCGGCTGCCGCATCGAACCCGGCGACGCCGACCGCCGCCGACCCGTCGGCGGGCCACGCGACCGAGGTGGCCGGCGAAGTGAGGTCGGCGACGGCGACCTTCTCGACCACCGGTTGGACGGCGTACAGCGGCCAGAGCAGGGTCGCCGCCGCGTATCCGGCGATCAGGGCCAGCGCGCCGAGGAACGGCAGCACCACCCCCGGGCGGAACGGTGAGCGGCAGGGCCGGCGCGCGAGCAGATCCCGCGCGACCACGGGAGACGGGCTCGCCGACCCCGTCATGTTCTGCGAGGCGATCCGCGGCGAGATCTTCGCGTCGTCGAGCCAGCCGAGCGCGATGCGGCCGGATGCCGGGGTGCGGATCGCCTCGGCCCCGTAAGCGGTGCCCGGCGTGGTCTCCCCGGCGGTGACGGGCACGGCGGAGGCATCCGCCGACTCGCTCTTCCGCGCCTCGCGACGCGCGCGCCTCGAGGACGGGGGCGCGTCTTCGATGGTCACCCGCTAAAACTACCTGCTCGCGGATATACTCGACGTCACAACCACGGGAGTCCGGTGAGCCGGGCTGAGAGGAAGCGACCCACGCTTCGACCGTCGAACCTGATCCGGATCATGCCGGCGCAGGGAGGAGAGAATCATGCACGCTTCGGCGTCTTCGTCCACCGTCCGTCCCACGGATGCCACGGCGTCCACCCGCCCGACCGGGCCGGGCCGCCTGCGCTGGCGCGTCGTCGACATCGTCGTCGCCAGCGTCATCGGCGTGGCATCCGGCCTCATCTTCCTGCTCTGGAACATCGGCTACCTCGGGCCGAAGACGCTCCTCGAACCGCTCCTGCCGGGGCTGCAGGGCCTGCTCGACGGACCGTGGCTGTTCGCCGGCGTCCTCGGGGCGCTCATCATCCGAAAGCCGGGCGCCGCGATCTACACCGAGACGCTCGCCGCGGTCGTCTCGGCCCTCGTGGGCAACCAGTGGGGCGGATTCCTCACGCTCGAAGCGGGACTCGTTCAGGGCCTCGGCGCCGAGATCGTCTTCCTGATCTTCTTCTACCGGGTGTGGACGCTGCCGGTCGCGATCCTCGCCGGTGCCGGTGCGGCGCTCGCCGGTGGCGTCAACAACCTCATCCTCTGGTACGCGGGTGCGGACGCCGCGTTCACTGTCGTCTACCTCATCAGCACCGCCGTCTCGGGTGCCGTGATCGCCGGCGCCGGCTCGTGGGCGCTTGCACGGGGCCTCGCCGCGACCGGCGCGCTCGACCGGTTCGCCTCGGGCCGCGCGCGAACGCAGCGGGTCTGACCGCCGTGCCGGCTGACCGCGCCGCCGATCGTGCGAGCGGCGTGCCCGCGGCGGTCGAGTTGCGCGGGTGGGGGTGGCGCCACGCATCGCGCAACGCGTGGACGCTGCGGGGCGTCGACCTCGAGATCGCGCCCGGCGAGCGCGTCCTGCTGCTCGGCGCGTCGGGGTCGGGCAAATCGACCCTGCTGCACGGCATCGCGGGCGTGCTCGGCGGTGACGAAGAGGGCGAGGCCGAGGGCGAGCTGCTCGTCGGCGGCGCCCCGCCCACCCTCGCGCGCGGCCGGGCGGGGCTCGTGCTGCAGGACCCCGACGCGCAGGTGATCCTCGCCCGGGTGGGCGACGACGTCGCGTTCGCGTGCGAGAACCTCGGGGTGCCGCGCGACGAGATCTGGCAGCGGGTCGGCGAAGCGCTCGACGCGGTGGGCCTCGACGTCGCCCTCGACCGGCCGACGAAGGCGCTCTCGGGTGGGCAGAAGCAGCGCCTCGCCCTGGCCGGCGCGCTCGCGATGCGCCCCGGCGTGCTGCTGCTCGACGAGCCGACCGCCAACCTCGACCCTGACGGCGTCGCCGACGTGCGGCGAGCCGTCGGTCGTGCCCTGGATGCCACGGGCGCGACCTTCGTCGTCGTCGAGCACCGCGTCGACGTGTGGCTGCCGCTCGTCGACCGCGTCGTCGTGATCTCCGGGGGCAAGGTCGTCGCCGACGGTGCACCGGATGCCGTGCTGGGGGCTCACGCCACCGCCCTCGCTGCCGAGGGCGTGTGGATGCCGGGCATCCCCCCGCGCGTGCCCCCGCCGCCGGTCGAGCCACCCGCCGGGCCCGTCCGGGAACGGCTGCTCGCCGCCGAGGCGCTCGCCGTCGCGCGGGTGCGCGATCAGCCGGTCGCGTCGGGCATCGACGTCGAGGTGCGCGCCGGCGAGGTGCTCGCGATCACCGGGCGCAACGGCGCCGGCAAGTCGACCCTCGGGCTCACGTTCGCGGGGCTTCTGCCCCCGGCGGCGGGCGACGTGGTCGCCGAAGAGCCGCTCGCGCACGGTGCCGGACCGCACCCGATCCGATGGCGGTCGACGCAACTGCTCACCCGCATCGGCACGGTCTTCCAAGAGCCCGAGCACCAGCTGCTCACCCGCACGGTGCGCGACGAGCTGCTCGTCGGCCCCCGCGCGCTGGGCCACGACGAGGCGCAGGCCGCGGCGCGGGTCGACGACCTGCTCGAACGGCTGCGGCTCGCGCCCCTCGCCCGCGCCAACCCGTACACGCTCTCCGGCGGCGAGAAGCGGCGCCTGACGGTCGCGGCGGCCCTCGCCACCGCACCACGCGTGCTCGTGCTCGACGAGCCGACGTTCGGGCAGGACGCGCGCACCTGGGCCGAGCTCGTCGACATGCTCGCGGTGCTGCGCGACGAGGGTCGTGCGATCGTCGTGATCACCCACGATGCGGCCGTCGTCGAGGCCCTGCACGCCCGCGAGGTACGCCTGGCTGCGCCCGACCCCACCGGGGTGCGGCCGGTATGACCCTCCTCGACACCCGCGCTCGCACGGGCGCGGTCGCCGGCATCAACCCGGTGGCGAAGCTGCTGGCATCGGCGCTCATCGCCATTCCGCTGATCCTCACGCTCGACTGGGTGTCGGCGGCCGTCGCGCTCGCCCTCGAGAGCGTGCTGTTCCTGTTCGCCGGCCTGTCGTGGCGCGAGTTCTGGGTGCGCACGTGGCCCGTGTGGCTCGCCGCCCCCCTCACCGCCCTCACGATCCTGCTCTACGGCGAGGCATCCGGTCACGTCTATGCGGAGTGGTTCGTCGTGCGCATCAGCGACGGGTCGATCGCGCTCGCCGTCGCCACCTTCTTCCGCGTGCTCGCGGTCGCGCTGCCGTCGGTCGTGCTGTTCGTCACCGTCGACCCCACGGATCTCGCCGACGGCCTCGCCCAGATCCTGCACCTGCCGGCACGGTTCGTGCTGGGCGCTCTGGCGGGGCTTCGCATGGTCGGGCTCTTCATCGACGACTGGCGGGCCCTCGAGCTCGCGCGCCGCGCGCGCGGCGTGGCCGACCGCGGCCGCATCCGCCGGTTCGTGGGCATGGCATTCGCCCTGCTCGTCCTCTCGATCCGCCGCGGCTCGAAGCTCGCGACGGCGATGGAGGCGCGCGGGTTCGGCGCCCCGGTGCGGCGCACGTGGGCGCGCACCTCGACCTTCGGCGCGCGCGAATGGCTGCTCGTCTCGGCGGGGGCGGCGATCTCGGCGATCTCCGTCGCGGCCGCCGTCTGGGCGGGCACGTGGAACTTCATCCTCGGTCCGCGGTGATCCAGCGGCGCCGGCGCAGGGGCGCTGCGCGGGATGCCCCGCGCCGAGGCATCCTCGAGCTCAGCTCTCCAGCAGCCGCCGGGCGAGGGTCTCTTCGACGACGAGCTCCGTGATGAGGTTCGCCGCGAGCGCCCCCCGCAGGGCGTCGAACTTCGACAGGCTCGACACCGCGCACAGGCGCCGCGGGATGCGCCGGATCGCGTCGAGGCTCGGTCCGCTCGACCGTTCGTTCAGCTGGATGCCCGACGAGCTGCCGTCGATGCGGTAGAACACGGTCGCGCAGTCGCCGACGATCCCGTCGCGCATGAGGGAGTGCAGGTCGTCGCCGCTCAGGTAGCCGCCCGAATAGACGTGCGAGGGCACATCGGCGGTGGGCGACCCGAGGCCGAACACGAACACCTGCACACGGGCCTGCGCATCGAGCACGCGGCGCACCGAGCGTTCGCGCCACATCAGCTGCTTCGTCGAGGGGTCGTCGAACAGGGCCGGCACGGGGAACTGCTGCACGTCGGCGCCGAAGCTCTGACCGAAGCGCTCGAGGATCGCGCCCGAATAGGCGATGCCCGACGTGATCTCGTTGGCGGCGCCGTTCATCTGCACGATCTGCGAGTTGTAGAGGCGCTTCGGCGGCAGGTGCCGCGCGATCGCCGACACCGTCGCGCCCCAGGCGACGCCGATGGATGCATTGGGGTCGAGCGTCGCGGCGAGAGCGCGCGCCGCCGACCGAGCCGTGCGCTCGAGCTTCTCGGCGTCGGGCGTGCGCGGGGGCGAGCTCACGACGTGCACCGAGATGCCGTAGCGCTCCGCGACGCGGCGGGCGACGGCCGTGCTGCCCTGCTGGGGCGAGTGCACCGTGATCTCGACGAGCCCGATCTCGCGCGCGTAGGAGAGCAGTCGCGACACGGATGACCGCGACACGTTCAGCTCCGCCGCGATCTGTTCCATCGTGCGATCGCGCTCGTAGTACAGCTGGGCCACGTGCAGCGCTTCGCGCGTGCGCGCGTCGGCTTCGATTCCGCTCATGCTTCCCCTTGGCTGCATATTCGTGCAGAGAAGTCGGTGTGGTGCACGTTCGTTCATGCCCCTTGTGAATTCGTTCAGCGCGCTCCAGTCTAGGTGTCACCAGCCGTGAAAAAGGGAAGAGACATGACGACGTCACAGGCGACGAACCGCTCGAACATCCAGGCCCTCAAAGACCGCCCGCAGGCAGATGTGCTCATCATCGGCGGCGGCATCAACGGCATCGCGACCTTCCGCGACCTCGCCCTGCAGGGCGTCGATGTCGCGCTCGTCGAGCGCGGCGACTACGTGTCGGGCGCCTCGTCGGCATCCAGCCACATGGTGCACGGCGGCGTGCGCTACCTCGAGAACGGCGAGTTCCGGCTCGTGCGCGAATCGGTCACGGAGCGCAACCGTCTGGTGCGCAACGCGCCGCACTTCGTGCGCCCGCTGCCGACCACCATCCCGATCCACAAGACGTTCTCCGGCATCCTCACCGCCCCTTTCCGTCTGCTCGTCTCGCACGGGCGCGGCAAGCCGCGCGAGCGCGGAGCGCTGCTCATCAAGATCGGCCTCATCATCTACGACACGTTCTCGCGCGACGGCGGCGCGGTGCCCCGGCACCGTTTCCACGGCCGCAAGAAGTCGCACGAGCTCTTCCCCGACCTCGACGGCCGGTTCGCCTACACCGCGACCTACTACGACGCGTCGATGCACGACCCCGAGCGCCTCGCCCTCGACGTGTTGCGCGACGGCCTGCGCGAAGAGTCGGCGCGCGCCACGAACTACGCACCGGTCGTTGGCTCCGACGGCTCGTCCGTCATCATCCGCGACGAGGTCACCGGCGAGCAGTTCCCGTTCACCGCGAAGGTGATCGTCAACACCAGCGGACCGTGGACCGACCTCACGAACGCCGCGCTCGGTCAGGCCACGCGCTTCATGGGCGGCACGAAGGGCTCGCACATCGTCCTCGAGAACGCCGAGCTGCTCGACGCGACGCGGGGCAACGAGATCTTCTTCGAGGCATCCGACGGGCGCATCGTGCTGATCTACCCGCTCAAGGGCCGCGTCATGGTCGGAACCACCGACATCGACGCCGACCCGTCGAAGCCGACCGTGTGCACTGACGACGAGATCGACTACTTCTTCGACCTCATCGCGCAGGTGTTCCCGCACATCTCGGTCTCGCGCGAGCAGATCGTCTACACGTTCTCCGGCATCCGCCCGCTGCCCCGTCACGACGACGTCGCCCCCGGGTTCGTTTCCCGTGACTACCGCATCGAGCGCGCTCGGCTCGACGGCGTGCCCGTGCTGAGCCTCGTGGGCGGCAAGTGGACGACGTTCCGGGCGCTGTCCGAGCACATCTCCACCGACGTGATGCAGCTCCTGGGCCGTCCCCGCACGGTCTCGACGACGGATCTCGCGATCGGCGGAGGCGCCGGCTACCCGCGCACCGACGCCGACCGGCGCCGGTGGGTCGAGGCGCACCGGGGTGCGCACGCGGCCGAGTTCGCCGATCGCATGCTCGAGCGTTACGGCACCTACGCGGCCGAGCTGCTGTCGAGCCTGCCCGTCACGCAGCACCCCCTCGCGCACGCCCCCGGCTACTCGCAAGAAGAGATCGCCCTGCTCGCCGCGCGCGAAGAGGTCGTCTCGCTCATCGACCTGCTGCTGCGACGCACCTCGATCGCCTTCGTCGGCGGCGTGACCGGCGAGACGCTCGTCGAGGTCGCGACGGCCGCGGCGCCCGCCCTCGGGTGGGATGCCTCGGAGATCGACGCCCAGGTCGCCACCGCCACCGAGGTGCTGCGCGACGCGCACCGGATCGACGTCAGCACGGCTTCGCTCGCACCGCAGCCCGCCTGACCCCACCCAGACCCCGGCGTGCCTGACGCCGGAAACCCATCCTCAGGCGAACATCCTCTGCGCGGCGGCGTCGCTCGCGCACCCTGCTGAAAGGTCAATGTCGACATGCAAGAAGTGAACCTCGGACTCTATTTCCTGTCCGAACTCGTGGGAACGGCGATGCTGCTTCTGCTCGGTGGCGGCGTTGTCGCCAACGTCATCCTCGCCAAGTCCAAGGGCCTCGGCGGCGGCACCCTGATGATCAACTGGGGCTGGGGCCTCGCGGTGTTCGCCGGTGTGCTCGTCTCGGCGTACTCGGGCGCGCAGCTGAACCCCGCCGTCTCGCTCGGCCTGCTCATCGCGGGCAAGATCAGCGGCGTGCAGTTCCTCGTCGCCGTCTCGGCGCAGCTGGTCGGTGCCTTCATCGGTGCCGTGCTCTGCTGGCTGGTCTACAAAGAGCACTTCGATGCTGAGCCCGACCCGGCCAACAAGCTCGGCGTCTTCTCGACCGGCCCCGCCATCCGCTCCTACGGCTGGAACCTCGTCACCGAGATCATCGCCACCTTCGTGCTCGTGTTCGTGATCTTCGCGTTCGCCGACTACGGCGACGTGCAGGTCGGCGTTCCCGGAGGCCTCGGCCCGCTCACGGCCGTGCCCGTCGCCCTGCTCGTGGTCGGCATCGGCGCCTCGCTCGGTGGCCCCACCGGTTACGCGATCAACCCCGCCCGTGACCTCGGCCCCCGCATCGCACACGCCGTGCTGCCCATCAAGGGCAAGGGTTCGAGCGACTGGTCGTACGCGTGGGTCCCGGTGGTCGGCCCGCTCATCGGTGGCGCGCTCGCGGCCTTCGCCGCGCCCGTCATGCTGCACCTCATCACGCTCGCCGGCTGACCGGCGACGGGGAACATCGCAACACCCGGGCATCCATCACGCCCGGCATCCGCAAGAACCGGCATCCGTAACAACCGGCATCCAACCCGAAAGACAAGGAAGTCACCATGGCCGACTACATCATCGCCCTCGACCAGGGCACCACGTCCAGCCGCGCGATCATCTTCGACAAGAAGGGATCGATCATCTCGGTGGGTCAGAAGGAGCACGAGCAGATCATGCCGCGCGCCGGCTGGGTCGAGCACGACCCGGTCGAGATCCGCGACAACATGCGCGAGGTGATCGGTATCGCGCTCGGTCGCGCGAACCTCACCCGCCACGACATCGCCGCGATCGGCATCACCAACCAGCGCGAGACCGCGGTGGTCTGGGACAAGAACACCGGCATCCCGGTGTACAACGCGATCGTCTGGCAAGACACCCGCACCCAGCCGATCGTCGACCGGCTCGCCGGCGACGAGGGCGTCGAGAAGTACAAGGACATCGTCGGGCTGCCCCTGGCGACGTACTTCTCGGGCACCAAGATCGCCTGGATCCTCGAGAACGTCGAGGGTGCGCGCGAGAAGGCGGAGGCGGGTGACCTCATCTTCGGCACGACCGACACGTGGGTGCTGTGGAACCTCACCGGCGGCCCCGAAGGCGGCGTGCACGCCACCGACGTCACCAACGCCTCGCGCACGCTCTTCATGGACCTGAAGACGCTCGAGTGGCGCGACGACATCCTCGCCGACTTCGGCGTGCCGCGCTCGATGATGCCCGAGATCCGCTCCTCGAGCGAGGTCTACGGCGAAGCGCGCGACACGTCGCTGCTGCGCGAAACGCCCGTCGCGGGCATCCTCGGCGACCAGCAGGCGGCCACGTTCGGTCAGGCGGCGTTCGACGCGGGTGAGAGCAAGAACACCTACGGCACCGGAAACTTCCTGATCTTCCAGACCGGCACCGAGATCGTCAAGAGCGAGAACGGACTGCTGACGACGGTGGGCTACAAGCTCGGCGACGAGCCCGCCCACTACGCGCTCGAGGGATCGATCGCGGTCACCGGGTCGCTCGTGCAGTGGCTGCGCGACCAGCTGGGCATCATCACGAGTGCGCCCGAGGTCGAGGCGCTCGCGACGACCGTCGAAGACAACGGCGGCGTGTACTTCGTGCCCGCGTTCTCGGGTCTGTTCGCCCCGTACTGGCGTCCCGACGCCCGCGGCGCGATCCTCGGCCTGACGCGCTACGCCAACCGGGGTCACCTCGCCCGCGCCGCCCTCGAGGCGACCGCCTTCCAGACGCGCGAGGTGCTCGATGCGGTCAACGCCGACTCGGGCGTCGACCTCACCGAGCTCAAGGTCGACGGCGGCATGATCGCCAACGACACGCTCATGCAGTTCCAGGCCGACATCCTCGGCGTGCCTGTCGTGCGCCCGGTGGTCGCCGAGACCACCGCCCTGGGGGCGGCGTACGCGGCGGGCCTCGCCGTCGGGTTCTGGAACGACCTCGATGAACTCCGCGCCAACTGGCAGGAGGACCGTCGTTGGACGCCCAACGACGACGTCGAGGAGCGGGAGCGTCAGCTGCGCCTCTGGAAGCAGGCCGTCCAGAAGTCGATGGACTGGGTCAACGAGGACGTGCGCTGACCTGACGCACACCGCGGACGCGCGGCATCCATCCGGGGGGAAGGATGCCGCGCGTTCGCGCGTTCAGGTGGCGGGCCGCCGCTCGCTCCGCCAGTCACCACCCGCTCCGCGAGTCACCACGCGTTTCGCGAGTCACCACGCGTTTCGCGAGTCACCACGCGTTTCGCGCGAAAGCGACGGTGATTCGAAGCACGAGTGGTGATTCGCGGGTGGATGCCACGCACTCGACCGAGCAGCGGATCGGCCTCGTCGAACATCAGCGGGTGGGTCATGGGGTCATCCTGCCGCGCCGTCACGTCGCGTTCCAGAGGTCTCGGTAGTACGCGAGACGCTCGCTGTCGGGGGCGATGCCGTACGCGTCGATGAGCGTGCGCTCCCACCCGGGCCCGCAGTTCCGCGTCGTGCTCATCGCGGCGACGGCGATGTCAGCCCAGCGGTCGGCGACGCCGAGCGCGCCGAGGTCGACGTGCGCGAGCACGCGGCCGTCGACATCCACGATCCGCGTCGGGAGGGACCAGTCGAAGGGGCAGTCGTCGACGGGGAGGGCCTCGTGCAGCGCGCGCGGACCCGGGCGGGAACGGCCAGATCCGCGGAGGGGGTGCTCACGCGGCGTCCGTGAGGAGGTGTTGCAGGATGACGGCCTGATTGTGCTGCTCGTCATGGGCGGCGTACAGGAGGGTTGTCGTCGTGTGGTCCGCGACGGTGCGACGCAGCTCGTCGAGCGCCGGCGCGCCGGCGAGCTCGGCGCGGTAGTGGTCGGCGAAATCGGGCCACGGCAGGCCCCCGTGATGGAACGCCGTCCGCAGCGCGTCGGACGGTGCGACGTCCTTCTCCCACAGGTCGATCGCGGCGCGCTCCTTCGACAGCCCGCGCGGCCAGAGCCGGTCGACGAGCACACGGAAGCCGTCGTCGGGTGCTGGCGGTTCGTACACGCGCTTGATCCTCACGTCCATGCGCTCCAGTCAACGCGGTATCGGACGGCGGCGCCACCGCCTCCATCCTGTGGGACTGGGTGTCTGTGCTTTTGGTACTCCGATCCCATCGCCTAGGCTGGACGAGGAGTTCGAAGGAGAGCACACATGGACATCAGCGGAGCATCCGCCCTCGTCACCGGTGGCGCGAGCGGACTCGGGTTCGCGACCGCCCGCCGTCTCGCCGACGCCGGAGCGCACGTCGTCATCGTCGACCTGCCCACATCTCCCGGAGCCGACCGCGCGGCCGAGATCGGGGGCACGTTCGCCCCCGCCGACGTGACCGACCCGGGCCAGGTCGCCGCCGCCGTCGCCACCGCGGGCGAGCACGGCCCCCTCCGCGTCGTCGTCAACTGCGCCGGCATCGCCCCGCCCGCGAAGGTGCTCGACCGCGAGGGGGCGCCCACCGACCTCGCCCACTTCGAGAAGATCGTCCGTGTCAACCTCATCGGCACGTACAACGTCATCTCCCAGGCATCCGCCGCCATCGCGAAGACCGAGCCGACCGACGGCGGCGACCGCGGCGTCATCGTCAACACCGCATCCGTCGCCGCGTTCGACGGCCAGATCGGGCAGCCGGCCTACTCGGCATCCAAGGGCGGGGTGCACGCCATGACGCTGCCGATCGCGCGCGAGCTCGCCCGCTACGGCATCCGCGTGTGCACGATCGCCCCCGGCATCATGGAGACCCCGATGCTCGCGGGCCTGCCCGAAGCGGCCCAGCAGAGCCTCGGCCAGCAGGTGCCCTACCCGCAGCGGCTCGGGCGGCCTGACGAATACGCCTCGCTCGTGCTCGAGATCGTCCGCAACGGCTACCTCAACGGCGAGACCATCCGCCTCGACGGCGCGATCCGCATGGCGCCGAAGTGAGCCCGGCCGGTCGGCCCGCCGCCGCGTACCGTCCTCAGTCTGCGCGACGCGCTGCAGGCAGGGCGGCAGCGCAATCCCGCGGGCGCGGCAGCGTGGCCGTTTCGACCGGACTGAATACAGTGCGCCCGACGAAGGAGACCCGCCCATGACCGACTCGATTCTGTACACCCGCGAGGGCGCGCTCGCGCGCGTCACCTTCAATCGGCCCGCCTCGCTCAACGCGATGGGGTTCGAGATGGGGCGCCGCTGGCGCGACCTCGCCCACGAGATCACGTCCGACGACACCGTCGGGGCGGTGCTGATGGATGCCGCGGGCCCGGCCTTCTGCGCGGGCGGCGACGTCATCGAGATGTCGACCTCAGGGGCCTCGGGCGCCGATGTGACGGAGATGGCGGGCATCATCCACGACGGCATCCGCACGTTCGTCGAAGCCGACAAGCCCGTCGTCGCCGCGGTGCAGGGCGCCGTTGCCGGGGGCGGCCTGGGCCTCATGCTCACGGCCGACTACATCGTCGCGGGGCCCCGCGCCAAGTTCGTCAGCCGGTACGCGAACATCGGTCTGAGCCCCGACCTCGGCGTCTCGACGCTGCTGCCCGCGGCGATCGGGCAGACCCGGGCGCTGCGCCTCCTACTGCAGGACGAGACGATCGATGCCGAGACCGCGCTCGACTGGGGGCTCGTGACCGAGCTCTCCGCCGACCCCGCCGCCCGCGCGGGCGAGGTCGCGTCGTTCTGGCTCGAGAACGCGACGGCGGCGTTCGGGCAGGCCAAGCGCCTCATCCGGGCGGGTGCGCGCCGCGCCTTCGCCGACAACCTCGCCGACGAGGCGCAGACGATCGGCGCGCGATTCGACACCCCCGACGCGGCCGCGCGCGTGGCCGCGTTCGCCCAGGCATCCCGCAAGAGCTCACAGACCTGACCGCCGCATGTCCCAGAAACGGTCGAGATCGGATGCCTGAAACGACCTTTTCTGGGACGACCGCCGCCCCGAATGGGACACGGACAACGCCCGCCCCGAGTGGGAAACGGACAACGCACGCCCCGAGTGGGACACGAAGGAGACAGACATGGCTGACGCAAGCCTCGCCGGCAAGACCATCCTGATGTCGGGCGGCAGCCGCGGCATCGGCCTCGCGATCGCGCTGCGCGCGGCCCGCGACGGCGCGAACATCGCGATGATCGCGAAGACCGACACCCCGCACCCGAAGCTCGAGGGCACGGTGCACACCGCCGCCGCCGCGATCGAAGCGGCGGGCGGGCACGCCCTGCCGATCGTCGGCGACGTGCGCAACGACGACGACATCACCGAGGCGGTGCTGACGACCCAGGGCGAGTTCGGCGGCATCGACATCGTCATCAACAACGCGTCGGTCATCGACCTGTCGAGTTCGCTCGACCTCGCCGCGAAGAAGTACGACCTCATGCAGGACGTCAACGTCCGCGGCACGTTCATGCTGTCGCGGGCCGCCGTGCCGATTCTGAAGGATGCCCCGAACCCGCACATCCTCTCGCTCTCGCCGCCGCTGAACATCACGCCGCGCTGGCTCGGCGCCCACACCGGGTACACCATGGCGAAGTACGGCATGACGCTGGCGACGCTCGGCTTCGCCGCCGAATTCGCCGACGACGGCATCGCCGCGAACACCCTCTGGCCCGAGACGACGATCGCGACCGCCGTGGTGCAGTTCGCGCTCGGCGGCGACCGCATGATGAAGGTCAGCCGCACGCCCGAGGTCTACGCCGACGCCGCGTACGAGGTGCTCACGAAGCCCGCACGCGAGTACACCGGCCAGACGCTCATCGTCGAGGACGTGCTGCGGGATGCCGGGGTCACCGACTTCTCCGGCTACGCCGCCGTGCCCGGCACCCCCGACTCTGAGCTGTTTCCGGACATCTTCCTCTGAGGCATCCCCCTCTTCCTCCACCTTTCTCGACCGCGAGCCGCTACGTTTCGGTCGAGCCGCTACGAAATGGCCTGCCGAAACGTAGCGGCTCGGCCAGAAGATAGCGGCTCGCGGGAAGAGGTGGGGAGAGAAGCGAGGGGCGGGGTCAGACCAGGCCGAGGCGCACGAGGGCGCCGTGCACGCCGTCGTCGAGCACGCCGGTTGTGACGAAGTCGGCCCGAGCCTGCAGTTCGGGGTCGGCGCCGCCCATCGCGACGGCGGTGCCGACGACCTCGAACATCTCGACGTCGTTCCAGCTGTCGCCGATGCCGACAGAATCCGCGGCATCCAGGCCGAGCGCGTCGAGCACCTCGACGATCGCCGATCCCTTGTTGACGCCCAGCTGCGCGATCTCGCCGTTCGAGCCGCCCGGCATGGGGATCGACCCGGGGATCACGTGGAACGCGTCGCCGAGGTCTGCCTGCGCGCGCGCGAGCGTGTCGGAGTCGGCGCTGATGAACGTCGCCTTGACGACCTGGTCGAGGTCGACCTCGCCGAGCGGCCGGTAGCTGATCGCCGGCAGCGGCGCATCGTCGTCGTCGAGGCCGAGGGCCCGCAGGTCTTCGGCGTGCCGGTCGCGGCGCTGGCGGAAGAACTCGTCGGCCGCGGCGCCGATGCCCGGCGAGGCGTAGACCGCGTCGTCGGTCTGCAGAAAGTAGTGGATGCCACGGTCTTCGAAATAACCGAGCATGCGGTCGGTCAGTGCGCGCGGCATGAGGTGCGCGGCGATCGGCCGTTCCGTGCCGTCGTCGTCGATCCGCACGGCGAACGCCCCGCCGTTGCTGATGACGCCGTCGAAGCCGATCTCGCGGACGGCGGGGTGGATGTCACCGGCCGACCGCCCCGTGCACAGGTACACGGTGTGCCCCGCTCGCCGCGCCGAGCGGATCGCCGTGACGGTCGAGGGGGCGATGACCGAGCCGTGCTCGAGGATCGTGCCGTCGACGTCGATGAACACGATGCGCGGTGTGGTGTCGATTTCGCTCACCTGACCATCCTCTCTCACCCGCTCGTGCCCGTCCTCGCCCCGCCGTCACCCGCGAGGGGTCGCGACACGCGGCGCGGCGCATCCCGGATGCCGCGTGTCGCGACCCCTCGCCAGCGCGCGCGGGCGGGCGCGCGGCGAGGCGGCGATCGAGGCGGTCATCTCCGTTGCCGCGGCGTATTCGGCGGGGTAGAGCACGCGCAGTTCGGGCATGGAGGTTGCGGGAATGCGCACACCCTTCTCGAGCCGCTCGAGCACGAACTGCAGGTGGTCGAGCACGGCGAGGGCGAACCCGCGCCCGAGTGCGCGACCGAGAGAGCGCTCGGCGGCGTCGGTGGCGCGGGTGACCGACTCGATCACCGGGTAGGGGATGTCGTCGAGCATGCGCAGTTCGCGCTCGCCGGCCTCGCCCTCGTCGAGGATGAACGTCTTCTCGACCTTGGCCGGATCGACCGCGTCGGCGGGCTTCAGCTGAAATCCGATGCCGCGGCCCGTGAGCACCCGCTCGCGCCCCGACTCGTCGATCGAGACGACGACGTTGTTGATCACCTTGTGCACCGACACCCGCTTCACAGAGGTGGAGCGCGGCTCATCGGGCATGGAGGAAGTCTACGGGCGGTCGCGGCGGTGCTGGCGGGTCTGGCTCGGAGTGCTCGTGCGCCGTGAATCCGGCGGTCGTCCAGCCGGTAGCCCGTACCCTGGAGTCATGACTGAATCCACCCCCGTCCGCTCGACGACACCGCGCGAGACGCCGCGTCAGGTGCGCCCGCGGACGGAGGGCTGGACCCAGAAGGTGGATGCCGAGGGCAAACCCCTCCTGCAGTTCGCCGCGCCGAAGAAGGGCATGCCGCCCGCGCACCTCGCCGACATGACCCCCGAGCAGCGCGTCGAGAAGGTCAAAGCCCTCGGTCTGCCGGGCTTTCGCGCCGGGCAGCTCGAGAAGCACTACTTTCAGCACTACACGTCGGATGCCGCGCAGATGACCGACCTCCCGGCATCCGGTCGCGACGACCTCGTGCACGAAATGCTGCCGAACCTGCTCACCGAGGTGCGCCGACTCGAGACCGACCGCGGCGACACGATCAAGTTCCTCTGGAAACTGCACGACGGCGCCCTCGTCGAGTCGGTGCTCATGCGCTACCCGGGCCGCATCACGCTGTGCGTGTCGTCGCAGGCGGGGTGCGGCATGAACTGCCCGTTCTGCGCGACCGGCCAGGCGGGGCTGACCCGAAACATGTCGGCGGCCGAGATCGTCGAGCAGGTCGTGCGCGCCAACCGGCTGATCGCCGACGGCGGGCTCGGCGACCCCCGCCGGGTCGGGCACGCCGACGAGCGCGTCACGAACATCGTGTTCATGGGCATGGGGGAGCCGCTCGCCAACTACAACCGGGTCATGCAGGCCGTCCGCACGATGGTCGACAAGAAGCACGGTCTCGGCATGAGCGCTCGCGGCATCACGGTCTCGACGGTGGGGCTCGTGCCCGCGATCAACAAGCTCGCCGCCGAAGACATCCCGGTGACCTTCGCGCTGTCGCTGCACGCGCCCGACGACCGCCTGCGCGACGAGATGATCCCCATCAACTCGCGCTGGAAGGTCGATGAGGCTCTCGACGCGGCGCGCGGATACTTCGAGAAGACCGGCCGCCGCGTCTCGATCGAATACGCCCTGATCAAGGACATGAACGACCACGCGTGGCGGGCGGACCTGCTGGCATCCAAGCTCAACGACCGCGGTCGCGGTTGGGTGCACGTGAACCCCATTCCCTTGAACCCGACGCCCGGATCGGTGTGGACGGCATCCGAGCCCGACGTGCAGAACGAGTTCGTGCGGCGGCTGAACGAGGCCGGCATCCCCACGACCCTGCGCGACACCCGCGGCAAAGAGATCGACGGCGCGTGCGGCCAGCTGGTCGCGACCGAAGAAGACCGCGACGTCGCCGCAACCGTCCCCGTCCTCGACTAGCGCGCTCCCTCCCCTCCCTCCCTTGTGCGCGAGGGGTCGCGACACGCGGTGCCCGGCGCGCGCGATGCCGCGTGTCGCGACCCCTCGCGAAGAGGGGGAGAGGTGCGGCGCGGCGCAGATGTGGAAGAGTTCGAACATGCTCTCGATCTGGGCCCCCGGCGGCATTCCCGAGGTGACCGAAGGCGACGATCTCGCCGCGCTCGTGCTCGCTACGTGCGAGCGTGCGGGCACACCTCTCGAGGCGGGCGACGTCGTCGTCGTGACCTCGAAAGTGGTCTCGAAGGCCGAGGGACGCGTGCGTCCCGAGGAGCTGCGTGACGCCGCGTTCGCCGAAGAGACGGTGCGCACCGTGGCGACTCGCGAGCGCGCGGGCGGCGGCGCGACCCGCATCGTCGAGAGCCGGCTCGGCATCGTGGGGGCCTCGGCCGGCATCGACGCGTCGAACGCCGCGCCCGGCACCGTGCTGCTGCTGCCGATCGATCCGGATGCCTCGGCGCGCGCACTCGCCGAGGCGCTCGGCGCGGCGACCGGCGGGCCCATCGGCGTGATCCTGAGCGACACCCTCGGCCGGGCCTGGCGCGACGGGCAGACCGACGTCGCGATCGGAGCCGCAGGCATCCGCGTGTTCGACGAGCTCGCCGGCCAGGTCGACGCCGCGGGACGGCCGCTGCGCGTCACCCGGCCGTGCCTCGCCGACGAGCTGGCCGCCGCGGCTGACCTCGTCAAGGGCAAGACGCGCCGGCTGCCCGTGGCGATCGTGCGCGGGGCGGCCGAGATGGTCGGCAGCCTCGACCTGCCCGGCGCCCGCTCGATCGCCCGCGCAGCCGAAGACGACCTGTTCCGCCTCGGCACCGACGAGGCCTATGCGCAGGGGTACGCCGACGGCTACGACGAGGGCACCGCCGAGGCATCCGGCCCCGACGTCGAGGACGACGAATGACCGTGCGGCTCGGGTACAAGGCGTCGGCCGAGCAGTTCGCGCCGCGCGCGCTGGTCGAGTTCGCCGTCGCCGCCGAAGACCACGGCTTCGACTTCGTCGCCACGAGCGACCACTTTCTGCCGTGGCGGCCCGCCACCGCCGACGGACTCGGCGGGCACGCGCCGTTCGCGTTCGCGTGGGCGGCGGCGGTCGGCGAGCGCACCCATCGGGTCGAGATCGGCACGAGCGTCACGACGCCGACCTTTCGCTACAACCCCGCCGTCGTCGCCCAGGCGGTCGCGACGCTCGCCTGCCTGCACCCCGGCCGCGTCTGGCTCGGGGTCGGCACGGGCGAAGCACTCAACGAGATCGCCGCCGGCGGCGTCGGCGACTGGCCCCCGTTCGCCGAGCGCTTCGCCCGGCTGCGCGAAGCGCTCACCCTGATCCGCGCGCTGTGGACGGGCGAGCGGGTCACCTTCGCGGGGGAGTACTACCGGGCGACGGATGCCACGATCGCCGACCTGCCCGAGACGCCCGTGCCGATCCTGGTCGCCGCGGGCGGTCCTAAGGTTGCCCGCTTCGCCGGGAGCGACGGCGACGGACTGATCTGCACCTCGGGCAAGGGGCGCGGGCTCTACGCCGACGACCTGCTGCCGGCCTTCGCCGCCGGGGCGGCCGAGCGAGCGGGCGAAGGCGCGGGCGCCGACACCGCAGCCCCCGCCCCGCGGCGGATGCTCGAGCTGAAGCTCTCGTACGACGAAGACCTCGCGCGGGCGCGGGAAGACACCCGGTTCTGGGCGCCGCTGTCGCTCAGCGCCGAGCAGAAGTCGACGCTGACGAGTCCCGACGACTTCGCCGCAGCCGCCGACGCGCTGCCCCTCGACACGGTCGTGCAGCGGTGGATCGTCGGCGATGACCCCGACGCCGTGGTCGCCGAGATCGCGGACTACGTGCGTCTCGGGTTCACCGACCTGCTCATCCACGCTCCCGGCGCCGACCAGTTGCGCGCGCAGCGGCTGTTCGCCCGCGACCTCGCCCCCCGGCTGCGGGCACTGTGACCCGCGTCTTCTGTCGGGCGCGAGCTGCGGCCTCCGCCGCGCAGACCGGACGCGCCGTGCATCCCACCCGCACCGCTCGCGCCGCCCGCCTCGC
>NZ_JAAGRY010000043.1 GCF_015707995.1 Microbacterium paulum
CCGAACGGAAAGGAAGCTTGGTCGCTACCGATCCTCGGGGCCTCGACCCGCCCCACCCCGTCACCACGCGGCCCCGCACATCACCCACCCCCACCTAAAGTCCGAAGAGCCAGTTTATTGAGGGAAGGGTGAAGGATGCCGCACACGTACCGCGACTCGCAGGGGCGAGCGCTCACCGACTACCCGCGCCCATCGGTGGCTGTCGACACCGCAGTACTCACCGCCCTGGACGGCGAGCTCGCTGTGCTGCTGTCGTCATCGGGTGGCGAGTGGACGTTGCCGGGAACCTTCCTGCACGAGGGTGAGCGTCTGGCCGACGCCGTCCTCCGGTCACTCCGCGCGAAGGTCGGGGTCTCTGGGCTGCGACCCAAACAGCTGCATGTGTTCGACGCGCCCGCGCGCGATGACCGTGGGTGGGTGCTGTCGGTCGCGCACCTCGACGTGGTCCCATCGGATCTCCTCCCGGCATCCGGGCTCTTTCCGGTGAGCGACCCGCCGACGTTGAAATTCGACCACGAGCAGATCATCGATGTCGCCCTTGAGTCACTGCGGGCGGAGTATCGGGCGGCTCCTGACCCGCGTGGGTTGGTGATGCAGCCCTTCACCCTGAGCGAGCTGCGTTCTGTGCACGAGACCGTGCGCGGTATATCGCTTCAGCCCGACACGTTCCGGCGGTCGATGATGGGCGCGCTCCGCGCCACAGGTGAGGTCAAGCGTGAGGGGCGCGGCCGTCCGGGGGAACTGTACGACCGGATCGCGACCGCGGAACACGCTCAGTTCGCCGGAACTGAAGACACGGGGCGGTAGCTTGAGGACGGCAACTGATCAAGTAGACCCGTGGCTGCATCACTCATTTTCACGACCGAACCGCTTGCGACGCGAGCGCTCGCCGCAGAGATCCGCCACGACGACACGCGCTTTGTCGCGAAGCTCGCCGACGTTGTCGACGGTGGTCGTCTCGGTCAGTTCACCGACGTCAGAGCGGAGTATGGCGCGCAGAAAATCGACATCGCGCTCCACTTCACTGACCCGCAGTTCGTCGTCGGTGTTGAGGCGAAGTTCGACCACACGCTGACGGAGGAGCAGGTCGATCGGGAACTGACGGTCGCGGATCACCTCGTCGTGCTGCTGCTCGAGAAAGAGCACGCGCCCGAGTGGCTTCCGCAGAAGGCGCGCGTAAGCCTGATGACATGGCTGGAAGTGCTCGGCTGCTTTCCGCAGTCGCGTCTCACGCTCGCCGAAGTGCAGGCTGCTCGCTCGGCCAAGAGCGCCGTCGAGGCGCGACTCCGCCGACTGATGGAACCGGCGCGGCAACGTTTGGGGCCGGCATGGACCATCGACAGCCGACGCGGTGGCTCGGGTATGCCTGCGATCAACTTCTACTCACCCTGGATCGGTGGCGCGCAGCTTCGGGCTGTCCTGCAAGTCGCTCAACGAGCGATGCCCCCCGCGGGCGACCCGTGCCTCTTCGATTCAGTGTCGGCGTCAGCGTGGAGGCAGACGCGGAAAGTTATCCGCGCGACGCGTCCAAGACGCCGACGTGGGTTGACGCCGTTCGGCGACTGCAGCGCGAGGTCATCGGGGATCGAGTCGAGGAACTCCACCTCAGCAGGCGTCGTCCGAGCTCCGCGTACGTGAATCCGAAGACCGAGAACGGTCGCGCGCACGCCCGCAAGCTCGCGATTGTCGACCGCCATTTCGACGACTCGGAGCGTTGGTTGACCACGGGCTACATCGACTGGATCGTGGGTCCGGCTTCACAACGGATGTCTCTCGACGATGTCGAGGTCCTTGCGGATGCCCTGGTCGAGATCCTGGGTGGCTGGTACCGAGTCGAGGTCGAGGCGCGCTCGGGGGAGCCGGCGCCACCTGACAGCGAAGAAGCCCCGGCTCGAAGTTAGCGACCTGATCACCTATGACCGTGCCGTCGTCGAGGTGCCGGTGGCCTGAGCGGGGCGCGTGGTCACGGCACGACGCCACCGCCCTGCCATTCTTGAGACATGGCCCACCCCACCGACCTGCTTGCTGTGCTCATCGATGCCGACAATGTCCCTGCATCGAAGATCGGCGCGGTGCTCACCGAGATCGCGCGATTCGGCACGGCATCCGTGAAACGGATCTACGGCGACTGGACCAGCACACAGCTGAGCAGCTGGAAGACCGCGGCGAGCGAGAACGTCATCCAACCCGTGCAGCAGTTCGCGAACACGGTCGGCAAGAATGCGACCGACAGTGCGCTCATCATCGATGCGATGGACCTGCTGTACACCCGTCGTTTCAGCGGTTTCTGCATCGTCTCGTCCGACAGCGACTTCACTCGGCTCGCGACGCGCATCAGAGAAGAGGGCGTCACCGTCTACGGGTTCGGGGAGCGCAAGACGCCCGACGCGTTCCGCAACGCATGCGACACGTTCACCTACCTTGACGTGCTGGAGGAGCCGGTGACCGAGAAGATCTCCGCCGCTCCGGTACGCGCGTCGACCAAAGAGCTGCGTGGCAACACCAAGCTCGTCGCGGGTCTGCGGTCGTGCGTCGCGACGGCCGCTGGGGAGGACGGTTGGGCGAGCCTTTCGCCGGTCGGGCAGCTGATGCGCAAGCAGCAGCCCGACTTCGACCCGCGCAACTGGGGCTACGCGAAGCTGTCCGATCTCGTCAGGACGATCGGCCTGTTCGAGGTCGGGACGGGGCAGGGCGGCGGCCTGCGCGTGCGTAACAAGTCGAAGTAGAGCCCGCTACAGCACGTACGCCACGACGTAACTTCCGCCGAAGACGAGCGCTGCCGCTGCGGCAACCGTCGACCACGCGATGACCCGCGGCCAATCGATCAGCCGGCGCGTGCGCTTGCCGTCGCCGAAGCCCGCGGCATCCGATGCGCGGACGAATTCGTCGAAACGGATCGTGACGCGCGGCGCCTCGCTTCGCGGTCGCGATTCGCTCGTGCGGGGTCGAGCGCGTTCGCGGCGCGGCGGGGGAGTGGTCGCGCTGTGTCGCGGCGCGCCGGCGAAGCTCTCCGACGACGGAGCGCCCGTCGTCGTGCTCGTGCGCGTCGAGGGGGCAGCCGGTGCGGGTGTCGTCACGCGAGCAGAGCCGGTCGTGAACGTCACCAGGATGTCTCGCGCCTCCCGCGCGCGATCAAACTCGCGACCGAGCTGCCGCCGTCGCGCATCATCCACGGTGGGATGCCGGTCGGGATGAACGTGGCGAGCGCGCTGACGAAACGCGTCGCGAATCTCATCCGCGCTCGCGCCGCGCTCGACGGCGAGAATCTCGCGGGCCTCGTCGAGCGTCATGCGGCATCCACGAGGTAGCGCTGGTACTCCCGCGCGAGCCGTTCGTTCCGCGCTCGTTCGGCGCCCCTCGTCGCGTGTGCGAGAAGCTCCGCCGTCATGCTTCGCCATTTGAGGCGGAACACCATCAGGCAGATGATCCCGATGAGGAGGAAGAGCAGGGCGGCCAACCGGAGAATCGGCGTATGCAGGAGGGTCGCGCCGATGAGCGCCGCGAGGCAGGCGACGCCGGCGATGTTCGATGCGCGCATCCATGCCTGCAGCGGTCTGTAGTACTTGGCCGCCGCGAGATCCCACGTCTTGTTGGGCACCCAGAATTGCCAGCCCGCCGGCGCGGGCTTGAGGCCGGGCAACGGGGTCCAGTCACGGGGCGGCTGCCAGAACGTGTTCACGCGGATCCAATGATCGGTCGGCGTGGGCCAGCCGCGGGGTACGAGAAAGTCGCCGCGCACGCCGGCCACACGGATTCGTCGGGGGGTCACCGAATCAGGTCCTTCAACGTCGAGAAGATGCTGCTCTGAAGAGTAGCGGGATCCCGTTCACGCCCGCGGACGCGGTGACGGGCGGGTGTGCGGGGCACCGCGAATCGCGCCGTCAGCCTCCGAACACGCTCGAGTAGTAGGTGATCGCCATCGGAGCGGTGATTGCGAGGATGCCGACGAGCAGCGTCCCTCCCCACAGCATGCGGACGCGGCGTGCACCCGCGACCTCGCGACGGAGCGCGTCGAAGCGCGACAGGTCCGGCGCCGGTGGGGCGCTCTGCGTCCACGTCGCCGCGTCACGGACGAGCGTTGACACCATCGCGTACTGCGTCGCGTCGAAGTGCGGACGCTGCTTCCTGAGCCACCGCGCCAGCTGAGTCGCGGCGACGACGGCGACATCGTCGGGCTGCTCGCGGACCTTGATCTCCCGCGCGCCCACGATGACGATCGCACCGCGAACGGGAACGTCGAAGCCCGCGCGGGACGACAGCAACGTCGCCGTTCTCGAGCACGGATGCAGCGGGAAACGTGCCAAAGGTCGGTGCTGCCGCGACGAGGGGAACGGTGGCATTCTGCGGGGGGATTTCAGTGCTCATCGAGCTGAGTCTATGGATAGCCTGTGCCGCGATGCGCCGCAGCCGTCATTCGACACATCGTGTCGGCAGCACCGACAAGTCGGCGCTCGGCCTGTCCCTCGGCTGTGCGATCTCGACCGGCGGGGGACAGCGACGGTGGTACACGTCTCGCCGGTGCTCGATCGTGACGATCTCGATGAACAATCGGTCATCCTCGATCCGGTAGAGCACCCGATACTCGCCCCGACGCGCGGAGTACAGCGGGGCAAGCGGCTCACGCAACGGTCTGCCCAGACGCCTCGGGTTGTCCGCCAACGGCCCGACGATGAACTCGAACGCCGCAGCCGCAACCGATTCCGGAAGCGTGATCTCGAGCGCGCGTCTCGCCGACTGCGTGAAGACGACGGTGCAGGGGCCGCTCACCCGGCAAGCCGACCGCGCGCACGCATCGCGGCGCGAACCTCATCTGCCGATGACACATCGCCCGCCTCGAGTTCTGCGATCGCTGTTCGCAGCGCGGCGACCTCTTCTGGGCTGCTCAAGATGTCGACGGTCTCCACCAGAGCGTCGTAGTCCTCAGCGCTCAACAGAACCGCGACGCGGGCGCCGTTGCGCGTGATCTCGAACCGCTCATGAGTGGTAGCGGCGGACTCGATGTACTTGCTCAGCGATGCGCGGACGTCCGCGAGCGAGAGGACCGTCATGTGCACAATTCTAGCGCGAATGATATCTCTGGACTGCTGCTGCGTCGGCAACGAGCCCGCGGGCAAAGAAGAAGCCCCGACCGTTACCACGCGGCCGGGGCGAGACGAATGAGAAGTTCGCCTATCCCGATCAGTGTACCGCGCCGACCTGGGAGGAAGATCCGCTCCGGTCGGGTGACGTCCCCTGGAGTGGTGGAGGATTCGGCAGGGTTGTCTGCGTCGTAGACGTGGGTGAGCCATCGTGCGATGGTCAGTGAGAAGTACCGATCAAAGTTCTCTCACAGGAAGACACAGAGCACGATGGCTCTAGACCAGTCTGCCCTCCTCGAGCTGCTCGGGGAACTGAAACTCACCGATGTCACCGACCGGATCCGGGTGGCGACCGAAACGCAGGCGGTCCCGATTAAGGACCGTTTGCGCGCGGCGCGCGGCGAGCCAACTCTGTGTCACAATAGTTCCAAGTTTGGAGGTGTTCTGCAATGGTTCACCTGACGGCGACCGAACTCGCCAGCCGCCTCGGCGTCTCGCGGCGCCACGCCATCGACCTCCTCGCCGAAGGCTCCATCGCTGGGCACAAACTCTCTTCCGGCGCGTGGCTGGCCGACGCTGACTCCGTGCTCCGCTACGAAACGTCTGCTCGCCGCGGCGGTGGTCGAAAGCTCGACGTCGACACCGCGTGGGGACTGCTGTGGGAGCTCAGCGGCCTCGAGGCGACCTGGCTAACCCCCAGCACCCTTTCGCGCACACGCCGGCGACTGCGCACATGGGGTGCAGACGAGCTCGCGCGCGCCGTCTCAGGGCGCACCCGAGCGCACCGCTACCGTGCCGCCAATGCCACCAAGGCCGGGGAAGAGCTCATCGCTACCGGCCGCTCCGCCGCCGGCCAGCTGCGCGTCGGACTCATGGACGACACCCGCCAGGTTTCCGGCTACGTCCGCCGCGGCGAAATCGACGAGTACGCCCGCACGCACTTCATGGCGGCCTCGACCAGCGGCCAAGACGTCCTCTACGACAACACGCTGCCGATCACGTACGACGGTGACACGATGCCGGCCGCGGTCATCGCCGCGGACCTCGCTGTCAGCACCGACACCAGGGAACGCAGCGGCGGCCTGCGAGCTCTCACTGAGCTGAGGAACGCATGGCTGGCCTTGAACTGACCGTGGGTGGCGATGCGCCGGTCCACCGACGACATGGACGCGCTCGTGGACTACTGGGCCGACCGCAGCTCTCTGGCCGGGACCCGGGCCGCCCTGGCCCAGATCGGGTTCGAGCTCGTCGAGAGCGAAGAGCATGCCTATCGATTTGTGCACGCGGACGGCCGCAAGGTAGACATCATGGCCGCCGACCATCTGCCCTCTCGGATGCGGCCGAGGCTCGCGCAACGACCTGCGTTCGCTGCGCCAGCCGGAGAGCAGGCTATCCGCCGCCGCGACACGTACACGCTGATCTTCAATGGCGGTGCCCGCGTCGTCCTCGGTGTGCCCGATGAGCTCGGCGCGCTGGTCGCCAAAGGAGCGGCCTATCTCGTGGACAACCGCGATCGGGCCCGCCACCTCGACGATGCAGCCGTCCTCCTTGCCAGCGTCAGCGACGCGTCCGAGCTCGCCTACGACACGATGAGCGCGAACGACCGGCGCAGGCTCCGCGCCATCCTCGAGAACCTAGGTGACGAGGGGCACTCGAGCTGGGTGAATCTCGATCCGGCCGACCGAGAACGGGGGCTCATGAACGCCGCACTCATCGCAGGCGCGGTCGGGTGACTGGCTTCGGCGTGTCAGGTGTTGATCCCGAATGCGCGCAGCAGCGGGACGCGGGGGATCATCCGGCGCGGGCCGAGCTGGATCGTGGGGATGGTTCCGCTTCGGTCGGCGCGGGATGAAGGGCGACCCGCTCTACCAGACACGCCGCACCCTGCACACCGGCGACAAGCTGCTCACCGACCGGCAACGCTCCCGGCTGGAGGCGTTGTTCGCGGCCGAGGAGCACGTCGAGGTCGAAGCGACCTGGGGCATCTACCAGCGCATGATCGCGGCGTATCGACTCGGTCAGCACCGGGGTTCCTGCCGCGCTCGTCGAGATCCGCAAGCTCGGCCGCACCCTCAAGCAGCGCGCCGCCGACGTGCTCGCGTTCTTCGACCGTCCCGGCACGTCCAACGGGCCCACGGAAGCGATCAACGGCAGGCTCGAACACCTCCGCGGCTCCGCGCTCGGCTTCCGCAACCTCACGAACTACATCGCCAGGAGCCTGCTCGAAGCCGGAGGATTCAGACCCCAACTACACCCCTAATTCCGAAGAGCCGGTTTCGCCGACCCAGAACGTTTGCCGAACTCGCTGTGTGGGCTTGTCGTTGCCGTGTCAGCCCACCCGGACACTCCAGACTGTGAGATTGTTGCCGAGTGCAGTCGTTGCGTAGCGTCCTCCGACTCACCCCCGGTCGGGCCATCTCCGGAGCCTTCGGTCTGGTCCTCGCTGTCGGAACCTTCCTGCTCAGTCTTCCGATCGCCGTCCAGGGCCGCTCCGCGACGTTTATGGAAGCGCTGTTCACCGCGACGAGCGCGCTATGCGTGACGGGACACATCGTTGTCGATACCCCCGTGTTCTGGTCGCCGTTCGGGCAGGGCGTGATCCTCGTGCTCATACAGATCGGCGGATTCGGGGTGATGTCCATCGCAACCCTCCTCGGATTGCTCGTCGCCCGGCGGCTGGGACTGCGCACGAGACTCACTGCGGTGAGCGAGACCCACACGGTCGCCGTCGGCGACGTCCGCCGCGTCCTTCTGGGCGTCGCGGTCATCACGATGACGACGCAAGCCGTTGTCGCCCTGGTCCTGTTCCTGAGGTTCTGGCTCGGATACGCCGAGGAACCGGGCCGCGCCGTGTGGCTCGGCGTCTTCCACGCCGTATCCGCCTTCAACAACGCGGGATTCGCGCTGTTCAGCGACAACCTGATGTCGTTCGTTGCAGACCCCTGGATCTGCCTCCCGATCTGCGCGGCGATCATCCTGGGCGGTCTCGGGTTCCCCGTGATCATGGAACTCCGCCGCCGGTTCCTGCTCCCGCGTCGATGGACGCTCAACACCATGACCGTCGTGATCGGCTCGCTCGTTCTCCTCGTCTTCGGTGCGATCGCCCTCACCGCATTGGAGTGGTCGAACCCTGGCACGCTGGGTCCTCTCGATCCGGCCGGCCGGCTGCTCGCCGGGTTCGCGATGTCGGTCATGCCGAGGACCGCGGGCTTCAACACGATCGACGTGTCACAGATGCATGCGGAGAGCTGGTTCGTCACAGACATCCTCATGTTCATCGGCGGCGGGCCTGCCGGGACGGCCGGCGGACTGAAGATCACGACGTTCGCGGTGCTCTTCTTCATCATCGTGGCGGAATTGCGCGGTGACACCGCCGTCAACATGTTCGGGAAGCGGCTGCCTCGATCGACGCACCGTGAGGCGCTCACCGTCGCCCTGCTCGCGGTTGCGCTCGTGGTCGGATCGACACTGGCGATTATGCTGATGAGCCCATTCGGCTTAGATCGCGTCCTTTTCGAAGTGATCTCGGCGTTCGCCACCGTCGGACTCTCGACGGGGATCACTGCCGACCTCCCCGAGGTGGCGCAACTTGTGTTGATAGCCCTCATGTTCATCGGGAGGCTGGGTCCCGTTCTCCTCGGATCGGCTCTCGCGCTGACCACCCAGAAGCGAATGTACGAACTCCCGAAGGAGCGTCCGATCATTGGATAACCCGACTCTTTTCTTCCGCCGCCGGCGCGCAAAGGACTCATCCGCCACCAGCGTCGCCGTCATCGGCCTGGGACGATTCGGTGGCGCCCTCGCGACCGAGTTGGTCCGCTCCGGGACTGAGGTGCTCGGCATCGACACCGACGAGGACGTCGTGCAGTCCCTCAACGGCGTGCTGACGCATGTCGTTCGCGCGGACTCGACGAAAGAGGTCGCGTTGGAACAGCTCGGCGTCACACAGTTCGACCGGGTCGTCGTCGGCATCGGATCGGATATCCAAGCGAGCATCCTGACCACGTCGCTCCTGAAGCGAATGGGAGTCCGCTCGATCTGGGCGAAGGCGATCAGCGAGCAGCACGGGCTGATCCTCGAACAGCTCGGCATCGAGCATGTGATCTTCCCCGAAGCCGATATGGGTCGACGGGTGGCACACCTCGTGCGTGGCGCCATGCTGGACTACGTCGAGTTCGATCGCGACCTCGTGGTCGCCAAGACGGTGGCTCCGGGGGTGATCGTGGGCAAGACGCTCGAGCAGGCCGCCGTGCGGCGCCGGTACGGAGTCACCATCGTCAAGGTCAGAAGCGCTGACGGCGAGTGGCGCGCTGCCGGCGCGTCATCGGTCATCTCGGCCGGGGACCTTCTCATCGTCATCGGGCCTGTGGAAGCGACGGAGCGGTTCGCGGCACTTTTCTGAGGGGCCACGCCCGCCGTGCCGCCCGGCTTTGGCGCCCATGGGCCCTGCCTGCGCCGCGGCAGGCGATGATGGAATCGTGCGCGCGCAGCGGAAGACCTCAGGTCTTCGTGCGCGTCTTCTCTTGCCGCTTTCGGGCGACCCTGACGGTACGCCTCCGTGGGTACTGCGCCTCGAGCGAGGCGAAGACCGCGGTCTCTTCGCCGAGGACGGCGCGGCGTGGACGGTACACGCCGGCATCCCGACCCTCGTTGCCGGTATCCGGGCGTTGCTGTTGCAGGCGCTCCACCCCGGGGCGATGGCCGGCGTGCACGATTGGTCGCGCTACAGCGAAGATCCGCTCGGGCGCCTGTCCGGGACGGTCAGGTGGGTTCTCTCGCTGACGTTTGGGGCTCGCGAGCAGGTGGCGGCCGAGCTCGGGCGTGTGGGGCGCTTCCATGCGACGGTGCGCGGCGAGTACGACGCTGCCGACGGCTCGCGGCGCAGCTACAGCGCTGAGGACGCCGACCTCGTCGAGTGGGTGCACCTCGCGTTCACGGATGCCTTCCTGGTCGCGCACACGACATGGGGAGGCACAATTCCGGGTGGACCCGACGCGTACGTCTCCGAGTGGGCGACGGCGGGGCGGCTCATGGGCGTCACGCATCCGCCGGTGAGCGTGAGCGATCTGCACGCGCGAATGGATGGCTTGCTCGCCGCGGGCACGCTGTGCGGCGGCGAGCGGGTCGACGATGTCGTGCGGTTCTTGCGCACCGTGCCGCTCGAGGGTTCCCTGCGATTCGGCTACCGGATCCTGTTCGAAGGAGCCGTCGCGACGATCCCGCGCGAGTATCGCCGCCTGCTGGGCCTCCGCCGCTCGTGGCTTCCGGCCGTCACCGCGACCCGCCTCGTATTGTTCGTCGCGCAACGAGCTCTGGGTACCGGTCCGCGCGCGCACGACATGGCGCGGCGGCGGTTGCGACGGTTGGATTCCGCTGAGTGTCAGCGCCCCGCTTCGTAGATGTCGCGTGCCTTGACGATGCGTCGAGAGTTCACCAGGTGGGTGCCCAGCAGCACTTTTCCTCGGGAGTGGAGCTTCTCGAGATCGTGATACGCCGAGGCGACGTCGTCGAGCGCGTACAGCCCCGAGATCAGGAGCGTGAATGCCCGCTTCTCGGCCAGGTGCGTCACGCGGGCGAGCAGCTCGGTGCCGTAGGCGACGGATGCCGGATCGTTCTGCAGGAGCCGGACTTCGGTGTCGCGCCGGTCAGCGCTCGACCTGTAGCGGCCGGCGGGTACGCCCAGCTCCTCCGCGAGGTCGCTGCCATCCTGTCCGAAGTTGTCGATCAAGGCGGTCACCGGGCCACCGGCAGCACGCCGGATGCGATCGGCGATGCCCTCGCCGTAGCGCACCGGCTTGATGCCGAGCTGTCGCAGGTAGTCGAAATTGCGCTCGCCGCACGTGCCGACGACGGTTGCGCCACGATGCTTGGCCAGTTGCGCCTCGATGCTGCCGACGCCCCCGGCTGCTGCGGAGATCACAATGGTGTCGTCGGCGCCGATTTTGAGGGTATCCAGAGTGTCCAGCGCCGTCGCGCCGGCGAGGAAGAGTCCACCCGCGGCCTCCCAGGTGAGCGTCTTCGGCTTCTGCGCGATCGCTGCCACCGGCACGGTGATATATGTCGCGTGCGCGCCAGATCGCAGATGGCCGACGACCTCCGTGCCCGGAGGGAAATCCCGTGCGTTCTCGCCTGAGGCGACCACGATCCCCGCGACCTTGGTCCGATCAGGCTTCTTCGCCATGGTTCACCTCGCGGAGCGGGTGTTGCTTAGCCTATCGAGCAAAATTGCTGTGGGGCGGGTTCCGTCTCCGTCGAAATCCGGATGACCGCCGCGCTCACGGATGCCGCACGCCACCGCCCGCGAGCACCGCACGGTATCCCTCGCGGAAGCTCGGATGCGTGAACGTGAACCCCGTCGAGCGCAGGAGGGCGTTGGAGATCCGCTTGTCGCCAGTGGCCTGCCGCCCGGTCGCCTCACCCTGAGTCGGCAGTGCAACGCCCATCTCCGCGGCGAGAAAGCGCAGCACCTCATCCAACCTCGCCGGTTCGTCGTCGCTGCCCAGCACCAGGGGTGGGGGATTCTCGAGACCGGCGAGGTGCACGATGGCGGCAGCGGCGTCATCGCGATGGATGCGGTTCGTGTGCGGTGATGTCGCGGGAGCCGCGAGCCGGGCGGTGCCTGAGCGCACCTGCTCGATGAGCCGCTCGCGGCCTGGACCGTAAATGCCCGACAGCCTCACCAGTGTCGCCTCCGGCGCCCGCGAGCGCAGGAGCTTCTCTGCCTCGAGCAGCACGTCGGCGGTGGCCGAGCCTCCTACGGCGGGAGTGCTCTCCGTGACCGTCTCGCCACCGTCGATGTCATAGACCGCCGTCGACGAGACCACGAGCACGCGAGGATCGGCCGGGGACGCCTCGATCCCCTCGAGAACATTCCGGAGCCCGGTGACGTACGTCTCGCGGTAGGCCGTGGCGGTCCGGCTTCCGGCGGTAAGGGCGACCACGACCGTGGTGGTGTCGTCATCGATCGTGGGGACCTGGTGGCGGAGGTCCACCGAGCGCCCCTCGATCGGTGCTCGCAGCAGCTCCGCTTCGCGTCGCATGCCGACCACGCGATGGCCCTGCGCGGCGAACCGCAGGCCGACCTCCGTGCCGAGGTCGCCGCATCCCGCAATGATCACTGTCATGTGATCAACCCTGTCACCGTGGCGGGATGCCGGGTGACGTCGGCGGGCAAGGCGTCCGACGTTGGCAGCGGGATCTACGGCGCCGAATACGGCTCCGCGTGTGCCCTCACCGTCGTTGCCTCGCGCAGCAGCTTCGATACCGGGCACCGCGCCTCCGCGGCGGCGAGGAGCTCTTCGGTCTCGGCCATGCTCCCGCCCTCGAGGGAGAGATAGGCATCCAGGTGAAACTCGAACCCGGGGCCGGGCTCGGCATCCATCAATGCCACGTCGACGCGCACGGCTGTGCGGGCGGCGCCACCGTAGATCACCTGCGCGGTCGCGTTGAGGCACGTCGCCCACGCGAGGGCGAGGAGCTGCTCCGGGTTGGATGCCGCGGGGTCGAGGTCGGCGCCGAGCGGTGAGGCCACCGGCACCGCCATGCCGCCGACGACCCGGCTCCAGCCGTCGCCGCCGTCGGTGTTGATGATCTCGGTCCGGTACCTCACGCTCATTGCTCGATTATAATTAGACGCGGTACAAGAACAGCTCTGCACTGGTCGCCGAAGACAGCCGAACGAAAGAAGCGCACGACGAGATGGCGACACCTGGCACTGCCGTTGTGGAATTCGCGGACGTCACGAAGGCGTTCGGCGATCATGCGGGCGAGCCGCCCGCCCTCCGAGACATCACCCTGAGGATCGACCGCGGTGAGGTCTTCGGGGTGATCGGCGAGAGCGGCGCCGGCAAATCGACGTTCCTCCGATTGATCAACGGGCTCACCTCGCCCGACACCGGAACGGTCACGGTGCTCGGTGAGCGGGTCGCGCGCCTCGGGCGCGGCCAGCTCCGCAACCTCCGCCGCGACATCGGGGTCGTGTTCCAGAGCGTCGACCTGCTGAGCAGCCAGACGGTGCGGCGCAACGTCGCCCTGCCGCTGCGCCTGCGGCGTCGCACGGGCGCAGCGTTGTCGCGCGCCGAGGAGCGCGCGGCCGTCGATGAGGTCCTCGATTTCGTCGGCCTCGCCCACCGCGCCGATCACTACCCCGCGCAGCTGAGCGGGGGAGAGAAGCAGCGCGTAGGCCTCGCGCGCGCCCTCATCACCCGCCCGTCCCTGCTGCTGTGCGACGAGCCGACGTCGTCGCTCGACACCTCCACCACCGCCGACATTCTCCGCGTGCTCGACGGCGCGCGCACGCGCTACGGCACGACCGTCGTCGTGATCACCCACGACCTCGACGTCGTCAAGGCGATCTGCGATCGGGTGGCCCTGCTCGAACGCGGCGCGCTCCGCGAACTGTTCCGCATCCGCAAGACCGACTACCGGACCCTCCCGAACTACTACGACCAGGTCAAGCGGGAGCTCCTGTCGTGACCTGGCTCACCGACCTGCTCGCCGACCACGGCGACGACATCCTCGAGGCGCTCGCCGAGACCGGGTACATGCTCCTCGTCTCGCTGGCGGCAGCTGTGATCATCGGGCTGCCGCTCGGCGTCACCGTCTTCCTCACGCGCGCGGGCGGCTTCGCCGAGAACCGCACGCTGTGGCGCATCGCCAATCTCTACATCAACATCGTCCGCTCGTTCCCGTTCCTCCTGCTGGTGGTCTTCCTCATCCCGTTCACGCGGCTCGTGATGGGCACGACCTTCGGCACCCAGGCCGCGACCCTGCCGCTGTGCGTCGTGGCGGTCGCGATCTACGCGCGCCTGGTCGAGCAGATCCTCCTCGAAGTGCCACCGGGCATCTCGCGCGTCGCGACCGCGATGGGTGCGACCGTCCCGCAGGCGGTCGGGCAGTACTTCCTCCCCGAAGCGCGCTCCGGGCTCGTCTACGCGCTCACGTCGGCCGCGATCAGCCTGCTGTCGTACTCGACCGTCCTCGGGGTGGTCGGCGGCGGCGGCATCGGCGACTTCGCCATGCGCTACGGCTACCAGGAGTACAACGACGCGCTGATGTACCTGACCATCCTCATCATCATCGTCTGCGTGCTGCTGATCCAACTGATCGGCCATCGCATCTCCGTCCGTCTCGACCACCGCTGACCTGCACACCCCTTACGAAGGAACCCCATGCGAAAGATCCACATCTCCGCCCTCGGCATCGCCCTGGCATCCGCCGTCCTGCTGTCCGGCTGCGCCGCCCCGAGCGGGGGAGCGGATGCCGCCTCCACCGAACCGGTGACGCTCAAGGTCGCGGCGGTTACGTCGCCCATGACCGACGTCGTCGAGGCCGCGGCCGACGCCATCGAAGACGGGTACAAGATCGAGCTGGTCGAAGTGTCGGACTACGTCCTCTCGAACACGATCCTGCAGGCCGGCGACGTGGACGCGAACTTCTCGCAGCACGTGCCCTACATGGAGTCGTTCAACGCCGGCAACGACGGCACCCTCGTGGGCGTGCAGCCCGTCTACGACTTCATCATCGCGTTCTACTCCAAGACGCTCGACGACATCGCCGACCTGCCGAACGGAGCGACCGTCGCGATCCCCGACGACCCCTCCAACACCGACCGGGCGCTCAAGCTCCTCGCCGACGAGGGCATCGTCACCCTCGACCCCACGATCGACCCGTACACCGCGACCCCCGACGACATCACCGGAAACCCGAAGAGCCTCGAGTTCTTGCAGGTCGCGATCCCGCAGCTGAACGCGGCCTACGACGAAGCCGATCTCGTGTTTCAGTGGCCCTCGCACGTCGCGGCGCTCGGCCTCAACCCGCACGACGACGGACTCATCACCGAGCTCGACGACAGGTTCGCGCTCAACCTCGTGGTGCGGTCGGAGGATGCGGACTCGGCAGCGACCGCCGCGCTGAAGAAGGCGTTCACGAGTGACGAGGTGCGCGAGGTCATCGAGGGGAACGGCACGATCACCGTCGCCTTCTGACACTGTCGGGGGTGCGCCCTACGCTTCTGGGCATGCCCACGCTCGACGACGTCCGTGCGATCGCCGGGGCGCTCCCCGGGAGCGAGGAGCGGGCAACGACGGGCGGTGCCGCCAGGTTCGTGCGCGTGAACCCAAGGTCGCGTTCCGCATGGCCGCCGTCGACGCCGACCACCTCGTCGAGCTCGTCACCGAGGCGTGGATGGTGCAGGCGCCGAAGTATCTCCGGCGCGAGTTCGACGCCGCCGCCGAGCGTGAACTCTGAGCCTATGCGCGCGCGACGAATCCGGGTTGCCGCGCTCGCCGTCGCGCTGGCCGTCGCGGCATCCCTCGCCGCGTGCGCCCCGGCGAGGGTGCCGGATGCCGCGTCCATCGCAAGCCCGACGGTGGACGTGGTGGCGACTCTCGAGGAGATCGTCGACGGCGATACCGTCGAGACGAGCGCAGGCACGGTGCGCATCATCGGGATCGACGCACCCGAGCGCGGTGAGTGCGGCTACGACGTAGCGACGGCGCTCGTCGCGACGCTGGTGGGCCCCGGAGATCCGATCACCCTGGTGCTCCCGGAGGGGCAGAACCCGGAGGATCGCTACGGGCGGCTCCTGCGCTACGTCGACACGACGGGCGGCGTCGACGTGGGGTCGGCGGTGCTCGGTGCCGGCCTGGCTGTCGCCCGCTACGACTCGACCGACGGGTATCCCGCCCATCCCCGCGAATCCGACTACCGTGCCGCGCAGACGGCAACGCTCTCGGCCGACGGCTCCGTGGTCACGGCCGACTGCCGAGCCGCTGCCGGGTGACCGCGGTGTGGATCACGGGCCGCCCAGCCAGTGATCGATGCGGTGCGTGTCGGGGGTGAACCCGTGGCGCACGCCGTAGAGCACCGCCTGGGTGCGGCTCGTCGCGCCGATCTTGCGATAGACCGACCGGATGTAGGACTTCACCGTGTTCGGGCTCAGGTAGGTGAGCCGCGCGATCTCGGCGTTGCTCTTGCCCTGCGTGATGAGCGCGAGGATCTCCGATTCGCGGTCGGTGATGCCCTCGCGCTTGCCCGGCCAGTCGAGGCCCGGCTGGCTGGGTGCGCGCCGGCTCTGATCGTTGAAGATGCGTGCGCCGGCGTGCACGGCCTCGATCGCCGTGACCAGCTCTGCGGCGCTGAGGGTCTTCGACAGGTAGCCGTGCACGCCCTGGTTGCGGGCGATCTCGATGAGATCGGGATGGAAGTTCCAGGTGTAGACGACCACCCGGCGCGCGCGGGGATTGCGCAGCAGCTCGACGATCTCGACGTGGTCGGCTTCGGGCTGGGCGAACGAGTCGTACAGCACCACGTCGACACTGTCGCTGACCGGGGCGTTCGCGTCGATCTCAGCGACGATCACCCGATCGCGGTAGTCGTCGAAGAGATGGGCGAGGCCCTTCAGTACGACGTCGTAGTCGTCGACGAGGGCGACCGTGATGGGCCGGGCGGGAGAGGGCATGCGTCAGCTTTTCACCCTCAGGGGTGTTATGCCACACCCTGAGGGGTGGTTGACTTAGATTGTTGCCGCCACCCAACGGCGGCCGGCGCATCGCCCGATGCCCGACCCCGCGCCCACCCGGCGCA
The DNA here is from genome assembly GCF_015707995.1 of Microbacterium paulum. Lineage (GTDB taxonomy): Bacteria > Actinomycetota > Actinomycetes > Actinomycetales > Microbacteriaceae > Microbacterium > Microbacterium paulum. Next base: position 16,665 of record NZ_JAAGRY010000043.1, read on the forward strand.
CAGCAGAGGAGCATCACATGTTCGGACTCATCATCAGCATCATCGTCATCGGCTTGATCGCGGGCTTCATCGCCCGCGCCGTCATCCCCGGCAAGCAGGACATGAGCATTCTCATGACGATCGTCCTCGGAATCGTCGGATCGTTCGTCGGCGGCTTCCTCGGATATCTCATCTTCGGCACCGACAACGCCGACGGCTTCTTCCAGCCGTCCGGCATCATCGGCTCGATCATCGGGGCGATCATCGTCCTCCTGGTCTACGGCGCCGTCCGCGGACGCGGCACCTCCACGCGTCGCCGCTCCTGACCTGCCGCGGCGCGACGAGCGCGCGACAGTGACCGCTTCCCCGGCTCCTCGCGGGGTCGGGGATCGGTCGCTGCCCGGGTACGAGTGGCCCCGGGAGCCGGCGGCACCCGTCAGAATTGTTCTTCGTGACGGGGGAGAAGGAAGAGCACTCGGCATACTGGTATGCCGACACCGACGACGCGAGCAACGCCGCCGTCCTGCAGGCGCTGCGCAGCTATCGCGCGGCGGAGACGGCGATGCGTCGCCGCACGCAGCAGTCGATGGAGATGGGCGAGAAGGAGCTGCTCGTGCTCCGCTTCCTCGCTCGCGCGAATGCCCGGGGCGAAGACGTCACCCCCGCGCACCTGGCGCGGTACCTCGGCATCACCTCGGCCTCGACGACGGCGCTGTTCGATCGGCTGGCGAAGAGCGGCCACATCACGCGCACACCGAATCCCGGCGATCGCCGCAGCGTGCTCATCGCCGCGAGACCCAAGGCCGAGGACGAGATACGCGACACCCTGGCAGCCATGCACGGGCGCATGATCGACGTCGTCCGCCCGATGACCTCCGCCGATCGCGCGAGTGTCATCGGCTTCCTCCGCGCGATGCAGGAAGCCGTCGACGAAATCGACCGGTGAGGGTCAGCGCGCCGGACTGAGCTCGGCCGTGGCGTCGGCCGCGTCGGCGAGCGACGAGAAGAACGAGATCACATCGCGACGCTGATCGGGGCTGAGATCCTCCATGAGGCCGGCCAGGCGCGCTTCGAAGACCTCATAGGTCGACGCGATGGCATGCTCGGCATCGTCGGTGACCGTGATGAGGATGCTGCGTCGATCTTCGGGATTGCTGCCGCGCACCACCATGCCGGCCTTCTCGAGCCGGTCAAGGAGGGCCGTGGTGGATGCCGAACTGATGCCCAAGTGCCGGGCGATCTCACTCGGCTTCACGTGGTGGGCGTCTTCGCGCTCGCGGAGGAGGAAGCGGAGGATGGCGAGCTCGTTCTCGCTCAGCCCGGTGCGGCTGCGTACACGCGCCAGCATGGCAGTGTCGGCGGCCCGGAAACGCTCGTATGCGCGCAGAACAGCATCGACGGTCTGCACGTCGTCGAGGTCGGTCATGGACACCTCCGGCCGATGTCGGCACGTTGATTGGCTACTTGCTGCACTTACTATACACCCGATGTGTATCTCGCTTGATTAACTACTTTTTCTTGTGAGTAACCTTTCGGCAGAGCAATAACGACCAGAAGGAGCGCAGCAGACATGGGACGTCTCTACTACGGCAACACCACCGACGGGATCGAGATCCCCGACCGTGAGCTCGCCCGAGGCATCCGTCGTGCTCTGGGGTGCGCAGGACACCGAGCACGCCCGCATCCACGCGTCCGACGAGTCGGTCGACCCGGCCGAGCTCGAGCGGATGGTCGCCTCGCAGGTGCTGCTGCTGCACCGCCTCGCCGAGGCGGGCTGAGCCGCCGGGTCACGGCGTCCGGGTCAGCGCGTCGACCCCGCCGGCGTCAGTTCTGCGCGGCGTCGATCGCCGCCTGCAGGCGACCGGTGAGGTCGTCGGCGGACAGGTCGATGACCGTGCCGTTCACGACGAGGATCGGCACCCCCGAGACCACCTGCGAGGTGCCGTCGATCGTCGCGCCGAGCCAATGCTGGTTCGATGCCGAGACCCACGGGCCGAAGCGGCGCGAGGCGACGGCGTCGGAGATGTCCGAGGTGACCCCCGCCTGCTGCGCGAGCGCGACGATGTCGTCATCGGTCGGGTGCGAGGTGCCGTCCGCGAGGGTCTGGTGCTCCTGCAGCAGCGCGTAGAACGCGGGCAGACGGTCGTTCTCGCCCGCGTCGCTCACCGCGGCGAGGGCGCTCGCCGCGCGCGTCGACCAGTCGGTGTCGTCGCCGTGCTTGGTGCTGACGAAGTTCAGGGGATGGATGACGAGGGTCGCCGTGCCCGCCGCGACGGCGTCGGCGATGAGGTCGCCGGTGGCCAGCTCGAGCTGCCGGCAGTAGGGGCAGGACAGGTCGGTCCACAGCTCGATGCGTGCCGAGCCGTCGCCCGCGGGGAGGCCGTACCCGTCGGCGTGCGCGGGTGCGACGACCGCCGCGTCGCTCGTCGACGCGGTCGGCGACGTCGTCGGAGCGTCGCCCGACGCCGCGGAGCATCCGGCCAGCGAGCCGCCGGCCGCGAGCACGACCGCGAGCGTCGCGGCGGAGAGGAAGGTGCGGGCGGGGGAGCGGTGGCGGAGCATGCGAGTCCTCACTGTGGTCAGACCACGACGATAGCAGAGGAGCCCGTGCGTCGTCTGAGAGCGATGCCCGGCCGCGAAAGCTCAGTGCGCGGCGTCGTACGCCTCGAGCACGGGCGCCGGAATCCGGCCGCGCTCCGAGACGGTGTAGCCGTTCTGCGCCGCCCACTCGCGCACCGGCGCATAGTCGCGCTGCCCGGAGCGCTTCTGCCGCCGCGCGCCGCCCGAGCTGCCCGAGCTGCCCGACCCGCTCCGGCCGCCGGCGCGGGCCGACACCGAACGGGCGGCCGCGATGAACGGGGCGAGGGCGTCGCGCAGGGCCGCGGCGTTCTCGTCGGTGAGGTCGATCTCGTAGGCGGTGCCGTCGAGAGAGAAGAGGATCGTCTCGCCCGAGCCGACCTCGAGGACGGTGCCGTCGAGATCGTCGACGAGCTGATGCACGATTTTGCGAGCCATGGGCAGAGCCTAGCGAGCAGCGCGCGTCGCGTCAGGGTAGGAGGCCCGCCCGGCGCGCCTTCGCGACCGCCGCGTGGCGGGTCGAGGCATCCAGCTTGGCCATCGCCGACTGCAGGTACGACTTCACCGTGCCCTCGCGGAGGGTGAGCGTCGCCGCGATCTCGGCGTTGGTCTGCCCGAGCGCGGCGCACGCGAGCACGTCGGTCTCGCGGGGCGACAGGCGCACGTCGAGCTTCTCGATCTCGGCCGCGCCGCCCTGCGAGAGCGTCGCGAGGCGCGACTCGATGTCGGCGAGCCGTCGGCGGATGCCCGGGTCGCCGACCTCGGCGCCGATGCGGCGGAGCTCGGCGTACGCCTCGCGCAGCTCTTCGCGCGCGGCGACGTCGAGGGCGGGGGTCTCGGCGGGAGCGGGCAGGAGGCGGAGCCGACGACCGACCTCGTCGCGCACGCGCAGCTCGGTCGCGAGGTCGGACGCGACCTGCAGAGCGGTGCGCGCCGTCGTCTCGCCGAAGGGGGAGCGTGCCCACGATCCGCAGTAGAGGACGCCCCGGGGCCGGCCCGAGACGAGCACCGGCACGGCTAAGAGCGTCGAGATGCCCTCGCCGAGCACGGCGCGGTCGTAGTCGTGCGTGATGTTGCGTGACGAACGGTAGTCGAGCGCGAGCCGCGGACGGCGCTCGACGAACGCCCGGCCGCCAAGGCCGCGCGTGGGCTGCACGACGAGCCCCGCGAGCGACGAGGTGCGGTTGCCGACGACGCTCTTGACGTCGATCGCGCCGTCTCGTTCGAAGCCGCCGAAGGCGACGGGCAGGCCGGTGCGCGTCGCGAGGTCGCCCACCGCGCGGGTCATCAGATCGTCCTCAGACGCGAGGCCGACTGCTGACATCCTGCGCTACCCACTTCCGGGGGTGACGACCGCGTCACCCGGTTTCGTAGCGTCGACGATATCACGCGGCCGATCTACGACGACCGGCCGCGGGGGCGCATGCCCCGTCCCATGAGGCAAGGAGGCCACATGTCCGGATCGTCCACCGACGCCAGCACTCCCGGCGGCGTCGACTACATCGCTGTCGAGCAATCGGCGTCGTTCGTCGAGCTGAAGCGGCGCCATCGCAGCTTCGTCTGGCCGCTGACCATCGCGTTCCTCGTCTGGTACTTCGCGTACGTGCTGCTCTCGTCGTTCGCGGCGGAGTTCATGGGCACGCGCGTGTGGGGCGACATCACGATCGGCCTGCTGCTCGGCCTCGGCCAGTTCGTGACGACCTTCGCCATCACGATGGCGTACGTGTCGTACGCGAACCGCCGCGTCGACCCCCTCTCGGCGGAGATCCGCGGCGAGCTCGAGAAGCAGGAGGCGAAGGCATGAGCGCGCTCGTCGGCACGGTGACTGGGGCCGCGCCCGCCCCGGTCTTCGCCGCAGCGACGGCGACGGCGGAGAACAACCCTGTCCTCAACATCTCGATCTTCGGCGCGTTCGTCGCGGTGACGCTGTTCATCGTCATCCGCGCGAGCCGCAACAACAAGACCGCCGCCGACTACTACGCCGCCGGCCGCTCGTTCACGGGCCCGCAGAACGGCTTCGCGATCGCGGGCGACTACCTCTCGGCGGCCTCGTTCCTCGGCATCGTCGGCGCCATCGCGATCAACGGCTACGACGGGTTCCTCTATTCGATCGGCTTCCTCGTGGCGTGGCTCGTCGCCCTGCTGCTCGTGGCCGAACTCATGCGCAACACGGGCAAGTTCACGATGGCCGATGTGCTGTCGTTCCGGTTGAAGGAGCGCCCCGTCCGCATGGCGGCTGCGATCACGACGCTCGCGGTCTGCTTCTTCTACCTGCTCGCGCAGATGGCGGGTGCGGGGGGCCTCGTGTCGCTGCTCCTCGGCATCCATGAGCAGATCGGCCAGTCGGTCGTCGTCGCGGTCGTCGGCGTGCTGATGATCGTGTACGTGCTCATTGGCGGCATGAAGGGCACCACGTGGGTGCAGATCGTCAAGGCGTTCCTGCTCATCGGCGGCGCCATCGTCATGACGATCTGGGTGCTCGCGATCAACGGGTTCGACTTCAACGCCCTGCTCGAATCCGCCGTCGCCGCGTCGGTCACCGACCCGAAGGACGCGATCCTCGCCCCCGGTCTGCAGTACGGCAAGAACCCGTGGGACTTCATCTCGCTCGCGATCGCGCTCGTGCTCGGCACCGCGGGCCTGCCGCATGTGCTGATGCGCTTCTACACGGTGCCGACCGCGAAAGAGGCGCGCCGTTCGGTGGTCTGGGCGATCTGGCTGATCGGCCTGTTCTACCTGCTCACGCTGGTGCTCGGCTACGGCGCGGGTGCGCTCGTGGGCGCCGACGTGATCAAGGCCGCCCCGGGTGGCGTGAACTCCGCAGCGCCGCTGCTCGCGCAGGCGCTCGGCGGTCCGCTGCTTCTCGGGTTCATCTCGGCGGTCGCGTTCGCGACGATTCTCGCGGTGGTCGCGGGTCTCACGATCACGGCCGCGGCGTCGTTCGCGCACGACATCTACGCGAACGTCGTGAAGAAGGGCAAGGTCGCGCCCGACGGCGAGGTCAAGGTCGCCCGTCGCACGGTGATCGTCATCGGCGTGCTCGCGATCCTCGGCGGCATCGGCGTGCAGGGGCAGAACGTGGCGTTCCTCGTGGCGCTCGCCTTCGCCGTGGCGGCCTCCGCCAACCTGCCGACGATCCTGTACTCGCTGTACTGGCGCCGGTTCACGACGCGCGGCGCGGTGTGGAGCATGTACGGCGGCCTCGCCGCGGCGATCATCCTGATCGTCCTCTCGCCCGTGTTCTGGGGCACCGAGACGAGCGTCTTCAAGAACGTCGGCACCGCCATCTGGCCGCTGAACAACCCCGGCATCGTGTCGATCCCGCTGGGCTTCTTCCTCGGCTGGCTCGGATCGGTCACGTCCACCCGCAAGGAGGACCCGCGGAAGGCCGCCGAGATGGAGGTGCGCTCGCTCACCGGCTACGGCGCCGAGAAGGCCGTCGACCACTAGTCACCGGCCGCACTGCGCCCGGGCGACAGCGGCCCCCGGATCCCCCCAGCGGATCCGGGGGCCGCTCGCTCCTCCGCGAGCGGCCTACACGCTCGCGGAACCCTCGTGGCCGCCCGCGCGGCGAAGGACCTCCTCTTCGAGATCGAGGAGGAAGCGTTTGCGCTCGGGGTGTCCGCCGTACTCGCCGATCGAGCCGTCGCTGCGGACGACCCGATGCGCGGGCAAGATGATCGAGATCGGGGTGCGCGCGCACGCCGTTCCCACGGCGCGGTTCGCCCCGGGGCGGCGGGCCGCCACGGCGACGTCGGCATACGACGCCACCGCGCCGTAGGGGATCTCGCAGACCGCGTCGAGCGCTGCGCGGGTGAAGCCGTGGACGCCACGGAGGACGAGGGCCACATCGAAGGCGCGCAGCTCTCCGGCGAAGTACGCGTCGAGCTGAGAAGTGACCGGGGCGGTCGCCGCGTCGTCCGGGGTCAGTCGCAGTCCGAGGTCGTCGGTCAGGGCGGCGAGCACGTCCTCGCGCGCGCCGAGCCGCACGTCGAGCAGCTGCAGGGCGGCCAGGCCCTCGCCGGTGACGACGACGAGCGCCTGGCCGATCGGTGTCGGGTGCACCGAGAACGCGGCGAGGCCGGCTCGCTGCGAGCTGTTGCGCGAAGTCATGTCTGCCATGATGGCGTGCGGCGCGCGCTCGTTCGGTGCGCACCAGGCGATCTGTGCACACCCGCCGAGAACCCGTGGTTGGGGAGGAGGCGGCGACGAAGACGCAGACAATCGCGCGAAACCCCGCGCGCTGGCGCGCATCCTGCCGTGACGGCGCCTAGGGTGTCGAGTGTGTGGCGAGGAGACGGCGGCGCCGTGCGAGGCGAGAATGACGCCGAGCACGCGCACTCGGTGACCCCAGCAGACCTCGATTTTTCCGAGCCCGGCGTGGTCGTCACGCACGTGGCAGAGGCCGAACGCACGCGGCTGCGCGAAGAGTCGGCGCACCTCGGCGGGCGCTCGACCCTGCTGCACTACACGGATGCCGGTGACGCCGGCATCGACATCACGAAAGCCCACCCGGGCAGCCTGCCCCAGTTCATCACGGGGCGTTCGACGCTCCTGTCGAACCTCTTCCGCGACGAGGTGGCCCTCCGCACGGCGCGCCTGGCGGCTGAGCGGATCGCCGCGAAAGACGTCGAGCTGCGCACCTCGCGGGGGCTCGACACCGTGCACCTCGCGGTCGCGATCGCCGCATGGCGGATCGGCGGCGTCTCGTACGCGGCGCCGGTGCTGCTGCGCCCGCTCGCCATCCGCCGGCACCACCTCGACTTCGACCTCAAGCTGCACGGCTCGTTCACGGTGAACCCCGAACTCGTCGCCGCCGCACGCACGCACTTCGGCATCTCGCTCGACGGGCGAGCTCTCGCCGAGCTGGCCTACGACGGCGGCGTCTTTAAGCCGCAGCCGGTCATCGACCACCTGCGCGCCCTCACCGCCCATGTCGACACCTTCACGGTGCTGCCGAGACTCGTCGTGTCGACCTTCGCCGACGTGGCATCCGACATGGTGCGCGACGCCGCCGACCTCGACCACCCGGTGCTGAACGCGCTCGCCGGGCACGCGTCCGACCGCGACGAGCTGACCGTCGTGCGGCCGCTGCCCGCGCTCGTCAGCGCCGACGAGCGCCCGCCGGCCTCCGACCGCCTGCTGCTCGACGCCGACGCCGAACAAGAAGCCGTGCTCGCGCGCATTCTCGCCGGTCAGTCACTCACGGTGCAGACCCTTCCGGGAACCGGCGGCACGCAGACCGTGATCAACGCCGTCGGCGAGCTCGTACGCGCCGGCAAGCGCGTGCTCGTCGTGAGCGCGCGCCGCTCTACCCTCGAGGGTGTGCGGCACCGCCTCGCCGGCATCGGCCTGCCCGGGCTCGCGGTCTCGCCCACGCGCCTGCACCGCGACCTCATCCGCGCGATCGGTCGCAACGAGAAGGCCGAGCAGCCCAAGGTCGCCGACGTCGACGACGCCCTCGTGCGGCTGCGCACGGTGCTGCGCGACTACCGCGACGCGCTCACGCAGCGGCATCCGCAGCTCGGCATCTCGCCGCTCGAGGCGCTCCGCACCCTCACCACCATCACGGCCCGCGAGCCGCAGCCGTCGGCCCAGACCCGGTTCGACCTGCGCACCCTGCAGGCGCTCAGCACGCGGCGCGCCGAGGCGGCGCAGGCGCTGGCCACGGCCGCGGGGCTCGGCGAGTTCCGCTTCGGACCCGACGACTCACCCTGGTACGCCGTCGCGTTCGCCACGACGCAGCAGGCGCGCGACGCGCACGCGCTCGCGCAGCGTCTGCACCGCACCGAGGTGCCCGCGATCGTCGAGCGCGGGTACGAGCTGATCGCTCAGACCCGCATGCGCCCGTTCACGACGATCACCGAGCTCGGCGCCTACATCCAGCTGCTGCAGGGCATCCGCGCCTCGCTCGACAAGTTCAGCTTGACCGTGTACGAGCGGCCGCTCGGCGAACTGATCGGGGCGTACTCGGCGCGGCGCGACGCCCCCGAGATGTCGGGTGCGCAGCGCCGCCGTCTCAAGCACCTCTCGCGCGAGTACGTGCGCCCCGGCATGCACGTCACCGACATGCACGAGGCGCTCCTGCGCGTACAGCAGCAGCGCGCGCAGTGGCAGCAGCTGGTCGAACCAGGCGTCCTCCCCGAGGTGCCGATCGGGCTCGACGACGTCGCCGCCAGCTGGCAGCGCGTGAACGCCGACCTCGCCGCGCTCGACACCGCGCTCGGGCGGACCGAGCCGCTGGCATCCCTCCCCATTCCGCACCTGCTGCGCACCCTCGCCGGTCTCGCCGCCGAGTCGGCCGTGTTCGACAACCTGGTCGAGCGGGCGACGCTCCGCGGGCGCCTCGCCGAACTCGGCCTCGAGCCGCTGCTCACCGAGCTGTCGGTTCGGCACGTGCCCGAGAGCGACGTCGCGGCCGAGTTCGAGTTCGCCTGGTGGCAGTCGGCCCTCGAGGCCATGCTGCGCACCGATCGCGCGCTGCTCGGGGCGAACACCTCGGTCGTCGATCGGCTCGAACGCGACTACCGCCTGGTCGACGAGGCGCACGCCGGTTCCGCCGGGCCGCTCCTGGCTGCCGAGCTCGCGACGAAGTGGAAGATCGCCGTCGTCGATGAGCCCGCCGAGGCGACGGCGCTCCGGAACGCGCTGCGGTCGGGGGCGACCACCCCGGTCGAGCTCTCCCACGCGGCCCCGACGCTCATGCGCACGCTCGCCCCCGTGTGGCTCGCGTCCCCCTACGAGGTGCCGTCGATTCCGGCTGCGCCGCCGTTCGACGTCGTGATCATCGCCGACGCCGCCGCGCTCTGCCTCGCCGAGGCCGCCCCCGCGCTGCGGCGTGCGCGGCAGGTCGTCGCCTTCGGCGACCCGGTGACGCAGCGCCCGACCCCGTTCCGGGTGGGTTCGGGCGACCCGCAGCCCGAAGACCGTGCCGACGACGTCGATTTCGACGACGTCAGCGTCTTCGAGCGGCTCGCCGAACTTCTGCCGACGGAGACCCTCACCCGCAGCTACCGCGCCGGCGGCGAAGACCTCGCCGAACTCGTCAACACGGCCTTCTACGGCGGACGGCTCGTCTCGCTGCCGTGGGCCGGTTCGTACCTCGGCCGCGGCAGCCTGAGCGTCGACTACGTCGAAGGCGGCACGGGAGCGCCCGACCCGATCACCGGTGCCGTCGAGAGTCCCGACGCCGAGGTTGCGCGCGTCGTGACGCTCGTCGTCGAGCACGCCGTCAACCGGCCGAACGAGACGCTCATGGTCGTCACGGCGTCGCGACGGCATGCCGAACGTGTGCGCGCCGCGGTGGCCTCGGCCTTCGCCGGCCGCGCCGACGTGGCCGACTTCGTCGGGCGCGACACGGCCGAGCCGTTCGCCGTGCTGGGCCTCGAAGACTCGGTGGCCGAGAGCCGCGACCGTGTCGTCTTCTCGCTCGGGTTCGGACTCACCAAGCACGGCCGCGTGCTCAGCGACTTCGGCGACCTCTCCGGCGAAGACGGCGAGCGGCTGCTCACGGTCGGCATGACCCGCGCGCGCCGCTCGATGGTGATCGTCTCGTCGATCCGCCCGTCGGCGTTCGACGAGGGCCGGCTCGAATCCGGGGCATCCACCCTCATGTCGATCCTCGGCGGCATCGCCGCGCGCGACCGCGAAGCCCGCCTCGAAGACCTCGCCGACCCGCTCACGCTCACCCTCGCACGCCACCTGCGCGCGCGCGGCGTCTCGGTCGACGTCGATTACCGCGGTCAGCTGCCGATCGTGGCGCAGTACCGCGGCAAGGCCGTCGTCGCCGAGAGCGATTCCGACACCGTGCGCGACACGCTGCGCGAGACGTTGCGGCTGCGCCCGCAGGTGCTGCGCCGCCTCGGCTGGCACTACATCCGCGTGCACGCCTTCGATCTGTACAGCGACCCGTCGGGTGTCGCCGAGCGCATCGCCGCGATCCTCGGTATTCCCCCTGAGGGGCCCGCGAACCACGCGGCCACCCAGCCGATCGATGTGCCCTGACGACACGGATGCCCCGCGCCAGCGCATCGTGCGTGTGCGCGGTTCGCGCCGGGCGAAGCTGACCCCCGTCGCGGGATCAGACCCCGATCCCGAGCGCCCCGTCGGCCGAGACCACGATGCCCCGGCGGCCCCGCGTGAGGCGGCCGGGGCATCGGGACCGAACGACGATCGTCTTCGCAGAGACGTTCCGCCGCACTACTGAGCGTCGGTCACTTGAGGTCGAGGTTCTTGCGTTCTTCGAGCAGGTCGCGGATCTGGATGAGCAGTTCCTGCTCGGTCGGCAGCGGCTCTTCCTTCGTCTGGTCGACGCCGGCCTTCGCGGCCTGGCGCTCCTTCCAGGTGTTCATCGGGTAGACGAACACGAGGTAGACGACCAGCGCCGTGATGAGGAACGTGATGATCGCGGTGATCAGGTTGCCGATCGGGAAGGTCACCTCGCCGTACAGGCCCTGCACGGTGAAGCCGATGTTGCCGCCCGCGTCCTTTTTCATGAAGAGGGCGAGGACGGGGTTGATGATCGCCTCTACGACCGTGTTGACGAGCGCGCTGAACGCCGCACCGATGACGACCGCGACGGCCAGGTCGATGACGTTGCCGCGCAGGATGAAGTCTTTGAAACCTTTGAACATGTGGGTGCCCCCTTGGTCTCCGGCCTCAGCCGGTGTCAGGATTCCGACGATGCGGGCGAGGACGTTGCCTCGGACTTCGATGATGTCGGACCGGGCGCGTTCCCGCCACCTGCCGCGCCGGAGCCGCCCGCGCGTGAGTCGGTGCGGTAGAAGCCCGACCCGTTGAAGGTCACACCCACGGAGCCGTACTGCTTGCGCAGCGTGCCGCCGCAGACGGGGCATTCGGTGAGGGCGGCGTCACTGAAGGACTGCACGGCGTCGAAGCGGTGCCCGCACTGCGTGCAGGCGTAGGCGTAGGTGGGCATGGATACCTCGGTTTCGCGGGGGACGGTTCAGCGCGCCGAGCGGACGAGCGTGACGGTCTGGGTGGGGGTGACGACGCCGGTGACGGCCTGGTCGTGCAGGTCGCGGGGCACGGCGTCGACGAGCTCGGAGTCGAAGATCACGGCATAGACGGGCGGGCAATTCTCCATCGAGCCGATCGTCTTGTCGAAGTATCCGCGGCCCCAGCCGAGGCGCATGCCGGTGCGGTCGACGGCTGCGGCGGGGATGATCAGGAGGTCGACGTCGTTCACGGCCGACGGGCTCAGCACCTCGCCGACCGGCTCGGGCACGCCGAACAGGCCCTCGGCGATGTCTCCCGACGGATCGGCGACGGCCCAGTCGAGCAGGCCGTCGACGCGCGTGATGGGCAGCAAGACACGGATGCCTCGTGCCGTGGCATCCGTGATGAACTCGTGCGTCCCCGGCTCGGTCGGCGTCGACAGGAAGCACGACACCGAGCGGGCGCCGATGCTCGCGACGAGCGCGTCGAGCTGGGCTTTCACTCCCGCGGCGGCGGCCGCGCGCACAGCCTCGGAGTGCTGCTGGCGGCGTTCGCGCAGGTCGGCGCGCAGTGCGCGCTTCGCGTCGTCGATCGCATCGGGCATGGTCCGATTGTAGGTGTCGCCATCTCATATGGAACGCCGATGTGATGGCAAGGAGGCCGCGCTATGTTGTGTTCATGACCTCCTCCCGGATCAAAGCCGTCATTCCCGCGGCAGGCCTCGGTACCCGATTCCTCCCCGCCACGAAGGCGATGCCGAAAGAGATGCTGCCGGTCGTCGACAAGCCGGCGATCCAGTACGTCGTCGAAGAAGCGGTCGCCGCGGGCGCCGACGACATCCTGATCATCCTCGGGCGCAACAAGAACAACATCTCGAATCACTTCGACTCGGTGCCCGAGCTCGAATCGAACCTGACGAACAAGGGCGACCTCGAAAAGCTCCGCCGCGTGCAGGCCTCGACCGAGCTGGCCGACATCCACTTCGTACGCCAGGGCGAGCCGAAGGGCCTCGGCCACGCGGTGCTCCGCGCGAAAAACCACGTCGGCGATTCCACGTTCGCCGTGCTGCTGGGTGACGACCTCATCGACGAGCGCGACCCGCTGCTCGAGAAGATGATCGACGAGAACGAGCGCACCGGGCTCACCGTCATCGCGCTGATGGAAGTCGACCCCGACCACATCCACCTCTACGGTGTGGCGTCGGTCGAAGAGACGGACGACCCCGACGTCGTGCGGGTCACGGGCCTCGTCGAGAAGCCCGCGAAAGAAGACGCGCCCTCGAACTACGCCGTCATCGGACGCTACGTGCTCGTGCCGGGCGTCTTCGACATCCTCGAGCGCACCGAGCCGGGCAAGGGCGGTGAGATCCAGCTGACCGACGCGCTGCAGGAACTCGCGACGACCGACGGTGTGCTGGGCGTCGTGTTCCGCGGTCGCCGCTACGACACCGGCGATAGGGTGGACTACATCAAGGCGATCGTGCAGATCGCCTCTGATCGTGACGACCTCGGCCCGCAGCTGCGCCCGTGGCTCAAGGAGTTCGCGGCGCAACTGTAAGCCAGCATGAGGGAGAGTCGGTGGACCTGACGGTGCCGCGCCAGCACGGGCGCATCTCCATCCGGCTCGTCAAGCAGCGCGACGCCAAGACGCTGCAGAACGAGTTGCTGTCGAACCGCTCCTGGTTGCGGCCGTGGGAAGCCACGAACCCCGACGGCGCCGTGTCGTTTGACATGCGCCTCGGCATCCGCCGCCTTCTGCAGCAGTACCGCGACGGCGCCGGTGTCCCCCTCGTGATGGAGTACGACGACGAGGTCGCCGGGCAACTGAACGTGTGGGGCATCGCCCGCGGCTCGCTGTCGTCGGCGACGATCGGCTATTGGGTGAGCGAGCGGTTCGCCGGGCGCGGGATCACCCCGACGAGCGTCGCCCTCGCCACCGACCTGTGCTTCACCGAGCTGGGCCTTCACCGCATGGAGATCTGCATCCGCCCCGAGAACCAGGCGAGCCTGCGGGTCGTCGAGAAACTCGGCTTCCGCTACGAGGGACTTCGGCGCCGGTTCATCCACATCGCGGGCGACTGGCGCGACCACCACGCGTTCGCGCTCGTGCGCGAAGACGTTCCCGAAGGGGTGCTGGCGCGGTGGGTGCGCGGCGAGGTTCCGCAAGGCGCCGGGGAGCTCCCCGGGGTCTGACGCCGGGCTGCTCGGCGTGGTTCTGAGGCTGACTCGGGGCCGTCGAAACTTAAAGTTCGACTCGAAGGTCAGACACGCGGGAGGGATGCCGCGGCTCGCGCCCCCTCGGCCCTACCGTGGACCCCATGGGTGGCCAGGTTCTCGGCGGTGGTGTCATCGTCCTCGTCGCAGTCGTGCTGTGGCTGGTGTACCTGCTGCCCTCGTGGCAGGGGCGTCACCAGTTCTACGCGGCTGAGCGGAACGCGGTGCGGCTGAACCAGGCGCTCCGGATCCTCGCCGAGACGAGCGAGACCCCGCAAGAAGTGCGCTTCGAACTCAACGCCCGCACGGCCCTCGCCCAGCAGCGCCTCGCGCGTCAGGCGCAGTCGGAGCGCGAGCACGCCGAGCTGCAGCGCGCCCGCGCCGAGTTGTCGCTCACCAAGCTGCAGGCGCGCGCCGACGCAGCCGCCGCGCGCGAACGTGCGGCCGCCGAGG
>NZ_JAAGRY010000044.1 GCF_015707995.1 Microbacterium paulum
CGCTCTTCCGATCTCCGTCGACGGGCACCGGCCCGAGCACCGCGCCGGCATCGAGGGTCGGCACGGCTTCGCGCAGTGCCGTCAGTGCCGTCGCGACGCTCGCCGTCGTGCCCTCGACGGCGGCGACCCGCACGGTCGGCGGCATGTGCAGCGGCACGCGGTCGGTCAGCTCGGCGCGCGCATACGCGGGCTGCGTCCAGGTGGCGAGAGCCCGCGCGACGGGGCCCGTCACGCCGACGAGGTGCACGGGCGCCTTCGGGGCGGCCAGGGCTGCGGCGTTCGACCACCAGCGCAGACAGGACTCACCGATGCGCAGCTGTTCGGCGAGCAGCATCCGGTCGCCGTCGAGCAGGATGATGGCGCGGTATCCGCCTTCGGCGTGCGGCTCGGCACCGCGCGTGGCGACGACGAGCGCGGGGCGCGCGTCGACCGAGACGACGGGATGGTCGCCGTCGGCGAGGATCACACGGGTGTTCGGAAAGGCCCGCCCGAGCTCGTCGGCGGTGCGCTCGCTGCCCGACGAGGCCATTCGCAGGCGCTCGCTCTGACAGTTGCCGCACACCCACGACGAGATCGTGCGGCCGCACCAGGTGCAATCGGGGGCGGCGCCCGGTCGGCGCGAGCGCAGCGGGCCGGTGCAGTGCGGGCAGCGCGCCGGCGTGCGGCAGTCGGCGCACACGAGCACGGGCGCGTACCCGGGGCGGGCGACCTGCACCAGCACCGCTCCATGCGCGAGCGCCTCGCGGGCGGCCGCGAAGGCCGCCGAGGGCACGCGCTGCCCGCGTGTTTCGCCGTCGCGGGTCGCCGACAGCACGACGCTCGGGCTCTCGCGGCGCCGGGCCTTGACCTCCTGCACCCAGCCGAGCTGCACGAGCCGCTCGACGTCGGTCGTGCGCGTGTGACCGGCCAGCACGAGCGCCGACCCCTCGAGTTCTTGCCGCACGAGCGCCGCGTCGCGCGCGTGCACCCCGGGGCTGAGCTGCTCCGACAGCAGCGGATCGCCGTCGTCCCAGATGATCACCGCACCGACGTTCGCGGCGGGGGCGTAGACCGTCGAGCGGTTGCCGACGACGATCGCCTCGTCGCCGCCGATCAGCCGCAGGTAGCCGGCGTAGCGGTCGGGCCCCGAACGCCGCGCGTCGTCTCGCACCACCGCGCCTGCGGGAGCGTGCTCGGCGAGCACCGCGAGCACCTGGTCTTCGTCGCGCTGATCGGGCACGACCACGAGAGTGCTCTGCCCGCGCGCGAGCGTGTCGAGGGCGATCGCGCCTATCAGTTCGGCCCACGCACCGTACGGGCCGGCTGCGGCAGGGCGCGGCGGCGCATCGAGGGCGACGCGAGCCCGGGCGACGAGAGCGGCGCGCAGATCGGGGAACTCGAGCAGGATGCCTCGCGCCCAGGTCGCCCAGGGTTCGGGATCGTGCGGTTCGGGCTCGTGCGCCGTGCCGTTCTGAGCCGCCCCGGCATCCGTTGATGCGTCGGCATCGGTTGATGCGTCGGCATCGGTTGCTGTCTCGGCATCGGTTGCTGTCTCGACATCGGTTGCTGTCTCGGCATCGGTTGCTGTCTCGGCATCCTGCACTGCCTCGGCATCCACTACCTCGACGTCATCACCCGCACCGGGTTCGCTCCCGCCCACCTCCGGCGCCGCCGCCTCGCGCGCCGCGAGCCAGGCCTTCTCGGCCCGCACCATGCGCTTCGGGATCACCAGGCGCAGAATGTCGCTCGCCGAGCCGGCCGCCCGATCGGCGACACGGCGGGCGAGCGTATAGAGCTCGGGAGTGAGCACCGCGACGGGCGAGACGACCGCATCGAGCTCCGACAGCGGCTTTCCCGTCACCGACGGTTCGGGCCGGTCGACCACCTCGACGAGATAGCCCTCGACGATGCGCCCGGCGCTGCGCAGCGGCACCTTCACCCGCACGCCGGGGCGGGCGTCGGGCTGCAGCGCGGGCGGGATCGCGTAGTCGAAGAGGCGGTCGAGCTGAGGCAGTGGCGAGTCGATCAGCACGCGCGCGACGAGCGGCATGGGCCCGGCGAGGTCAGAGACCGGCTGCGCCGCGAAGCTCGTCGACCCGGTCGGTGCGCTCCCACGTGAACTCGGGCAGCTCACGGCCGAAGTGCCCGTAGGCCGCCGTCTGCGCGTAGATCGGGCGGAGCAGGTCGAGCTGGTCGATGATCGCCTGCGGGCGCAGGTCGAACACGTCGCGGATCGCCGTGGTGATCTGCTCGTCGGAGACGTGGCCGGTGCCGAACGTCTCGACGTACAGTCCCACCGGCTCGGCGCGGCCGATCGCGTACGCGACCTGCACTTCGAGCCGGTCGGCCAGACCCGCGGCGACCGCGTTCTTCGCGACCCACCGCATCGCATAGGCCGCCGAGCGGTCGACCTTCGAGGGGTCCTTGCCGCTGAACGCGCCGCCGCCGTGACGCGACGCCCCACCGTACGTGTCGATGATGATCTTGCGACCCGTGAGCCCCGCGTCGCCCTTCGGCCCGCCGATGACGAAGGGACCTGCGGGGTTGATGACGTAGCGCACGTTCGAGACGTCGAGCCCGGTCGTGGCGAGCACCGGGTCGATGACCTCGGCCTGCACCGCGGCGCGGAGCGCCGGCAGCGAGATGTCGGGATTGTGCTGGGTCGAG
Organism: Microbacterium paulum; assembly: GCF_015707995.1. GTDB lineage: Bacteria > Actinomycetota > Actinomycetes > Actinomycetales > Microbacteriaceae > Microbacterium > Microbacterium paulum. The sequence continues at coordinate 2,647 of NZ_JAAGRY010000044.1, forward strand.
AGCACCACCGTGTCGACGGTGCGCGGCACGGCGCCGTCGTAACCGAGGGTCACCTGCGTCTTGCCGTCGGGGCGCAGGAATCCGAGCGCACCCGAGCGACGAGCATCCGTCAACCGCTCGGCGAGGCGGTGCGCCGTCCAGATCGCCATCGGCATGAGCTGCGGCGTCTCGTTGGTGGCATAGCCGAACATGATGCCCTGGTCGCCCGCGCCGAGCGCGTCGATCGGGTCGATCGAGCCACCCTCGCGGTGCTCGATCGCCGTGTCGACGCCGGCGGCGATGTCGCCCGACTGCTCGCCGATCGACACCGTCACGCCGCACGAGTCGCCGTCGAAGCCTGTCTCGCTCGAGGTGTAACCGATGCGGTTGACGACCCCGCGCACGATGCCGGGAATGTCGACGTACCCGTTCGTGCGCACCTCGCCCGCCACGTGCACGAGGCCCGTCGTCACAAGGGTTTCGACCGCGACACGGCTGCCGCGGTCTTCGGCGAGCAGGGCGTCGAGGATCGAGTCTGAGATCTGGTCGCAGATCTTGTCGGGGTGCCCCTCGGTGACGGACTCGGACGTGAACAGACGCAGCCGGCTCATGAAACGCTCCTCAAAGTTCTTCGGGTTCCGACACAATCATGCCCGCGGCCCCCGACACCCAGTGAACAGGTATCTCGGGAACGCGGGCATGCGTGGTGCCACGAAGCGACTCACGCCCGTGGCATCCGGAATCAGTCGTTGTGACGCAGGCGCAGCTTGTCTTCGTGGATCTCGTGCAGCGCGATCGTCAGCGGCTTGTCTTCGACCGACGAGTCGACGAGCGGACCCACGTTGTCGAAGAGGTTGCCCTCGTGCAGATCGGAGTAGTAGTCGTTGATCTGACGCGCACGCTTGGACGCGTAGATGACGAGCTGGTACTTCGAGTCGACCTTCTCGAGCAGTGCGTCGATGGGCGGGTCGATGATGCCCTTGTCACGTCCAGCCATGATGAACCTCCGGATCGGATGGCGGTGGGAAAACTGTGGATGCCGGCGCGCGCGCCGTGGCATCCGTTCATTCTATCAGCGCGCGAGCGCTGCGACTTCGGCCGCCGCGCGGGCGACATCGTCGTTGACGACGCGGTAGTCGAACTCGCCCTGCGAGGCGAGCTCGCCTTTGGCGGTGCGCAAGCGGCGCGCGCGTTCTTCGTCGCCCTCGGTGCCGCGACCGACGAGGCGGTTGACGAGCTCGTCCCAACTCGGCGGCAGCAGGAACACGAGCTTCGCGTCGGGCGCCGCGGCGCGCACCTGACGGGCGCCCTGCAGATCGATCTCGAGCAGCACGGAGCGTCCGTCCGCGAGAGCGCGCTCGATCGGCTCGCGGGGCGTGCCGTAGCGGTACTTGTTGTGCACGGTGGCGTGCTCGAGGAGGGCGCCGTCGGCCACGAGCGCGTCGAAGGCGGCGTCGTCGACGAAGTAGTAGTGCTCGCCGTCGACCTCGCCCGGCCGCGGGGGGCGGGTGGTCGCCGAGACCGACAGCAGGATCTCGGGGTGGTGGTCGCGGATGTGCGCGGCGACGGTGCCCTTGCCGACGGCGGTCGGGCCGGCGAGCACGACGAGGCGGCTGCGACCGGGGCGCGCGACGGGTTCGGGAAAGCGCTCGTCGAGCCACTGGCCGAGGACGGTGCGCTGACGCGCCCCGAGTCCGCCCAGGCGCTTCACCGGCGAGATTTCGAGAGCCGCGAGGATGCGGTCGCGCTTTCCCTCGCCGATTGCGGGGAGCGCCGTGAGGTATTCGGTGATCCGCATGGCGCCGGCCGGCGACTCGGGGTACTCGAGCGCACGCCGCAGCAGCTCTTGCGGAGTGATGACGCGCATCGCGACATCGTGCTTCAGAGCCGCTCTCTCCCGACGCGCCGCAACAGCACGTCGGGATGCCGCGGCGCGATCGACCTCGGGTGGGCGGCGCGTCTCAGTCATCACCCTCTACGGTAGCCGCTCCGCCGACATCCGCGGGACGGCCGCGCGCCTTAGCAGGTGGTGTGAGGTGGCGCGGGGGCGGGGCTCGGTCGAGGGCGGGCTCGGCGTGTGGCATCCCTCTCGCGCCGCGGCAGGCGCGTCGCGCGTCGCCCGCGCCCGCTCTCATCTGCGGACTCATGCTCCCGCGCGGCAGTTTCCTGCACACGCGGCGCATCAATGCGCAGCGCGAGCAGGAAACGACAGCGCGGGCTACGCCGTGCGGTACAGCGCGGCGCGCTGGTCGATGCGGGCGGCGAGGCCGGCGGGGCCGGCCGAGAGGATGCTGCGGCTTTCGCTCGCCACCACCTGCGAGGCGACGTAACCGAACAACCGTCCGAGGTCGCCCGGTTCGGCGCCCTGCGCCCCGAAGCCGGGGGCGAGGATCGGCGTGCCGGCGAGCACGATGTCGCTGAGCCCGTACGCGCGCCGGTCGACCGTGGCGCCGACGACGAGGCCGATAGGTCCGAGCGAGCCGGGCGCGCCGATGTTCCGGGCGGCGACGTCGTGAGCGACGCGCTCGGCGACGCTCTCTTCGTCGTCGACGCGTGCGCGCTGCAGCGCGGATGCCTCGGGGTTGCTCGTCGCCGCGAGCACGAATACACCCTTCTCGTGCGCCGTCGCGGCCGAGAAGGCCGCGTTCAGGGAGTCGGTGCCGAGGTACGGGCTGAGGGTCAGCGCGTCGCTCTCGAGGGGTGCTCCGGGGGCGAGCCACGCGGCCGCGTAGCCGTCCATCGTGGTGCCGATATCGCCGCGCTTGGCATCGGCGATGACGATGAGCCCCGCCGCGCGCGCCGCCGCGATCACCTCTTCGAGCGCCGCGAATCCGGCCGCGCCGTACCGCTCGTAAAACGCGGCCTGGGGCTTGACGACGCCCACACGCCCCGCGGCGGCCTCGACCGTGCGCAGCCCGAACTCGCGCGCGCCGGCGGGCGTGGCATCCATGCCCCACGCCCGCAGCAGCGCCTCGTGCGGGTCGATGCCGACGCACAGCGGCCCGTACTGGTCGAGCGCGTCGCGCAGCCGCCGCCCGAACCCGGGCCGGCCGACCTGGGGTTCGCTCACCGACCGGCTCCGGCGAGCCGCTCGGCGCGGTCCTGCGCGTACTCCTGCAGGCTGCGCACCGCGAAGCCCGAACGCAGCACCGGCAGGGCGCTGACAGCAGCCCCCAGCACGGCCATCGTCGTGAACAGGGCCTTGTCGGCCGCGACCGCCGCCGCGCGGATCTCGTATCCGTCGGCGCGCGCGATGCCGCCCGAGGGCGTGTTCACCACGATGTCGATCTCACCGGCGTTGATGAGGTCGACGACGTTGGGCTCTCCCGAGACGTGCGTCTCGGAGTACTTGTTCACGACGTCGACACGGATGCCGTTGCGCGCGAGGATCTCGGCGGTGCCCTCGGTGGCCACGAGGCGGAAGCCGAGTTCCTGCAGGCGGTGGGCCGGCAGGATCACGGCGCGCTTGTCGTCGTCGGCGACCGAGAGGAACACGGTGCCCTTGGTGGGCATGCCGCCGTAGGCCGCCGCCTGGCTCTTTGCGAACGCCGTCGGGAAGTCGCGGTCGATGCCCATGACCTCGCCCGTCGAGCGCATCTCGGGGCCGAGCACCGAGTCGACGGTGTGCCCGTCGGCTGTGCGGAACCGCTTGAACGGCAGCACCGCCTCTTTCACGGCGACGGGCGAGTCGAGCGGCACGCGCGAGCCGTCCTGCTCGGGCAGCATGCCTTCGGCCTTGAGCTCGGCGATCGTCGACCCGGCCATGATGCGCGAGGCGGCCTTCGCGAGCGGGATGCCGAGGGCTTTCGACACGAACGGCACGGTGCGCGAGGCGCGCGGGTTCGCCTCGATGACGTAGAGCACACCCGCCGACACGGCGAACTGCACGTTCAGCAGGCCCCGCACGCCCACGCCTTCGGCGATCGCGAGGGTCGCCTGACGCACGCGATCGATCTCGGTGCGGCCGAGCGAGACGGGCGGCAGGGTGCACGACGAGTCGCCGGAGTGGATGCCGGCCTCTTCGAGGTGCTCCATCACTCCCCCGACGTACAGCTCGTCGCCGTCGTAGAGGGCATCGACATCGAGTTCCACGGCGTCGTCGAGGAAGCGGTCGACGAGCAGGGGCTTGCCCTCTTCGATGACGACCTCGCCGGCCGTGCGCACGAAGTAGTCGCGCAGGCTCTCGGTGTCGTAGACGATCTCCATACCGCGACCGCCGAGCACGAAGCTCGGGCGCACCAGCACCGGGTAGCCGATCTCTTCGGCGATCGCGACCGCGCCCGCCTCGTCGATGGCCGTGCCGTGCCGGGGCGCGATGAGGCCCGCGCGGTCGAGCAGCTGCGAGAAGAGCTCGCGCTCTTCGGCGATGTCGATCGCGGCGGGTGAGGTGCCGAGGATCGTGTACCCCGCCTCTTCGATGCCCTTCGCGAGCCCGAGCGGGGTTTGTCCGCCCAACTGGCAGACGACGCCGACGATCTCGCCCGATGCGCTCTCGGCGTGCAGCACTTCGAGCACGTCTTCGAGGGTGAGCGGCTCGAAGTAGAGCCGGTCGCTCGTGTCGTAGTCGGTCGAGACCGTCTCGGGGTTGCAGTTGACCATGATCGTCTCGTAGCCGGCCTCCGACAGCGCGAACGACGCGTGCACGCACGAGTAGTCGAACTCGACGCCCTGACCGATGCGGTTCGGGCCCGAGCCGATGATGACGATCTTCTGGCGGTCAGACGGCGTCACCTCGGTCTCGTAGTCGTACGACGAGTAGTGGTACGGCGTGAGCGCCGGGAACTCCCCCGCGCACGTGTCGACGGTCTTGTAGACGGGGCGGATGCCGAGGCCATAGCGGATGCCGCGGATCTCAGCCTCGCTGACGCCGCGCAGCTGCGCGAGCTGCGCGTCGGAGAAGCCGTGCTCCTTCGCGAGGCGGAGGGTCGCCGCGTCGAGCTCAGGGGCATCCTTCACGAAGTCGGCGACCTCGTTGATGAGGGCCATCTGGTCGAGGAACCACGGGTCGATCTTCGTCGCCTCGAACGCCTCCTCGACGGTCGCGCCGAGGCGCATCGCCTGCTGCAGCACGACGATCCGTCCGTCAGTGGGCTTCTTCGCGATCTCGAGCAGCTCGTCTTTCGAGCGGGTCTCGTCGCCCCAGTGGAAGCTCGACCCGCGCTTCTCGAGCGAGCGGAGCGCCTTCTGCAGGGCCGTCGTGTAGTTGCGGCCGATCGCCATCGCCTCGCCGACCGATTTCATGGTCGTCGTGAGGGTCGTATCGGCGTTCGGGAACTTCTCGAAGTTGAACCGGGGCACCTTGACGACGACGTAGTCGAGGGTCGGCTCGAAGCTCGCGGGCGTCGCCTGCGTGATGTCGTTGGGAACCTCGTCGAGCCGGTAGCCGATCGCGAGCTTCGCGGCGAGCTTCGCGATCGGAAAGCCGGTCGCCTTCGAGGCGAGCGCCGACGAGCGCGAGACGCGCGGGTTCATCTCGATGACGATGATGCGGCCGGTCTGCGGATCGACGGCGAACTGGATGTTGCAGCCGCCCGTGTCGACGCCGACGGCGCGGATGATGTCGATGCCGATGTCGCGGAGCTTCTGGTACTCGCGGTCGGTGAGGGTGAGCGCGGGGGCGACCGTGATCGAGTCGCCCGTGTGCACGCCGACGGGGTCGACGTTCTCGATCGAGCAGACAACGACCGTGTTGTCGGCGGTGTCGCGCATGAGCTCGAGCTCGTACTCCTTCCACCCGAGGATCGACTCCTCGAGCAGCACCTCGGTCGTCGGCGAGTCGCGCAGGCCCGCACCGCCGATGCGGCGGAGGTCTTCTTCGTCGTACGCGAAGCCCGACCCGAGACCGCCCATCGTGAACGAGGGGCGCACGACGAGGGGGTAGCCGAGCTCGGCCGCGCCTGCGAGCAGGTCGTCCATCGTGTGCGCGATCACCGAACGGGCGACGTCCGCCCCGGCATCGAGCACCAGCTGCTTGAAGATCTGACGGTCTTCGCCCTTGCGGATCGCGTCGACCTTCGCGCCGATCAGCTCGACGCCGTAGCGCTCGAGGATCCCCTGCTCGTGCAGGGCCATCGCGGCGTTGAGAGCCGTCTGGCCGCCGAGGGTCGGCAGGATGGCATCCGGCTTCTCTTTCGCGATGATCGTCTCGATCACGGCGGGTGTGATCGGCTCGATGTAGGTCGCGTCGGCGAAGTCGGGGTCGGTCATGATCGTCGCCGGGTTGGAGTTCACGAGGATGACGCGCACGCCCTCCTCGCGGAGCACGCGGCACGCCTGGGTGCCGGAGTAGTCGAACTCGCAGGCCTGGCCGATGACGATCGGGCCGGAGCCGATGACGAGGACGCTCTGGATGTCGTCGCGCTTGGGCATTACTTGCTGGCCTCCTGGGTCGAGCGGACGAGATCGGCGAAGCGATCGAAGAGGTAGTTCGCGTCGTGCGGGCCGGCGGCGGCCTCGGGGTGGTACTGCACGCTGAACGCGGGGATGTCGAGGGCGCGCAGGCCCTCGACGACGTTGTCGTTCAGTCCGATGTGGCTGACCTCGACACGGCCGTAGCCGTTCGGCGAATCGATCTCGCCCTCGAGGGGCGCATCGACGGCGAAGCCGTGGTTGTGCGCCGTGATCTCGACGCGCCCGGTCTGCTTGTCGAGCACCGGCTGGTTGATGCCGCGGTGGCCGAAGGGCAGCTTGTACGTGCCGAGCCCGAGCGCACGGCCGAGCAGCTGGTTGCCGAAGCAGATGCCGAAGAACGGCAGTCGGTCATCGAGCACCGAGCGCAACAGGGCGACGTGATCGCCGGATGCCGCGGGGTCGCCCGGTCCGTTCGAGTAGAACACCGCGACGGGGCCGATCGCACGGATGCCGTCGATCGTCACGTCTTGCGGGAGCACGTGCACGTCGAAGCCACGCGCGGCGAGGTTCAGGATCGTGGCCTGCTTGACGCCGAGGTCGAGCACGGCGAGGTTGCCGATCCGCTCGACGCCCTCGGCGGCCGGGGTCACCTCGGCGGCGGCCACCGACACCTCGGCCGAGAGGTTCTGCCCCGACATCTCGGGCGCCTCGCGGACGAGGCGCAGCTGCTCCTCGGCATCCATGCCCGCCGCGTCGCCCGAGAAGACGCCGCCGCGCATTGAGCCCGCCGAGCGCAGCACGCGCGTGATGGCGCGGGTGTCGACCCCCGAGATGCCGACGATGCCGTCGCGCACGAGGGCGTCGTCGAGCGACTCGTCGGCGCGCCAGTTCGAGACGACGCGCGAGGGGTCGCGCACGATGTAGCCGGCGACCCAGATGCGGCGCGACTCGGGGTCTTCGTGGTTCATCCCGGTGTTCCCGATGTGCGGCGCGGTCTGCAGCACGATCTGCCCGGCGTACGAGGGGTCGGTGAGGGTCTCCTGGTAGCCGGTCATACCGGTGGCGAAGACGACCTCGCCGAGCGTCGTGCCGCGTGCGCCGTAGGCGCGGCCGGGGTGGCGCGACCCGTCTTCGAGGACGAGGACGGCCGGGTCGGTGGTGAAGGAGGAGAGCTGAGTCATGCGTCGGTTCCCGTCGGGGTGATGGAGGCGGGGGTGTCAGTGGGGGCGGAGGTGCCGGCGGGATCGGAGCCCGCCTCGGATCGTCGGTCCGGCTGCCGGTCGCCGGCGCGCAGCGTCGCCGCGATCGTGTCGGCGAGGGCGCGCGCCGAGCCGTCCTGCGGGCGCAGGTAGCTGTCGACGACCGCGGCATCGGGCTCGTCGCCCGTGCGCCAGCTGAGGCGTACGAGGCCGCCCGGCTCGACGACACGGTCGATGGCGACCTGCGCCTGATCGACCGAGGCGATGCGCTCGACCGTGAGGAAGAGGCGCGGCTGGCCGGTGAGGTCGAGCGCCACGCCGCGGTCGGTGACGGTGACGTCGACGCGGGAGCGGAACCCGAGGCCGCGGATGGCGAGGCGTTCGAGGGGTTCGCCGTGCCGGGTGGTCGCGACATACAGTCCCGACTGCGCCGCGCGGACCTCGGCACCGGCCGGGATCTCCCCCACCGGAGCCTCGAACGCGGCGTCGCGGCGCGTGCGCCGGCGCCAGGCGATCGCGCCGAGCGCGAGCAGCACGACGGCGACAGCGATCATGACGAGCAGGGCGCCTTCGCGGGTCACGCGGGCACCTCCGTGGTCGCCGCGCTCATCGTTTCGGCGACGACGCCGTCGGCGACGGTCGGTCGCCCGCCGAAGAACGTCCAGCGCACCTCACCCGGCAGCTCGCGCCCGAGGTAGGGCGAGTTGACGCTCCGACCGCGCAGGTCGGCGCGCGTGAACGGGCGCGCAGCACGCGGGTCGTAGAGCGTGAACGATGCGGGCGCGCCCGCCTCAAGCGGCGTGCCGGCACGGTCGAGCCGGCCGATGCGGGCGGGCGCCGAGGACATCACGCGGGCGACGTCGTTCCAGTCGAGCAGGCCTGTGTCGACCATCGCCTGGTGCACGACCCGCAGTGCCGATTCGAGGCCGACCATGCCGTTGGCCGCGGCCTGCCACTCGCATGACTTCGCCTCGTCGGGGTGCGGCGCGTGGTCGGTCGCGACGATGTCGATCGTGCCGTCGGCGAGGCCTTCGCGCACGGCCTGCACGTCCTCGTCACGACGCAGCGGCGGGTTCACCTTGAACCGCGGATCGTAGCCGCGCACGAGCTCCTCGGTGAGCAGCAGGTGGTGCGGGGTGACCTCGGCGGTGACGTTCACGCCGCGCTTCTTGGCCCAGCGGATGATGTCGACCGATCCGGCCGTCGACAGGTGGCAGACGTGCAGGCGCGAGCCGACGTGCTCGGCGAGCAGCACGTCACGGGCGATGATCGCCTCTTCGGCGACCGCGGGCCAGCCGGCGAGGCCGAGCTCGGCCGAGACGGTGCCCTCGTTCATCTGCGCGCCCTCGGTGAGCCGCGGGTCTTGCGCGTGCTGCGCGACGACGCCGTCGAATGCCTTCACGTATTCGAGTGCGCGCCGCATGATGAGCGGGTCGAAGACGCAGAAGCCGTCGTCGCTGAAGACGCGCACGCGGGCGCGGCTGGATGCCATGGCACCGAGCTCGGCCAGACGCTCACCCTTCTGGCCCACCGTCGCGGCGCCGATCGGCTGCACGTGCACGTAGCCCGCGGCCTCGCCGAGGGCGAGTTCCTGCTCGACGACGCCGGCGGTGTCGGCGACGGGCGACGTGTTCGGCATCGCGAACACGGTCGTGTAGCCGCCGGCAGCGGCGGCGCGGGATCCACTGAGGATCGTCTCGGATGCCTCGTAGCCCGGCTCGCGCAGGTGGGTGTGCAGATCGACCAGGCCCGGCAAGGCGATGAGCCCGTCGGCGTCGATCACGGTCGCGCCGGCTCGGCTGAGTCCCGTGCCGACCTCGACGATCACGCCGTCCGAGACGATCAGGTCAGCGGCATCCTCACCGTGGCGGCGGGCACCCTTGATCAGGTACGTCATCGTGCGTCCTCCTGTGATGGCTGGGCCTGTCGAGCGGTCGTTTCGCGCTCACCCGACAGCAGCAGGTAGAGGGCCGCCATGCGCACCGAGACGCCGTTCGCCACCTGCTCGAGCACGGTCGACTGCGGGGAATCGGCGGCGTCGGCGGAGATCTCCATGCCCCGGTTCATCGGACCCGGGTGCATGACGATGCTACCTTCCGGCAGCGCCCGCAGGCGCGCCGCGTCGAGACCCCACCGCCGCGAATACTCCCGCTCAGTAGGGAAATACGCCGCGTTCATGCGTTCCAGCTGAATCCTCAGCATCATGATCGCGTCGGGCGCCGCGGCGATCGCCTCGTCGAGGTCGTACACGACCTCGACCGGCCAGGCGGAGACGTCTTGCGGAATCAACGTGGGCGGGGCGACGATGGTCACCCGAGCACCGAGGGTCGTCAGCAGCCACACGTTCGACCGAGCGACCCGCGAGTGCAGGATGTCGCCGACGATCGCGATGCGCAGGCCCGCGAGGTCGCGCCCCCGGCTGTCGTCGCCGAAGAAGCGTTTGCGGATCGTGAAGGCGTCGAGCAGCGCCTGCGTGGGGTGCTCATGCGTGCCGTCGCCCGCGTTGACGACACCGGCGGTGATCCACCCGCTCGTCGCGAGGGTGTGCGGTGCGCCGGATGCCCCGTGGCGGATCACCACGGCATCAGCGCCCATCGCCTGCAGGGTCTGCGCGGTGTCTTTGAGCGATTCGCCCTTGCTGACCGAGGAGCCCTTCGCCGAGAAGTTGATGACGTCGGCCGAGAGCCGCTTGGCGGCGGCCTCGAACGAGATGCGCGTGCGCGTGGAGTCTTCGAAGAAGAGGTTCACGACCGTCTTGCCGCGCAGCGTCGGGAGCTTCTTGATCTCGCGCGACTGCGTGTCGCGCATGTCTTCGGCGACGTCGAGGAGCAGCAGCGCGTCGTCGCGCGAGAGCGTCTTGGTGTCGAGCAGGTGCCTCATGCGCCGATCGTCACCGCCTCGAAGCCGTCGACCTCGGCGAGCTGCACGTTGACGCGCTCCGTGCGGGCGCTGGGCAGGTTCTTGCCGACGAAATCGGGGCGGATCGGCAGCTCGCGGTGCCCCCGATCGACGAGGATCGCGAGGCGAACTGCGGCGGGGCGGCCGATGTCGTTGAGCGCGTCGAGGGCGGCCCGGATCGAGCGGCCCGAATAGAGCACGTCGTCGACGAGAACGACCGTCTTGCCGTCGATGCCGCCGGCGGGGATCGACGTGGGGTGCGGGGTGCGGGTGGGGTTCCGGTGCAGATCGTCGCGGTACATCGTGACGTCGAGCGCGCCTACGGGCACCGATTCGCCGGAGAAGTCCGCGAGCAGAGCGCCTACGCGCTCGGCCAAGGCGACACCGCGGGTCGGGATGCCGAGGAGCACGAGGTCGCTCGCGCCCCGGTTCGACTCGAGGATCTCGTGCGAGATCCGAGTCAGTGCGCGGGCGATGTCAGCGGCGTGCATGACGGTACGCGTCCCGGTGTCGACAGCAAGGTCTTCTGCGGGGTCGGGCGTGGTCATCGGCTGCTCCCTTCTCCGCCTCACAGGACGGGGTTAAAGGTTGCGGGTTGCATGCATCAGCCTACCGGATCGACGACGCCGGCCGCCTCATGAGCAGAGGCGGCCGGCGGCGACGGGGCGCGCTCAGCGGCGCAGACCTCCCTGATCGACAAGGGTCGTGGTGTTGCTCGCCGTGCGGATCGCGGCAGCGTAGAACTCGAGCGTGATGCGCGCGAAGATCAGGTAGACCAGGCCGACCAGCGGTCCGAGGATCAGCACGACGAGGCCGAGCCAGACATTCGAGGCGAAGGCGCCGATCACCGCGACGATGTAGCCGATCGCGATGAGCACGGTGACGAGGCCGTAGAGCACCCCGAGCACCTTCGTCGTGATGAACCGCGAGAAGCTGTAGTCGAACAGGCCCGCGAAGAAGCTCGGCGTACCGACGTCGGTGATCGTGTTCCCGAAGGACTGCGCCGCGCCGCTCGCGACGTTCTCCCACGGGTTGTGGCCCGGTGTCTGGCCGGGGTTCTGGCTCGAACCCGGCGGCGGGCTCGAGGGCGGGGGTGTCGATGATCCCGCCCCGCCCGTGCCGGGGGTGGGCGGGATCGGAGGCGGAGTCTGGTCGCTCATGATCGTGTCCTCTGTCATCACGCGATCCGGCCGGTCGCCGGGTCGTCGTGGGGCCAATGTAGCCCCGCAGCGCACGGGGCGGCAGACATGCGACGAGGTGTTACCGACCGCCGCTGGCGCGCGGTCACCACCTCACGGGTGAGGCTGAAGAAGCGACTGCTCAGAACGTGATGGGCCCGGTGCACGGACGGCACCGGGAGCGCGTCAGGAGGCGGCGGACGCCGTCTCGACAATCCGCGACGAGCGGATCGGGTGCCCGGGCGTCGTCAGGCACTGCCCCGACGCGAGGTCCCACTTCCAGTCGTGCAGGGCGCAGGTGAGCACGCCGTCCTCGATCTTTCCGGTCTTGGTCAGATCGGCGCGCAGGTGCGGGCAACGGCGCTGCACGGTCCAGCCGTCGATCTCGGCATCCTCGGTCTGATCCGACTGCTCGGCGTACCAGTTCTCGACGTATTCGATCCGGTCGCGCGAGAGGCACTTCAAGAACGTCGTGAGGAACTCGTTGAACTTGCCCGAGCGACCCACCTCGAACTGCATCGACAAGAAGATCGAGTTCGACCAGTCGATCTCGTGATCGGCGATGTTCGTCGAGACGAGGTCTGCGGGAATCGTGTACCAGTAGATGCACTCCTCCCCCGCGTATTCGCGCACCTTCGCCTTGGGGAAGTCGACGATCATGTCGAGCTCGCCGATCCGAAACCGCACGTTGCCGCCGACCCCCATGCGGATCGTCCGCGCGCGGCGCAGCAGCGGCTCCCACCACTCCTTGATCGCGGCGAGCATCTCGGCGGGCGGCAGCACTTCTGCCCGGCGCGCGATCTCGGCGGTCACCTCGTCTTGGCGGGAATCGCGCTGGGATGCCAGGTAGTCCCACTTCTCGTCGAAGATGTGGTCGATCTCGTCTGGCGTGTACAGGGTCTGCGTGACCGTCAGCTCGCCGCCGACGATGTCGACCTGCGTGCCGGGAACGAACTCGTACCCCTTCTGGGCGGGGCGCTCGGCACGCATGTGCGCGAGGAACTGACGCTGGTCGGTGAAGATCGAGTCGTTCTCGAGCCCGTAGCCGTTGAAGCGGAAGAGGTCTTCGCGCAGGAACATCGGCGGCCCCGCCATCGGGAACACGTGCTCGGCGTCGACCTTCTCGATGTAGTACATCGCTCGCTTGTTCTGCGCGTCGCGCTTGAGCTGCGCGAAGTTCTGCTTCGCCTCCTGCTCGAGGTCGTAGACCATCGGCCACCAGATCGCTCCCGACACCTGGGTGAAGTACGCGTCGGGCTTCGAGAAGCTCAGCAGCTTCTCGAGGTCGAGGGGGTGCGAGTCGTTCTGGTTCAGGATCGACGCGGTGCCGTCGTCGACCGACAGCGACGAGTCGCCGATCGGGCCGTCGCTCGGCGCTCGCAACGGGGTCACCATGATCTTCAGACCGCCCGGGTATTCGAGCACCTCGCCCGGCTGGGTGTAGATCAGGTTGTCGTAGCCGAGCGCCCGCAGATCGCTCTCGAGGTCGTCGGTCGGGTACGCCGGCAGCAGCACGCGGATGCTCTTCGGCACGTAACGCTCGAGGAGCGCCGGGTCGAAGTGGTCGCGGTGACGGTGCGAGATGTAGAGGAAGTCGGCGGCGCCGAAACGCTCCCAATCGAGCCCCCGATTGTCGGGGAACGGGAACCACGAGCCGAAGAAGCTCGGGCCGATGACCGGGTCGCAGAGGATGGAGCCTCCCGTTGTCTCGATGAACATGCCGGCGTGGCCGAGGCCTGTGATGCGCATGCGGATCCTTCCCCTTCTCGGGCGTCGAGTCTACGCGGGCGCGCGGGGCGCTCCCTGGCGACCGGCCGGGAAAAGGCGCCCGCGGTCAGCTCTCGAGCAGGCCCCGAATGTCGTCGGCGGTCAGGCTCTGCGCCAGCGCATCGCCCTCACCCAGCACCGCCGTGAACAGGCGAGCCTTGCGCTGCTGCAGCGCGACGACCTTCTCTTCGATGGTGCCCGCGGCGATCATGCGATAGACGTTCACCGGGCGTGTCTGACCGATCCGGTGCGTGCGATCGATCGCCTGCGCCTCGGCTGCGGGGTTCCACCACGGGTCCATCAGGAACACGTAGTCGGCTTCGGTGAGAGTGAGACCGAAGCCGCCCGCCTTGAGGCTGATGAGGAACACCGGCGCATCGCCCCGGCGGAACGCGTCGATCACATCGGCTCGCCGCCGGGTCGATCCGTCGAGGTATTCGTACCCGATGCCGTGCGCGTCGAGGTCGGCCCGCACCAGGTCGAGGTACGACGTGAACTGGCTGAAGACGAGGGCGCGGTGCCCTTCGGCGATGAGTTCGCGCAGCCGCTCGCGCAGCGCGTCGAGCTTCGACGACGGGATGCCGGTGTCACCGGCATCCACCAGAGCCGGCGCCAATGCCAGCATGCGCAGGAGGGTCAGTGATCGGAACACGATGAACCGGTTGCTGTCGAGGTCGGTGAGAAGGCGGAGCACCTTCTGCCGTTCGCGCTGCAGAACGGTGTCGTAGACCGCGCGGTGTGCGGGCGACAGCTCGACACGCAGCTCCTGCTCTTGACGCTCCGGCAGCTCCGGGGCGACGAGCTCTTTCGTGCGCCGCAGCACGAAAGGCCGAAGCCGCGCGCGCAGTCGCTCCAGACGGCGCTCGCGATACGGCCCGCCCTCTTCGTTCTCGGGCACTTTGCCCTGCTCGATCGGCTTGACGTACTCTTCGCGGAACCGGCGCGGCGATGCGAACAGCCCCGGGCAGGTGAGCGACAGGATCGCCCAGAGCTCGGTGAGCGAGTTCTCGAGCGGCGTTCCGGTGACCGCGAGCACCATGTCGGCCCGCAGCGCCTCGACGGCACGGTGCAGCCGCGTGCGCGGGTTCTTGACGAACTGCGCCTCGTCGAGCACGACGATCGCCCAGTCGACGGCCGCGAACGCCTCGTCGTCGAGCCGCAGCACCGTGTACGACGTGACGACGACGTCGGCATCGACCGGGAGCGGCCCGCCCTTCGCCGTCGTCGTGCCGCGCACGGTGACGTCGAGCCCGGGGGCGAACCGCGCCGCCTCGTCGTGCCAGGTGCCCAGCACCGACGTGGGCGCCACGACGAGGACGGGGCGACGTTCGCCGGTCTCGCGCGCGTGGAGCAGCAGCGCCAGCACCTGCAGGGTCTTGCCGAGCCCCATGTCGTCGGCGAGCACGCCGCCGAGCCGGTGCCGCCACCAGAGCGCGAGGCGGTCGAGGCCCTCCTGCTGGTAGGGGCGCAGCCGCGCGTCGAGGCCGGCGGGCGGTGGCGTCGCGACGAGGTCGCCGGCGGCGCCCAGCTCGCGGGCGGCGGTCCGCCACGCCACCGCCGGCAGCGCCTCGTCGGCGAGGTCTTCGAAGTCTTCCCACAGCGGCAGCTGATAGCGGCTGATGCGGGGGCCGGCCTCCCATTCGGCGAGCTCCGCCGCCTCATCGAGCAGCTCGCGCAGCCGGTCGAGGCCCGGGTGCGCGAGCGAGAAGTAGCTGCCGTCGGTGAGCAGCAGCTTCTTGCGGCGCAGCGCCAGGGCGGTGAAGAGCGGTCGGAACGGGATGCTGCGCCCGTCGATCTCGACGAGAAAGCCCAGATCGAACCAATCGTGATCGTCGGTCTCGACCGTCTTCACGGTGATGCGCGGGTCGCCGAGAAGTTCGCGGTATTCGCGACGTCGCCCGCGCGTGTCGACCCGCACCCCCGGCGTCTGCTCGAGAGCGGCGAGCACGTAGGTGACGAACTCGGCGGCATCCACTCCGCTGAGCGAGGCCTCGCCGGCGAACTCGAGCTCGGGCGCACTCCCCCACGCCTTCCCGACGGCGGCGCGCAGCAGGGCCTCGTGGTCGTCGCCGTCGACGTGCGTCGACCACGGTGCCCGCGCCGTCCCGTCGCGCAGCCACTGCAGGCGGTAGTCGAGGGCGTCGTGCTCGTGGAAGACCACGCTGACCACGAGGGTGGTGGGGTCGGGCTCGGGCAGCACGAGGTCGGGCGGGGCGAACACCGGGCCGCTGCGTCGCAGGCGCGGGTAGGCCTCACGCGCGAATGCCTCCGTCTCGGCCTGCGGCACTTCGATCGGGCGGCCGGCATCGAGCAGCGCGCGTAGTCCTTCACCGAGCGGCGCCGGCGCGAGGGTGAGACGGATGCCAGCGCCTTCGGCCGCGGCCAGGTAGAACCCGTTCTCACCGACCGGCCGCACCGACGACGGGTCGACGATCGCACCGTCGACCGTGAACTCGGGTGAGACCAGCACCCCGCCGTCGGGGGTCCGCGCGAGGCGGAGGGCTGCCGTCGCGTCGGCAGCGAGCCGCACCGTCTGCTTCTTCGCCGCCGACACGATCGGGATCTGCGCCGCCTCCGCTGCGCGCATCTGCGCCCAGACGAGCGCCGAGGTGACCGTGTCGAGCGTCACCCAGTCGGAGTCGTCGCGCAGCCCGGTCAGCAGCCGCGCATCGTGCGCGATGCCGTACAACTCGATGAACCAGCGGCGCTGCGCGTCGCGAAAGCCGCCCGCATCGCGGCGGATGATGTCCCACGACACGTCAGAACGTACCCAGGCGCCCGTGCTGAGGCTGCGTGCAAGCGGGCGGAAGCCGACGCTCAGCTCCGCGCGCTCGCCGCGGAGATCGGCGGTCATCGCGGGCCGCATCCGCCGCGGACCCCAGTGCGCCGCCGACGCCGACTCGCGAACCCGCAGTTCGACCCCGAGCGCAAGATCGCGCGCATCGGTGCGCGCTGACGGCAGCAGCACGGAGCGCCACGTCGCTGCCTCGCGGGGACCGTCCCGGTCATGCGCCAAGACGTCGACGCCAGAACCCACCCCGCCGGCGGGCGACCCGCCCGCGGCGACAGGGCCTCCGCCCGCGATGACGTGGCCGGCGGCGCCGGCGTTGCTGCGCAGCAGCGTCGCCACGACGTGCTTGCACTCGCTCTGCAGCGGGCACGAGCACCGCGTCGCGGCGACCCGCACCTCTGTGCCGAGGATCAGCGTGATCGTCACGCGATAGAGCTCGCGCGCCGAACCGGCCACGAGGCCCGTGAGCGTGCGGCTCGCCGCGTCCCACGCGACCCGGCGCACGGCTCCGTTGCAGGCGTAGGCGACCCCGCGCTCGTAGGCGTGCCCGAAGGCCGCACCGCGCACGGCGGCATCGGGCACGACGGGCGCAGTCATGGCATCCATCCTGCCGCGCCCCTCCGACGCCGCAGCCGCCGGGCCCGCGATCCGCTCACGCGGTGAGCGTCTCAGCCCGCGCGTGCGATGCGGGCGAGCACGCCGTGCACGAACGAGCCCGAATCGTCGGTCGAGAACTCTTTGGCGAGTTCCACCGCCTCGTCGATCGCGACGGCGGTAGGTACCTCGTCGTTGTGCAGCAGCTCCCACACGCCGATCCGCAGGATCGCGCGGTCGACGGCGGGCATGCGCTCGAGCTTCCAGTCGCGGGCGTACGTGACGATCTGCTCGTCGATCTCGTCGGCGCTGTCGATGACACCGTCGACGATCTCGCGGGCGTACAGCCAGGAGGCTTCGCGGGCGGGCTCGGCCGCGGCCCGCTTGGCCTCGGCGGCGAGGGTCACCGCGAGCTCGTCACCGCGCACGTCGGACTGGTAGAGGATGTCGAGGGCGCGCTTGCGCGCCTTGGAACGGGCACTCATGGGAGATGCCGCCGCAGGTCAGTTGACGCGGCCGAGGTAGTCGCCCGTGCGGGTGTCGACCTTGACCTTCGTGCCCTGTTCGACGAACAGCGGCACCTGGATCTCGTAGCCGGTCTCGACGGTCGCGGGCTTGGTGCCGGCCGACGAGCGGTCGCCCTGCAAGCCGGGCTCGGTGTAGGTGATCTCGAGCACAACCGAGGCGGGAAGCTCGACGTAGAGCGGGTTCTCGTTGTTCAGCGCGATCTGCACCTGCTGGTTCTCGAGCAGGAAGTTCGCCGCGTCGCCGACGGTCGCCGCGCCTACCGAGAGCTGGTCGTAGTTGTCGACGTCCATGAACACGAAGCTGTCGCCGTCGTTGTAGAGGTAGGTGAAGTCACGGCGGTCGACGTTCTCGATCTCGACCTTCGCGCCGGCGTTGAACGTGCGGTCGACGACCTTGCCGGTGAGCACGTTCTTCAGCTTGGTGCGCACGAACGCGCCGCCCTTGCCGGGCTTGACGTGCTGGAACTCCACGACGCTCCAGAGCTGTCCGTCGATCGAGAGGACGACGCCGTTGCGGATGTCTGCGGTGGATGCCATGAGTGTGGAATGTCCGTTCGTTGAAGAAGCGGCCGAGCGGCCGACACCCGATTCTACGGGATGCCGCCCGCTCAGCCGCTGTCTGCCGGTCGAGCGATCAGGCGTACTTGTAGAAGCCTTCGCCAGTGGCGACGCCCAGCAGGCCCTTGTCGATGTAGTTCTCCTTGAGCCACGCGGCGATCTTCGGGTCGCCCGAAGGACCGTGGGTGAGGATGTTGTACGGCGTGGTCAGACCGATCATGTCGAGGATCTGGAAGGGGCCCATGGGCGCACCGGTGGCGATCCGCCACGTCCAGTCGATGTCTTCGACCTCGGCGTAGCCGCCGCCGGCGAGCCCCATGGCGGCGTTCAGCAGCGGCACGAGGAGGGTGTTGAGCACGTAGCCCGCCTTCTCCTTGTGAATCGGGATGGGAACCATGCCGATGTCGCCCGCGAACCGCACGATCTGATCGAACACGGCGGGGTCGGTCTGGGGCGTTCCCATGACCTCGCCGGTGTTGAACTTCCACACCCGGTTCGCGAAGTGCAGCGCCAAGAAGCGCTCCGGGCGACCGGTCCACTCGACCAGGTCGCTCGGCAGCAGGGTCGAGGAGTTGGTCGCGAAGATGGTCTCTGCGGGAGCGAGCTGGGCGAGCTTCTCGTAGGTCTCGCGCTTGACGTCGAGGATCTCGGGAACGGCCTCGATGATGAGGTCGGCCTGAGCCGCTTCGGCGAGGTCGGTCGTGAGCGTCAGCCGACCGAGGGTCTCGTCGGCCTTTCCGCGGGCGGCGCCGGGAACCTCGGCCTTGTAGGTCGCGACGAGACGCTGAAAGCGCTCCTTCGCGGCGGCGAGAGCCTCGTCGCTGATGTCGTAGGCGATCACGTCGAAGCCGCTGTATGCGGTCTGGAACGCGATCTGCGAGCCGAGCACGCCGGTGCCCAGCACGGCGACGGTGGTGATGTCACTCATGGTGATCTCCTTCTGGCGGGGTACCGCCTTCATATGCACTCTCGTGCGGGCGCGGCGGGGTGGCCGCGTCGGGATGAGCCTCGGCGTGCGCGCCGGCGACGATCTGCGCGATCTGCGCGCGGAGATCGGCGGCGTCGCGACCGAGCCCCAGGCTCGGTTGCACGAGGAAGATGTGTGTGGCGGCGAAGATCGAGCGGGCCGCGACCCGGGCCGATGCGGCGGCCGACCTCGGCGCGACGATCTCGGCGATACGCCGCTCGAGGTCGTCGATCACGCGCAGGCCCTCGCGCCGGTAACGCCCCGCCGCGCTGTCGCCGAACAAGAGTTCGCGCTGGTAGAGGGCGGTGTCTCGGGGCGTCAGCGCCGCGGCGTGCAGGAGGGGCCGCAACAGAGCGGCGACCGCCTCGACGGGGTCACCGACCGTCGCCGCAGCACGCGCACCCGCGTCGACGGCCTCGGCGAGGCGCTCGTTGAACACCGCGAGCAGCAGCTCGGCCTTGCTGTCGGCGTAGCGGAATACAGTGCCGGCGGCGACGTCGGCACGGTCGGCGATCTGCTGCGTCGTGACACCGGCGTAGCCGTGTTCGTCGAACAGCTCCGCGGCGGCGAGCAAGATGCGCCGACTCTTGTCGGCCATGTTGCGCTCGCGGCGCGAGATCGATTCACTCACATATTGATCATACTCATTAATGAGTGCACTCAGTCCGTTTGGACCGAACCGGGTGAATCCGTCACTGGGCGGTAGCGGCGCGTAGATCTGCCTCGCGGTACCACGTGTCGACGTAGGGCGGGTTCTGCGTGGCGAACAGGCGCTCGTACGCCGTGTTGTCGAGGTTCACCGCGGCGCCGGCGTCGGTGGTGACGGGCGTCGCCGGGCTCACACCCTTCGGGCAGTAGTAGGCGACGAAGCCGCGGGGGTTCGACGAATGTTCATGGCGGCGACGGTATACGCCTTCGAGCACGAGGGGGCACCCCCTTACGTCGCGCGCGGATCGTGCTGCCGCTCAGCCGTCGGCGCGTCCTGAGATGACGTCGATGAGCAGCGCCGTCGCGCGCGCGTAGCCGGCCACTCCCTCGCCGACGACGTGCACGACCGCCACGTCGGCGACGTAGGAGTGGTGACGGAACTCCTCGCGCTCGGCGATGTTGCTGATGTGCACCTCGGCGACCGGCAGAGCGACCCCCGACAGCGCGTCGCGCAGGATCACGGAAGTATGCGTGAGCCCACCGGGGTTGATGACGATCCCCGCGCAGGTCGTGCGCGCCTCGTGGATCGCATCGATCAGCACACCCTCGTGGTTGCTCTGCACGGCCGTCACCTCGAACCCGCGTGCGGCCGCGGCATCCCGCACCGTCCGCTCGACATCGGCGAGGGTGTCATGCCCGTAGACGGCGGGTTCGCGTACGCCGAGCAGGTTCAGATTCGGGCCGTTGACGAGCAGCAGGCGGCGAGGCGTGGTCACTCCTGCACCCTATCGCCGCACTCTCACAGCGGGCGGCGCAGCTCGCGCTCCGGGCCGATGGGTCCCGTCATCTCGAGTCCCGTCCGAACGAACCCGTTGCGCACGTAGGCCGCTTCGGCGCGGGCATTGTCTGAGTGCACGTCGAGGAAGAGGGCATCGTCGCCGAGGCTTCTCGCCCAGTCGGCACACGCCGTCAGGAGCGCGTCGATGAGGCCCGCACCCCGCGCCTCGGGCGTCAGGTAGACACCCACCACATCGGAACGATCCGCGTCGAGCGAACGCCCGAGATGATCGACGTCGCCCGCGGCACGGCGAAGAACGGTCGCCGTCCCCACCCACCGGCCGGCATCGTCCTCGGCGACGAACTGCGCGGCCGCGGTGCCCGTCGACGCACCGCCGGCGCGGTCTGCCCAGAACGCGGCCGGGTGCCGTGCGGCGTTCTCGGCGGTGTCGAGAAAGGCGATGGCGGCGTCGCGATCGCGCAGCGCCTGCAGCCGCAGCTCCCGCACCCGCTCCCCCTCGTCGGCGCGCACGCGCCGCACGAACGGCCCGGCTGCGGGCGCCGCGCTCACTCGGCGATCTCTTGATACGCCGCGAACAGCAGCGACTCGTCGGGCGCCTGCAGCACGGTGGGCTTGGCGATGTCGTCGAGCACGATGAACCGCAGCATGCCGCCGCGGGTCTTCTTGTCGCGCTGCATCGTCGCCAGCAGTTGCCGGAAGGCCCCGGCGCGATAGCTGGTCGGAAGCCCGAGCAGCTCGAGGATGGCGCGATGACGGGCGGCCGAGGCATCCGACAGTCTTCCGGCGAGCCGCGACAGCTCGGCAGCGAACATCATGCCGACCGAGATCGCCGCGCCGTGGCGCCACTGGTAGCGCTCGGCGTGCTCGATGGCGTGGCCGAGCGTGTGGCCGTAGTTCAGCACCTCGCGAAGCCCCGCTTCGCGCAGGTCCTCCCCCACGACCCGCGCCTTCATCTGGATCGCGAGCTCGATGCACCGGCGGAAAGCCGGGGTCTGCGGATCGACCGCCGCCTCGGGGTCGGCCTCGATCAGGTCGAGGATCTCGGGGTACCAGATGAACCCGGCCTTCACGACCTCGGCGAAGCCGGCGACCCGTTCGTTGCGGCTCAGCGAGTCGAGAAGGCTCAGGTCGCAGATGACGGCGCGCGGCGGCCAGAACGCACCGACGAGGTTCTTGCCCTCGTTTGTGTTGATGCCGGTCTTGCCGCCCACCGCGGCATCCACCATGCCGAGCACCGTCGTGGGAACCTGCACGACCGCGACGCCGCGCAGCCACGTCGCCGCGACGAAGCCGGCGAGGTCGGTGACGGCACCGCCGCCGAAGCCGACGACCGCGTCGGTGCGGGTGAAGTCGGCCTGCCCCATCACCTGCCAGCAGAAGGCGGCGACCTCGACGCGCTTGCCGGTCTCGGCATCGGGGATCTCGGCGAGCAGCACCTGGCGCCCGCTCGCCTCTTGCAGGAGCGTCCGAAGTTCGGTCGCCTTCGCGGCGAGCGTGGGCGGGTGCACGACGAGGACTTTGGTGGATGCCGCGGGCAGCGCCGCGGCGACGAGCGGGAGGATGTCTCGCCCGATCGTGATGTCGTAGGGCTGCTCGCCGCCGACGGTGATGACCGTCGCCTCTCCGGGGGCGGAGTCGGAGGCGGGTGCGGGTGGCTGCGAGGTCATGAGGTCTCTTCCATGGATGCCGGGGCGGGCTCGTCGGCGCGCACCCAGGCGACGATCCGGTCGACGACGTCGGCCATCGGGCCGGTCGAGGTGTCGAGGGCGAGGTCGGCGACCTCTTCGTAGACGGGGCGGCGCTCGTCGTAGATGCGGTTCCACCGCTGCACGGGGTCTTCGCCCGCGAGGAGCGGGCGGTCTCCCCCGCCGAGGCGCGAGCCGACGACGTGCGGCGCCACGGTGAGCAGCACGACGCGATGCGCGCGCAGCCGATCGCGCGTGCCGGCGTCGAGCACGGCACCGCCACCGAGTGCCACCACGCCGCCGCGCTCGAGCGCTTCGGCCACCGCGTCGCGTTCGAGCGCGCGGAAGTAGCCCTCGCCGTGGCGGGCGAACAGCTCGGGGATCGGCCCGTGATCGCGCACGACGAGTTTGTCGGTGTCGGCGAACGGGACTTCCAGTGCGCGCGCGACGCGGCGCCCGACGCTCGTCTTACCGGCCCCCATCGGACCGATCAGCACGATCGCCCGCGCGCTCATGCCAGCGCGGCGTCGCTGCCCGGCGCCGTGTGCAGGCCCTCGGGAATCGCTGCCAGGTAACTCTCGAGGTTGCGGCGCGTCTCTGCGAGGGCGTCGCCGCCGAACTTCTCGAGCACGGCCTCGGCGAGCACGATCGCGACCATCGCCTCGGCCACGACGCCCGCGGCCGGCACGGCGCACACGTCGGAGCGCTGGTGGTGCGCGGTCGCGGCGTCGCCCGTGGCGACGTCGATCGTTCGCAGCGCGTGCGGCACGGTCGCGATCGGCTTCATGCCGGCGCGGACGCGCAGCACGGTGCCCGTGGACATGCCGCCCTCGGTGCCGCCGGCGCGATCCGAAGCGCGGGTGATGCCCTCGCTCGCCGCGAAAAGCTCGTCGTGGGCGGCCGAGCCACGACGGCGGGTGGTCTCGAAGCCGTCACCCACCTCGACGCCCTTGATCGCCTGGATCGACATGAGCGCCTGCGCGAGGCGGCCGTCGAGCCGGCGGTCCCACTGCACGTGCGATCCGAGCCCCGGCGGCACACCGTAGGCGAGCACCTCGACGATGCCGCCGAGGGTGTCGCCGTCCTTCTTGGCGGCGTCGACCTCGGTCACCATCGCCGCGGAGGTCTCGGCGTCGAAGCAGCGCAGCGGATCGGCATCCAGCGCATCGACGTCGTCGGGGGTCGGCAGCGGCGCACCGTCGGGAACGCGCACGGGACCGATCGACAGCGTGTGGCTGACGAGCCGGACGCCGAGCTCACTGAGGAACGACCGGGCGATCGCGCCGAGCGCGACCCGCGCCGCCGTCTCGCGGGCGCTCGCGCGCTCGAGGATCGGCCGCGCCTCGTCGAAGCCGTACTTCTGCATGCCGACGAGGTCGGCGTGGCCCGGGCGCGGGCGCGTGAGCGCGGCGCCGCGGCCGCGCGACATCTCGGTGAGTTCGACCGGTTCGGCGCTCATCACCTCGGTCCACTTCGGCCATTCGGTGTTGCCGACGCGCAGCGCGATGGGGCTGCCGATCGAGAACCCGTGCCGGACGCCGGCCGAGATCGTCAGTTCGTCTTCTTCGAACTTCATCCGCGACCCGCGGCCGTAGCCGAGCTTGCGGCGGGCGAGGTCTTGCTGGATCGCGGCACGCGAAATGGGCACGCCGGCAGGCAGACCCTCCATGAAGGCGACGAGTTCGGGGCCGTGCGATTCGCCGGCCGTGAGCACGCGGAGCATCCGTCTAGTCTCCCATGAGCGCAGAGCGCATGACGTCCACGACCGCGTCTTCATCGGGGAGCGGCGTGTCCGCGTCACCGGTGGCGAACGCGCGGATCTGCCGCACCGCCTGCTGCACGAGCATGCCGAGGCCGTTGACCGCCGACGCACCCGAGGCCTGCCACGCGAGGGCGAGCGGGGTGGGCCATCCGCCGTAGACGACGTCGTACAGCAGTCCGCCCCGCTCGGCGAGGATCGCTGCATCGCGGTCGGGCAGCGCGGCGCCGCCCGGCAGGGTCGACACGGTGAGGGGCACGGATGCCGAGGCCACCGCCCCGGGCGCCGCGACGGTCACCGCGATGCCGAGCCGCTCGCCGAGGTCGACGAGGCCTGCGGCCGCCGCGGGCCGGCGCGCCACGACCTCGACACGCTCCGCGCCGAGATCACCGAGGGCGACGAGCGCCGAGGTCGCCGTCGCGCCCGCGCCGACGATGCGTGCGCTGTCGAGGTGCGCGAAGCCGTGCGCACCGATGTCGGCGACGAGGCCGCCGACGTCGGTGTTGTAGCCGTGCAGCGCGCCGTCCGAGCGCACGAGCGTGTTCACGGCGCCGGTGAGCTCGGCGGTGCGGTCGCGGGTCGTGGCCGCGGCGAAAGCCGCGGTCTTGAGCGGAAACGTGAGCGACAGTCCCCGCGCGCGATCGTCGAGATCACCGAGCTCGGCGGTGAAAGACTCACCGTCCACGCGCCGCCGGCCGTACGACCAGTCCCAGCCGAGCCGCGCGTACGCGGCGCGGTGGATGCGCGGCGACAGGCTGTGCTCGATCGGGTCGCCCCACACCTCGAACGCGAGGCGCTCCGCGGGCGCGTCACCCACGCGTCACTCGCAGTACGAGGCGTTGGCGGGCACGGCGCACCAGTCCTGCATCTGCTTGACGGCGACCTCGTGCTCCTCGTACGTGTCGGAGAAGATCGTCTCGCCGGTCTCGAGGTTCACCGCGACGAAGTACAGCCAGGTGCCGTCGGCGGGGCTGATGGCGGCCTTGATGGCTGCTTCGCCCGGGTTCGAGATGGGGCCCGGCGGCAGACCGAGGTGCACGTACGTGTTGTACGGGTTCGAGGCGTCGGCACGTTCCTCATCGGTCGTCCAGACCGTTCCGGTGATGCCGGCGCCATAGGCGACCGTGGCATCGGACTGCATCGGCATGTCGGCGGCGACCCGGTTGAGGAAAACGCGCGCGATCTTGCGCATGTCTTCTTCGCTCGGACCCGATTCCTTCTGCACGAGGCCGGCGAGGGTGAGGATGTGGAACCGGTCGGCCGGGGCGACCCCGAGCGCGTCGAGGCGCGAGAAGGTCTCGTCGACCATCCGCTGGATCACGTCGTGCGCCGAGACTCCGGGATCGAACGTGTACGTCGCCGGGAAGAGATAACCCTCGATACTGGGCGCCTCGGCGGGCACGCCGTACTGCGTGTAGTCGGCCATGGCCGCGGTGATCTCGTCTTCGGCGAGACCCGTGCCGGCCGAGATCGCCGAAACGGCGCCCTTCATGCCCATTCCCTCGGTGATGAGCACCGAGTTGTCGGCCTTGTTCGCGGGGTCGAGCAGCGCCTCGAGTGCGGCGGCCGAGGCCATCTTCTGCTGCAGGTTGTATACCCCGGGCTGGAAGGTCGGGTTCTTTCCCGCCGAGATCAGGTAGTCGTAGAACGCGTCGGGGGTCTTCGTGACGCCCGCGTCGTACAGCGTCTGCGAGATCGACGATCCCGTGTCGCCCGAGACGATCGTGACCTGCGCCTGACCTTCGGCGAGGCCCGCGTCGTAGTCCTTCGGCTCTTCCCAGCCCATGAACGAGCGGATCTGCGATTCGTAGGTGTTCCACACCGCGAAACCGCCGCCGACGATGCCGCCGAGGAGCGCCAGCACGACGCCGAAGATCACCCAGCCGGCGATGCGCCCCTTTCGACGGTCGCGGTGGTGTCGCGCGGCGCGGGCGTGCGCGTCGTCATCGTGCGAGGAATCGAACAGCGCGTCGAGGGTCTGCGGGGTCCGGGCGGCACCCGAGGCCGGGGCCGCCGCGTCGACGGCCTTCTCGGGGGCGGGCGCCGTTCGACCGGCGGGTGCGGCGCCGGCG
>NZ_JAAGRY010000045.1 GCF_015707995.1 Microbacterium paulum
CTCGCGGGCATGCGGCGTCGGAGCGCCCTGGGGCCGCTCCGGCAGCCCGGTCGGCGGCAGCGCGGTCGCGCTCATCGGGCGACGAGCACCGCCTCGCGCAGCAGGCGACGCGACACCACGAGCGACGACGCGAGGTCGAGCCCCGGAAGGTCGCCCGCGGCCTGATCGGCGAGCGTGAGCGCGTGGATCGCCGCACTCGCCTCGGCGGGAAGTGCGATCGTGCGGTCGGGCAGCACGATGTGCACGCGGTCGGCGTCGTCGCGCACGTGCGCGGGCAGCCCGTCGCGCCAGCCGACGCGCGTGGCCGGCGCCAGGTCGGCGAGAAGCTCCGCCGTCGCGAGCGGACGCACCGGGGCCGGCCGGGTCGTGCCCTCGAAGGATCGCTCCATCGCGGAGCCGACGTCACCGGCATCCACCCGCTCGAGCAGCGCCGTTGCGGCGGCGACGGTCGCGTCGATCTCCGCCTGGAAGGACGGCGCGAGATGGTCCACGCCGAGCGCGAGCGGGCGGCGCAGCTCGGGATCGTCGCCGGCGTGGGCGAGCAGGCGCTGCAGCACGTCGAACCGCGTCGCTGCCCGCACCCCGATCGTCAGATGGATCGAGGTGCCGCCCTGCGCGACGGCGGAATGGATCCACCCTCGCGGCAGGTAGAGCACATCGCCGGGTGCGAACGTCGCGTCGATCGTCGGGGTCTCGCGGGCCCGGGTGGCGACCGCGTCGCGGTGGGCGGTCCAGGGCTGATCGGCGAGCGGATGCTCGTGGACGGGCTCGTGGATCGTCCAGCGCTTCTCGCCCGCGATCTGGATGACGAACACGTCGTGCGTGTCATAGTGCGGGTCGAAGCCGCGGGAGGATGCCGGGGTGATGTACGCGTTCACCTGCGCGGGGTGCCCGAGATCGGCCACGAGCTGACGCGTGAACGTCGCGATCGGCGCCCACGTGCGGTGGAGCCCCTGCAACACGAGGCTCGCACCGCCGGCGAACTCGCGCAGCACCTTCGCGGAGTCGAGCTGATCGCCGATCTCGGCGCCGAACCCGCCCGACGACGTGAACGACGACGACGAGAGCACCGACCCCTCGTGCGCCATGCGGACGAAGGGCGTGCGCAGCCCGCGATCTGCGACCAGCTCATCGACCGCGTCGGCGCTGAAGAGGTCTCCGAAGGCGTCGCGTGCACGAGTCAGCAGGGGCTTCTCGCCCCAGTACTCGTCGGCGAAGGACTTGCCGGCGATGCCCGTGAGCCGGGTGAGGGCGGGCCGCTCGCGCGACCCGCCCTCGTCAGGCGAGCTCACGCAGAGCCGTCCGCACCGCCGTCGTGTCCGTTCGGGTTGGCGCCGCCGTCGGCGGGGCCTTCACCGGCCGAGGCCGATCCATCGGCGCCGCCGTCGTGGCCGCCGGGGTTCGCTCCGCCGTCCGCCGGGCCCTCGCCCGCCGAGGCCGAACCGTCGGCGCCGCCGTCGTGGCCGTTCGGGTTGGCGCCGCCGTCCGCGGGGCCCTCGCCACCAGCGCCGCCGGCCGGGCCGCTGGTGGTGATGTCGTCGTCGTTGATGCTCATGGAGGCCTCCCAGGGTCTGCAGCGTCGGATCGTGCGCCGGGTTCGGCCCACATCCGCGACATTACCCGCGGCCGCCGACGCGGGCCAGGGGGATTGACACGGGCGGCTCCGACACGGAGGGGTTGACATGCGACCCCGACGGGCCTAACGTGCAACCAAATGGTTGTGCAAATCGAACTGAGCGACGATGACACCGACCGCGTGTTCCACGCCCTGGCGGCGTCGACCCGGCGCGACATCTTGTGCCGGACCCTCGCCGAGGAGCGGTCGATCTCGGCGCTCGCCGCGGATTACGACATGTCGTTCGCGGCGGTGCAGAAGCACGTTGCCGTGCTCGAGGCGGCGGGGCTCATCGTCAAGCGTGCCGAGGGGCGAGAGCGCCTCGTTCGCGCCGATCCCGACATGATCGCCCGAGCCCGCGCCCTGCTGGTGCGCTACGAAGACCTCTGGCGAGCACGCATCGGTCGACTCGATGCGCTGCTGGCCGACCCCTCGACAAGCTCGGGGACCGAACGAGAAAGCTCGAGCCCCTCGACGGCCTCGGGGACCGACTGAAGGCAAGGAGAGCGACATGCCCGTCACCGACATCACGACCGACGTAGAGAACCTCACGATGACGGTGGTGGCGGATGCCTCGGCATCCGTCGACCGGCTCTGGAAGGCGTTCCGGCCCGCACGGTGAGCGCGCAGGCGGGATGTGGGAGGTGCTGAACGTCGACGACGGCCGGTCGTTCGAAGTGCTCGACTCGTTCGCCGACGCCGACGCCGACGCCGACGGCGACAAGATCGATTCGCTGCCGACGACGCGCATGGTGTTCACCTTCGAGACCACGGATGCCGGGTCGCGCCTGACCACCACGTCGTACTTCGCCTCGGCCGAAGCGCTCGAGCAGGTCGTCGCGATGGGCGCCGTCGAGGGCACGCGCATGGCGATGGATCAGCTCGACGCCGTGCTCATGTCCTTGCGGGAATATGCGCAGGGCACGGGGACGCGCACCGAGATCCTCGACGACCAGCACGTGCGCATCACGCGCCTCATCGAAGGCCCCCACGATCTCGTCTGGCGTGCGCACCACGAACCCGAACTGCTGAAGACGTGGCTGCTCGGCCCCGACGGCTGGCAGATGATCGAGTGCGAGGTCGGCGACACCTATCGCTACGTGTGGCAGCAGGGCGATGACGAGGCATCCCGCTTCGGATTCGAGGGCGAGACGGTGCTCAGCGAACCGACGTGGCGCGCCGTCACGACCGAGAAGATGATCGGCATGCCGGGGCCGTCGACCCTGAACGATCTGCAGCTGTACGAGGAGGACGGCGCCACGCTGCTGACGCTCCTCATCGAGTACCCCGACGCCGAGACACGCGACATGATCCTCGCCACCGGCATGATCGAGGGCATGGAGGCCAGCTATACACGGCTCGAGGAGGCTGTGGCGGCGGCGTCGTAGGAGGCGTGGCAGCGCAGGGCGGGCACGCGGCGGAGCGCGGGGCCGCGGCGCGCCTCAGCCCAGCACGAGGCGATAGCCCATGCCCGACTCGGTGAGCAGGTGCCGCGGGGCCGAGGGATCGAGCTCGAGCTTCTTGCGCAGCTGCGACATGTAGAGCCGCAGGTAGCCGGTGTCGGCGACCTGCTCGGTGCCCCAGATGTCCTTCAGCAGGGTCTGGCGCGTGACGAGCGCGCCGGGGTGCCGCGCGAGGAACTCCAGCATGCGCCACTCGGTGGGCGTCAGATGCACGGGGGCCCCGGCCCGCGTCACGAGCTTCGCGGCGAGGTCGACCGTCACATCGCCGAACCGCACGACGGGGTCGGAGCCGCCGGTGGATGCCGGGGCGGAACGCCGGGCGAGGGCCCGCAGCCGCGCGAGCAGCTCGTCGATCTGAAAGGGCTTCGTCACGTAGTCGTCGGCCCCGGCATCCAGCGCATCGACCTTGTCGGCCGAGCCGGTGCGCCCCGACACGACGATGATCGGGGCATCGGTCCACCCGCGCAGCGCCTCGATCACGCGGATGCCGTCGAGATGCGGCATGCCGAGATCGAGCAGGATGATGTCGGGGTGCGCCTGCGCCGCCAGGGTCACCGCCGCGGCGCCGTCGGGTGCGGCGATGACCTCGTACCCGTGCGCGGCGAGGGTGATCCGCAGCGCCCGCACGAGCTGCGGATCGTCGTCGGCGATGAGGATCTTCACGCGTCGGCTCCTTCGGCAGTGGGCGCGGCGGCGCCGGCGGCGGGCGCAGGACCGGCCCCGTCGGCGATCGGCAGCTCGATCACCATCGTCAGTCCGCCGCCGGGGGTGTCTTCGGGGGTGAGGGCGCCGCCCATCCCCTCGGCGAAGCCGCGCGAGAGGGCGAGGCCGAGGCCGAGCCCCGTCGTGTTGTCGGTGTCGCCGAGCCGCTGGAACGGCGAGAACGCCTCACTCCGCCGTTCGGGCGGCAGCCCCGGACCGTGGTCGATCACGCGGATCTGCGCCCGCTCGCCCAGGCGGCTCGTCGTGAGCCTCACCCGAGACGACCCCGTCGGTTCGTAGCGCACGGCGTTCGCGAGCACGTTCACGAGTACCCGCTGCAGCAGCACCGGGTCGGCCCGCAGCGCCGGCAGGTCGTCGTCGAGCGCGAGGTCGATGTCGGCGGGCCCGAGGGCGAGCTCGTCGATGGATGCTATGACGACAGCCGCGGCATCCACGTCGGCGAGCGACACGGCGAGCACCCCCGCCTCGACCCGCGAGACGTCGAGCAGGTCGGTGACGAGGCGGGTGAGGGTCGTGAGGCTCTCGTCGGCGGTCGCGAGCAGCTCTTCGCGGTCGGATGCCGAGAGGCTCAGCCCCGCCGCTCTCAGGCCCCCGACGGCGGCGACCGCGGCCGCGAGGGGGCGGCGCAGGTCGTGGCTCACCGCCGACAGCAGGGCGCTGCGCACCTGGTCGGCCTGCGCGAGCACGTCGGCGGCCTGCGCGGTCTGCTCGAGGCGGCGCTGATCGAGCGCGCCCTCGAGCTGCGTGACGATGACCTGCAGCAGCCGGCGCTCCGAGGCATCCAGCGGGCCGCCGTGCAGTTCGAGCACCGCACCCGGCCCGACGGGGACCTCGGTGGCGGTCACATCTGCGGTCGAGGTCGCCGAGGTCGCCTCCGGCAGGGGCTCGCCGTCGGCCGCGACGGTCTCGCCGTCGACGATGAGACGCACTCCGGCGAGCGAAAAGGCCTCGCGCGTGCGCGTCACGAGGGCCGGCAGCGCCCCCTGCCCGCGCAGCACGCTGCCGGCGACGGTCGCGAGCAGCTCCGACTCGGCGGCGCGGCGCCTCGCGAGACGCGTCGCGCGAGCGGACCGGTCGACGACGAGGCTCACGAGCAGGGCGATGACGACGTAGAGGACGAGCGCCCACGCGTGCCGCGGGTCCGCGACGGTGATCGTGTAGAACGGCCGCACGAAGAAGTAGTCGAGGGTGAGCCCCGACATCACGGCGGCGAACACCGCCGGCCAGATGCCGCCGACCAGGGCCACGAGCACGACGAGCAGCTGGTAGCCGAGCACGTCGGTCGTGATGGTCTCGTCGGTGCGAAACGCGGTGAGCAGCCACGTCAGCAGCGGACCGCCGACGAGGGCGAGGGCGAAGCCCGCGATCCGGCGCCGGGCGCTCAGCGCCGTGCCGACCAGCCGGGGCAGGGCCGCGCGCCCGCCCGCGGCCGAGTGGGTGACCATGTGCACATCGATGTCGCCCGACTCGCGGATCACGGTCGAGCCGATGCCCGGCCCCGTGAGCGCCGCGAGCAGGCGGCTGCGCCGACTCACCCCGATGACGAGCTGCGACGCGTTCACCGAACGGGCGAACTCGACGAGCGTCCGCGGCACGTCGGCGCCGACGACCTGGTGATAGCTGCCGCCGAGCTGCTCGACGAGGGCGCGCTGCGCGGCGAGGGCGCCGGGGCTCTCGGTGCGCAGGCCGTCCTGCGTCGTGACGTGCACGGCCAGCAGCTCGCCGCCCGCCGAGCGCGCGGCGATGCGGGCGCCGCGGCGCAGCAGCGTCTCGCCCTCGGGCCCGCCGGTGAGGGCGACGACCACGCGCTCGCGCGCCTGCCAGCTGCCGGTGATGCCCTGCTCGGCGCGGTAGGTGTTGAGCGCCGAGTCGACCTCGTCGGCGAGCCACAGCAGGGCCAGTTCACGCAACGCCGTGAGGTTGCCGAGGCGGAAGTAGTTCGACAGCGCCGCATCGATCCGTTCGGCGGGGTAGACGTATCCGGCGGCGAGGCGGTCCCGCAGCGCCTGCGGGGCGAGGTCGACGACCTCGATCTGGTCGGCCGCGCGGACGACCGCGTCGGGCACGGTCTCGCGCTGGGGGACGCCCGTGATCTGCAGGGCGACGCCGCCGACCGACTCGATGTGCTGCACGTTGACCGTCGTGATGACGTCGACCCCGGCATCCAACAGCTCTTCGACGTCCTGCCAGCGCTTCTCGTGCCGCGAGCCCGGGGCGTTCGTGTGAGCGAGCTCGTCGACGAGCGCGAGCTGCGGGGCGCGGGCGAGGACGGCGTCGAGATCCATCTCGTCGAGCTCGACGCCGCGGTGGCTGACCCGGCGTCGTGGGATGACCGGAAGCCCTTCGACGAGAGCGGCGGTCGCGGCCCGGCCGTGCGTCTCGACGACGGCAACCACGACGTCGGTGCCGCTCTCGCGCAGCCGCCGGCCCTCTTCGAGCATCTCGTACGTCTTGCCGACGCCGGGGGCGGCGCCCAGCAGCACCCGCAGCCGTCCGCGTCTCATGCGTTCACCCTAGGCCGCGCACCCGAGGTCAGCGCGCGAGCTCGTCGAGGGCGAGGTTCAGCTCGACGACGTTCACGCGCGGCTCGCCGAGATAGCCGAGGTCGCGACCCGTCGTGTGCGCGGCGACGAGGTCGGCCACCTGACGATCGGTGAGTCCGCGCGCGTCGGCCACCCGCGCGATCTGCAGGTCGGCGTAGGCGACCGAGATGTGCGGGTCGAGGCCCGACGACGAGGCGGTGACCGCATCGGCGGGCGCGGCGCTCTCGGGAACCCCCTCCAGCGCGGCCACCGCGGCGCGGCGCTCGCCGATCGCGGTGATGAGGTCGGCGTTCTCGGGGCCCCAGTTCGAGCCGCTCGAGGCGCCGCCGTCGTAGCCGTCGCCCGCGGCGGAGGGCCGGGACTGGAAGTACTCGGGCAGCGCGACGCCGTCAGCATCGGTGAACGGCTGGCCGATGAGGGACGACCCGACGACCGCGCCGGCACCGTTCTTCACGGGCGACCCGTTCGCCTGCCACGGCAGCACGAGCTGGCCGACGAGGGTGATGAACAAGGTGTACGCGACGCCGAGCACGAGGGTCGCGACGAGCATCGCACGGAACGCGACGCCGGTGGTGCGCAGGGTGGCGCGGGTGGTGGACATGATGAGTCTTCTTTCGAGGATGCCGAGACGGGGGTCAGAAACCGGGGATGAGGCTGACGACGAGGTCGATCAGCTTGATGCCGACGAAGGGGGCGATGACGCCGCCGACCCCGTAGATCAGCAGGTTGCGGCTGAGCGTCTTCGACGCGCTCTGCGCGCGGTATTTCACGCCGCGCAGGGCCAGCGGGATGAGGAAGACGATGACGACGGCGTTGAAGATGATCGCGCTCGTGACGGCGGATGCCGGTGAGTGCAGCCCCATGATGTTCAGCGCAGCAAGGCCCGGGAAGACCCCCATGAACATCGCCGGGATGATCGCGAAGTACTTCGCGATGTCGTTCGCGAGCGAGAACGTGGTGAGCGCGCCGCGGGTGATGAGCAACTGCTTGCCGATGCGCACGATGTCGATGAGCTTCGTCGGGTCGGAGTCGAGGTCGACCATGTTGCCGGCCTCTTTCGCCGCCGACGTGCCCGTGTTCATCGCGACGCCGACGTCGGCCTGCGCGAGCGCGGGCGCGTCGTTCGTGCCGTCGCCGGTCATCGCGACGAGATTGCCGCCCTGCTGCTCCCGCTGGATGAGCGCGAGCTTGTCCTCCGGCGTCGCCTCGGCGAGGAAGTCGTCGACCCCCGCTTCCTTCGCGATCGCGGCGGCCGTGAGCGGGTTGTCACCCGTGATCATCACGGTGCGGATGCCCATCGCCCGCAGCTCGTCGAACCGCTCGCGCAGCCCGGTCTTGACGATGTCCTTCAGATGCACGACGCCGAGGACGCTCCCCGCCGGCGCGTGCAGAACTCCTTCGATCCGTGGGGTCAGGGTCGCAACCACCAGCGGAGTTCCGCCGTTCTGAGCGATGCCGTCGACGGATCGAAGGAGTTCTGCACGCAGGCTCTCCGGCAGCGCGACGCCCTCGGCGTCCAGCCACGACAGAACGGCGGATGCCGCGCCCTTCCGCACCTGCGCCCCGTCGGCGAGGTCGACCCCGCTCATGCGGGTCTGCGCGGTGAACGGCACAGCGGTCGACCCGGCGGGCGCCTCGACGTGCACGCCCTCACGGGTCGCGAGATCGACGATCGACACGCCCTCGGGCGTGGGGTCGGCGAGCGACGACAGCGCGGCCGCGCGGGCGAGCTCTGAGGCATCCACCCCCGACAGCGCGACGAACTCGGTCGCCTGCCGGTTGCCGTACGTGATCGTGCCGGTCTTGTCGAGCAGCAGGGTCGACACGTCGCCGGCGGCCTCGACGGCGCGCCCCGACATGGCGAGCACGTTGTGCTGCACGAGCCGGTCCATGCCCGCGATGCCGATCGCCGACAGCAGCGCCCCGATCGTCGTCGGGATGAGGCAGACGAGCAGCGCCACGAGCACCGGAACCGAGACGGGCGAGGCCGCGTACGAGGCGATCGGGTTGAGGGTCAGCACGACGATCACGAACACGATCGACAGGCTCGCGAGCAGGATGCCGAGCGCGATCTCGTTCGGCGTCTTCTGCCGCGACGCCCCCTCGACGAGCGCGATCATGCGGTCGACGAAGGTCTGCCCGGGCTTCGAGGTGATCGTGACGACGATGCGGTCGCTGAGGACCCGCGTGCCGCCCGTGACCGCCGAACGGTCGCCGCCCGATTCGCGCACGACCGGCGCCGACTCGCCGGTGATGGCGGACTCGTCGACGGTCGCGATGCCGTGCACGATGTCGCCGTCGCCGGGGATCAGCTCGCCCGCCGTCACGACGACGACGTCGCCGAGGTTCAGCTCGCTCGAGGCCTTCCCGGCGGTCGGCGAGTGCAGCGCCGCCGCGTCGACGGCGGGGTCGTACGCGGTGACGACGTGCGCCTTCGTGGTGGTGCGGGTCTTGCGCAGCGACTGTGCCTGGGCCTTGCCGCGCCCCTCGGCGACCGATTCGGCGAGGTTCGCGAAGATCACCGTGATCCACAGCCAGATCGCGATGCCCCAGGTGAACCCGAACGGCACGCTCGTGCCGCCGGACTGCTCCGGACCGCCGAGGAACGGCTCGGCGATCGCGATGAGGGTCGTGAGAGCGGCGCCGACCCACACCAGGAACATCACGGGGTTCCGCCAGAGCGCCGCGGGGTTGAGCTTTCGCAGCGCGTCGGGCAGCGCCTGCGCGAGCTGGGCGGGGCCGAACGCGCGCGAGGAGCGACGCGCGTCGCTGTCGGGTGCGTCGGACGGGGTGGATGCCTCGGCATCCGTCCGCGATCCGCGCGTGGGAGTGGGAGTGAGAGACATGTCAGACGAGACCTTCCGCCAGGGGACCCAGCGTGAGAACGGGGAAATAGGTGAGAGCCGTGACGATGACCGCGACGACGGCGAGGAGCGAGACGAACTGCGGCCGGTGGGTGGGCAGGGTGCCGACGGTCGTCGGAACCTTCTCCTGTGCCGCGAGCGAGCCCGCGAGGGCGAGGGCGAACACGATCGGCACGAACCGTCCGAGCAGCATCGCGACCCCGAGCGCCGTGTTCAGCCACGGCGTGTTCGCCGTGAGGCCGGCGAACGCCGAGCCGTTGTTGTTCGCCGCGGAGGTGAAGGCGTAGAGCACCTCGGTCATGCCGTGCACGCCCGGGTTCCAGATCGACGTCGAGCTGACGTCGTCGCGGATCGCCGGGATGGCGAAGCTCAGCGCCGTGCCGCCGAGGACGAGCGCCGGGGTGACGAGGATGTACAGGCTTGCGAGGGTGATCTCGCGCGGTCCGATGCGCTTGCCGAGGTACTCGGGGGTGCGGCCGATCAGGAGTCCGCCGACGAACACCGCGATCACGGCGAGCACGAGCATGCCGTACAGGCCCGTGCCGACGCCGCCGGGGGCGACCTCGCCGAGCATCATGTTGAGAAGCGGCATCATGCCGCCGAGGGCCGTGTATGAGTCGTGCATCGAGTTGACCGCGCCGGTCGACGTGCCGGTGGTGGCGGTGGCGAACAGGGTCGAGCCCCAGATGCCGAAGCGGTCTTCCTTGCCCTCCATCGCGCCGCCGGCCAGCTGCGGCGCGGTGCCCCCCGCGCGCAGCTCGAGCCACGTGACGAGCGCGAGCGAGACGGTCAGCAGCGTGGCCATGACGGCGGCGATCGCGTAGCCCTGTCGGTTGTCGCCGACCATGCGGCCGAACGTGCGGGGCAGCGAGAACGGGATCGCGAGGATCAGCAGGATCTCGATCACGTTCGTCCACGGTGTGGGGTTCTCGAACGGGTGCGACGAGTTGACGTTGAAGAAGCCGCCGCCGTTCGTGCCGAGCTCCTTGATGACCTCCTGGGATGCCACGGGGCCGCCCGGGATCGTCTGCGTGCCGCCGGTGACGGTCGAGATCTCGGTGAAGCCGTTCAGGTTCTGCACCACGCCGCCGGCGATCAGGACGACCGCCATGACGACGGCGATCGGCAGCAGGATGCGGCCGAGCCCGCGCACGAGGTCGACCCAGAAGTTGCCGATCGTCGCCGAGCCGCGCCGGGCGAAGCCGCGCACGAGCGCGACCGCGACCGCGATGCCGACGGCGGCCGAGACGAAGTTCTGCACCGCGAGCCCGGCGAACTGCACGGTGTAGCCCATCGTGAGCTCGGGGGAGTAGCTCTGCCAGTTGGTGTTCGTCACGAACGAGACGGCGGTGTTGAACGCGAGCCCCTCCGGCACCGCGGGAAGGCCGAGCGAGTACGGCAGGAACGCCTGCAGGCGCTGCAGCAGGTAGACGAAGACGACCCCGGCGAGCGAGAACAGCAGCACCCCGCGGGTGTAGGCCTGCCAGGTCTGCTCGGCCGTGGCATCCACCCCGATCACGCAGTAGATGCCGCGCTCGGCGCGCGAGTCGTGCGGGCTCGTGAACACGCGCGCCATCCAGTCGCCGAGGGGGCGGTAGAGGAGCACGAGGGCGAGGACGACCGTGGCGATCTGCAGGACGCCCGCCCAGATCGAAGCGCTGTCAGTGCCCGTCATCAGAAGCGCTCGGCTTTCACGAGCGCGACCACGAGGTACACGATGGTGGCGACGCCGAGGGCGGCGGCGAGGAAGGAGAAGAAGATCATCTGAGCTTCTCCACCCCCCGCGCGATGAGCGCGACGAGCCCGAACAGGGCGAGCGTCACGAGGAGGTAGATGATGTCGATCACGGCATCCGATACAACTCCCGCGGCGGGTCGGCGCCGGGCGTCCTCACGCTTTCCATACGGCTGCCGCGGGTGCCCTCACGGGTTGCTCACGCTCACGTCGTCTCTGCCCCGTGCGGCGTCGGCGGGGCGGGGCAGAGGTGGCGTGACCCCGGCGGGGTTCAGCCGGCGTCTTCGGCGGCGGCCGCGTCGACCGCCTCGCGCTCGGCGGGCGACAGCTTGCGGCGCTGCGCCTTGGACGGCCGGATGGCGGGCACGTCGCCGACGATCGGCACGGGCGCGCGGTGCAGGCGCGGGCCGTAGCGGGCGACGAGCCCCACCATGACCTGCAGCTTGGTGCGCGGGCCGAGCAGGCTCGAGATGTGCACGAACAGCCACACGAACCAGGCGGGCCGGCCGATGAGCGGCACGATGCGGCGCAGCAGCGGCACGCGCTGCAGGATGCCGAGGCTGTGGAGCACCGGCAGGTTCGCGATCCCGGGCACTTCGCCGACCGCCGAGCGGCGCCCGATGATCGCGAGCTGGCCCTTGTCGTAGTACTCGAAGGGCTCGGTCGCCTCGCCGGCGAGCAGGCGCTGGATCTGCCGGGCCACGTGCGCGCCGCCCTGGATCGCCGGCTGGGCGAGCTGGGGCAGATCTTGCGGGGTGATCGCGACATCTCCCGCGGCGAACACACCGGGCAGCCCCTCGACCTGCAGGTCGGCTCCCACTTTGATGCGGTCGCCGTCGTCGAGCGGCAGGCTCCACTCGCGTACCTCTTCGTGCGGCGCGACGCCGGTCGCCCAGATCGTGAGGTCGGACGGCAGCACCTCGCCGTCTGAGAGCCGAACCGAGTCGGGGCACACCTCTTCGACGCCCGCGCCGAGCCGCACGGTCACGTCGCGCCGCTGCAGCTGCTTCTGCGCGTAGGTGCGCAGCTTCGGCAGGAACGGCTTCAGGATCTCGCTGCGCTGCACGAGCGTGATGCGGAACGCGTCGCCCTTGAGCTCGGGGTAGGCCGGCTCCAGGCCCTGGTCGCGCAGCTCCGCCAGGGCTCCCGCCATCTCGACGCCGGTGGGGCCGCCGCCGATCACGACGACCGACAGGCCCTTGTCGCGGCCGGGCTTCACGGCGGCGCGCTCGAGGCGGGTGAACAGCGTGTCGCGGATCGCGATCGCCTGCGACCGCGAGTACACGGCGAACGAGTTCTCCTTCGCGCCGGGCGTGCCGTGGTAGGCGGTGGTCACGCCGTTCGCGATCAGCAGGTAGTCGTAGGGCATCTCCTGCCCGTCGAGCAGGCGCACGGTACGGGCATCCGTGTCGATCTCCATGAGGTGCTCGTGCACGATGTCGAGATTCGGCTGCTGGGTGCGCAGGCTCCGCAGGAAGTGGGTCACGTCGCCCGGGTTCAGGCCGCCCGTGGCGACCTGGTAGAGCAACGGCTGGAACGTGTTGTAGATGCGCCGGTCGACGAGGGTCACGCGCACGGGAGCGCGGCGGAGCGCTCGCGCTGCGCTGACGCCGGCGAAGCCTCCCCCGATGATGACGACGTGGGGCAGATGGGTCTGGGCCTCGGCGTGACTCATGCCTTCGCGATCGCATCCTCGAGCGCGACCCAGGCGAGCATCGCGCACTTCACCCGAGCCGAGAACTTCGAGACGCCCGACAGGGCTGCCGCGTCGCCGTAGACGTCCTCATCGAGCTCGAGCTGCCCGCGCGAGCGCAGCGCCTCGCGGAAACCCTCGATGAGCGCCACCGTCTCGGTGCGGCTGAGGCCCTCGTCCGCGACGAGGTCGGCGAGCATGGATGCCGAGGCCTGCGAGATCGAGCAGCCGCGACCCTCCCACACCACGTCGGTCACGGTCTCGCCGTCGACGCGGGCGCGCAGGGTGATCTCGTCGCCGCAGACGGGGTTCTTCTGGTACGACTCGCCGACCGTCCCCGAGCCCTCGGTCCCCGAGCTCGTCGAGGGGCCGTCCAACCCGAAGTGCTGCGGGTGCTTCGAGTGATCCAGGATCAGCTCGCGGTAGAGCGCGTCGAGCTCGTTCATGTTCTCAGACTCCGAAATAGGGACGGATGCCGCTGACGGCATCGAGGAAGACATCCACATCATCGGGGGTGTTGTACAGCGCTGTCGAGGCGCGCACCGATGCGGTGACGCCGTAGCGGGTGTGCAGCGGGGCGGCGCAGTGGTGGCCGACGCGCACCGCGATGCCGCGGGCGTCGAGGAACTGGCCCGCGTCATGCGCGTGCACGCCCTCGACGTCGAACGACCACAGTCCGACCCGCTCGACGCCGGCGGCGTCGCCCAGGAGACGGATGCCGGGGATCTCGACGAGCCCCGCGCGGATGCGCTCCGCCAGCATGCGCTCGTGGGCGTGGATGCGCTCGAGCCCGATGCCGTCGAGGTAGCGCACCGCCGCCGCGAGCCCGATGGCGGGCCCGATCGGCTGCGTGCCGGCCTCGAACCGCTGCGGCGGGGGCAGGTACTCGGCGCCGTCGAGGGTGACCGTCGTGATCATCGATCCGCCGGTGAGGAAGGGCGGCATCGACTCGAGCACCTCGGCGCGGCCGTAGAGACCGCCGACGCCGTAGGGTCCCATCATCTTGTGGCTGCTGAAGGCGGCGAGGTCGACGCCCAGCGCGGGCAGGTCGAGCGGCAGGTGCGGGGCCGACTGGCAGGCATCCATCACCGTCACGGCGCCGACGTCCTTCGCGAGCGCGATGAGTCGCTCGACGGGATTGACGATGCCGAGCACGTTCGACACGTGGGTGAACGCGACGACGCGGGTGCGCTCGCCGATGAGCTCGGACGCGACGTCGAGGTCGAGCGTGCCGTCGTCGAGCACGGGAATGTGTCGCAGCACCGCGCCCGTGCGCGCCGCGAGCTCTTGCCAGGGGATGAGGTTCGCGTGGTGCTCGATCGCGGTCGTCACGATCTCGTCGCCCGGGCGAAGCGCGAGAGCGGTGGATGCCGGTGCGCCGCGCCCGACCGAGGCGTTGCCGATCGAGTAGGCGACGAGGTTCAGGCCCATCGTCGCGCCGCTCGTCCACACCAGTTGTTCGGGCTCGGCGCCCACGAAGCCCGCGACGGTGGCCCGGGCGTCTTCGAACAGGTCGGTCGCCTCGGCGGCGAGGGTGTGCGCGCCGCGGTGCACGGCCGCGTTCGTGTGCGTGAGGAAGTCGCGCTCGGCGTCGAGCACCGCGAGCGGGCGCTGGCTCGTCGCGCCCGAGTCGAGGTACACCAGCCGGTGCCCGTTGACCTGCTCGCCGAGGATCGGGAAATCCTCGCGCAGCGCGGCCGCGTCGAGCGGGTCGGTCGTCGCAGGCGCGGTCGTCTGGGCTGCCGGGATGCTCACCCCTCTAGGCTACGCCCCACCGCGCGGGCGGGGTCGGCCGGGTGGCGGGGGTCTGGCCGGGGTTGGCGGGGGTCTCACCTGGCTGGCGTCTCACCTGGCTCCGCGGGCAGCCCGCGCTGCCGATTCCTGCGCGCGCTGTCGAAAGATGCGCAGCGTGCGCAGGAAACAGCCGCGCGCCCAGGAAACAGCAGCGCCCCCAGGAAAGCGCCGCGCCCCCGGATGCCGCGGCGCTACGCCTCGTCGTCGTCGTCGGTGTGTGCGACAAGCCCGTACGAGGTGATCCGCCCCGCGCGGTCGTCGCCCGGCAGCGGGCGCGAGCGGCGGCCGTAGATGACCTCCGACGAGTCGAGCAGCCACGGCACGAGCGTGATCTGCACGCCGTGGACGAGCATGAGCTGCTGCGCGATGCGCCGGGCGCGGCGGTTGTGCAGGAAGGTCTCCCACCAGTGCCCGACGATGTACTGCGGCAGGTAGACCGTCACGACCGACGACCCGTGCTTCTCGCGGTACTGGTTGATGAACTGGGCGAGCGGCGCTGCGTACTGCCGGTAGGGTGACTCGATGACGAGCAGCGGCACCGGCATGTGGTGGTATTCCCACTCTTCCTGCACCTCTCGGGCCTCGTCGGCGGTGACGGCGATGTGCACGGCGAGGGTCTTGTCGTGCTTGGCGGCGAGGGCGTAGTCGAGTGCCTTCGCGACGGGCTTCTGCAGCTTGCCGACGAGCACGATCGCGACGTCGCCCGACGCCCCGAAGTGGACGTCGTCGTCCATCGTGATCTCGTGCTCGACGTCGCGGTAGTAGCGGTGCACGCCGACCATCAGGAACGACAGCACCGGGATCGCTAGGAACACCAGCCATGCCCCGTGCGTGAACTTCGTGATCGTCACGATCACGAGCACGACGACGGTGAAGGTCGCGCCGAGCGTGTTGATGACGAGGCCCGACACCGCCTCGCGGCGTGCGGCGAGGGCGGTGGCGGATGTGCCGCGGGCGAGCAGTCGCAGCTCGCGCCGCCAGTGCCTGACCATGCCGATCTGGCCGAGCGAGAACGACACGAACACGCCGATGATGTACAGCTGGATCAGGGTCGTGAGCTTCGCCTGGAAGAGGATCAGCACGAGCACGGCGGCGAGCCCCAGGATGATCATGCCGTTCGAGTACACGAGCCGGTCGCCACGCGTGTTGAGGGCCTTCGGGGCGTAGCCGTCGCGGGCGAGCACCGAGCCGAGCAGCGGGAACCCGTTGAACGCGGTGTTGGCCGCGAGCAGCAGCACGCACGCCGTCGCCGCCTGTACGACGAAGAAGAGGATGCTGCCGCCGCCGAACGTCGCGGCGGCGACCTGCGCCATGAGGCTCGGCTGCACCGCCGCCTGGCAGTCGAACCCGATGAGGTGGCACGGGTTCTCGGCGTAGTGGACCCCCGCGACGAGCGCGAGGAGCGTCAGCCCCGAGAACATGAGGATCGCGATCGATCCCATCAGCACGAGCGTCGTCTGGGCGTTCCGCACCTTGGGGTTGCGGAAGGCGGGCACGCCGTTGGCGACCGCCTCGACGCCGGTGAGCGCGGAGCATCCACTCGAGAAGGCGCGCAGGATCAGCAGGATCACCGCGGCCTGGCTCAGGTCTTCGGCCTTGACGGCGAACTGCGCGCTCTCGGCGACGGGCGGGTCGCCGAGAGCCCAGCGGATGAGCCCCACGATGATCATGATCATCACCGACGCGATGAACACGTAGGTCGGGATCGCGAACGCGCTGGAGGCCTCGCGCACCCCCCGCAGGTTCACGAGGATGATCAGCACGACGAACCCGACGGCGAGCTCCACCCGCCACGGGTCGAGGCCGGGGAGGGCCGAGATGATGTTGTCGACGCCGGATGCGACCGACACGGCGACCGTCAGGATGTAATCGACGAGCAGCGCCGCCGCGACGACGACACCCGCCTTCTCGCCGAGGTTGGTGCGCGCGACCTCGTAGTCGCCGCCGCCCGACGGGTACGCCTTGATCAGCTGGCGGTAGCTCAGCACGACCACGATCAGCAGCGCCACGACCGCGCCGGCGACCCACGGGGTGAACGCCAAGAACGCCGTGCCGCCGATCAGCAGGATCATCAGCAGCTCCTGCGGCGCATAGGCCACCGACGACAGCGCATCGGAGGCGAAGATCGGCAGCGCCATCCTCTTCGGCAGCAGCTGACCTTCGAGTTCCTCGTTCGTCAGCGGCTCGCCGATGAGGATGCGTTTGGCGATCGGGGTCTCTTCGGTCGCCGCCCGGTCGTCCGTGCGATTGTCATCGGTCACGGCGGGCGACTTTACGCGCCGCGGCGCGCGCGCGCAATCCGGTCGGCTGGAAGTATCGACGCATGGGTAACGAGGTGTATTCCGCGGGCGTCGCGATCGGGCTCGGCGTGCTGGTCGGCACGGCGCTGTTCGTGCCGTTCGTGGCGGTCAGCTACCGGCGTCGCGGGCGGGTCACGCTGGGCCGCGCGGCGCTCTGGGCGGCGGCGCTCGTCTACTTTCTCGCCATCTGGACGTACACGCTTCTTCCGCTCCCCGACGCCGAGACGTACCGCTGCGCCGGCGTGAATCTCGACGTCCTCGCGTTCGTCGACGACCTCCGCTCGGCGCACAGCCTCACCGACTTCGCGGTGCTGCAGCTCGCGCTGAACGTGCTGCTGTTCCTGCCGCTCGGCTTCTTTCTGCGGGTGCTGGCGGGTCGAGGCATCCTCACCGCTCTGCTCGTCGGGTTCGGGGTGTCGCTCGTGATCGAGACGACGCAGTTGACGGGGGTGTGGGGCGTCTTTCCGTGCGCGTATCGCGTGTTCGACGTCGACGACCTGCTGATGAACACCGCCGGCGCACTGCTCGGGTCGGTGCTCGCGCTCGTCGTGCCGCGGCGGCTGCGGGGCAGCGCGCTGCCGGATGCCTCGGTCACGCCCCATCCCGTCACCCGCGGTCGACGCCTGCTCGCGATGGTGTGCGACGGCCTCGGCGCGGCGCTCGTGGGCGGAGTGGTCGCGGTCGGAGTGCAGGTCGTGCTGGAGTACGTCGTGCGCGACCGCGCCGCGGTGCTCGACGGCTCGCTCGCCCAGCTCGCGTCGAACGTGGTGCCGATCGCGATCTGGACCGTCGTCACGCTCGTCACCGGACGCACGGTCGGCGACATCGCGGTCGAGCTCCGCTACCGTGGCGGCGCGCTCCCGCAACTTCTCGCCCGCCCGCTGCGGTTCATCGGCGGCATCGGCGGCTACCTGCTGCTGTCGCTGGTGCCCGCGCCGTGGTCGTTCGTGGCGGGACTGTTCGCCGTGGCATCCGTCATCGCGACGCTCACGACCACGCAGGGCCGCGGCGTGCCGGGCATCGTGTCGGGGCAGCGGGTGACGGATGCCAGAGAGCCCGCCGGCCCGGCGCCGATGCTGGGCTCGGCGGCGGCGGCCGCGAGCGGTCAGGAACCGGCGGCGAAGTAGTACAGCACCGCGGTGACGGCGGTGCCGTCGGTGTCGACGACCATGCTGTACTGCAC
Source organism: Microbacterium paulum (assembly GCF_015707995.1). Taxonomy (GTDB): domain Bacteria; phylum Actinomycetota; class Actinomycetes; order Actinomycetales; family Microbacteriaceae; genus Microbacterium; species Microbacterium paulum. The sequence goes on from NZ_JAAGRY010000045.1 coordinate 17,913, forward strand.
CGGCGGGCCCGCCGTCGAGCGCGCCTGGTCGAACACGAACCGGATCGACCCGACGTTGCCGCGCGGGGTCTCTTGGTTCGGGCCCGCGGCGCGCACGGCCGCGATGGCCGATCCGATCGAGAGGCCGTGCTCGGCGGTGATCTTCACCCCGCCGACCTCGTTGCGCGAGAACGTGACGTACGAGGGCTGGGTGAAGCTCGCGCGCTGCGCGCCGCCGGTGCCGTCGACCATGTCGTAGAGCAGAAAGCCCTCCCACTGGTAGACGGTGTAGTCGGGGTAGCTGCTGCCGTCGCCCGGTTCGACGCGCTGGGTCGGCTCGGCGCCGAACGCCTTGGTGAGCGCGGCGACCGCACCGTCGACCTTGTCGCGCCACTGGAAGGCGAACACCGTCTTGTCGTTGTCGTCGACGAGGGTGAAGCCCGTCCCGGCGAAGCGCACGGCGACGGCGTCGCCGACCTCGTCGGACGTCGCGGTCGGGCTCGGCGAGGGCTGCGCGGTGGGCGCGGCAGAGGTCGGCTGCTCGGTCGGCGTCGACGCGGTGTCGTCGCCCGACGACCCGCGGGTGAAGGCGAAACCGAGCGTCACGATCACGGCGACCGCCAGCACGCCCGCGACGATCCCGAGGATGAGCGGCACGCGCGAGCGCTCGCCGTCGTCGCCCCCGCCGTCACCGCGGCCGGGCCCCGGCTCGCGGGGCGGCTTCGGGGGCTTCGGCGGCTTGGCCGGCTTGGGCTCACGCGCAGGCTTGGGTTCGCGCGGCTGTTTGGGTTGCTTCGGCTCGCGCGGCGCGGGCGTCTCGTTGCCACTCGGCTCGGGCGCCTCGGGCAGACCCAGATCGGCCCAGCTCATGCGAGGAACTCGCGCGCGGCGACGACGAGCGCCTCGACCCCGCGCTCGATGGTCGGGTGCAGCACCGGGGCGAAATACGGCGAGTGGTTCGTCGGGATGTCTTCGTTGACCGTGCCGCGGGCCACGGCGTCGGCGAAGACCTCGGGGTCGAGCCCGCCCCAGAACCAGTACACGAGCGGCACTCCCGCCTCGCGCGCGAACCACGACACGTCTTCACTGCCGGTGAACATGCCCGGGTCGACCACGTTGCCCTCGCCGAACGCGCGCTGCCAGGCCGCGACGAGGCGCGCCGTGGCATCCGCGTCGTTGATCGTCGGGGGCAACGAGTGGAGTGTTGTGATGACGGGTTCTTCGGTCGCACCGGATGCCGCGGCTTCGGCCCGCACGATGCGTTCGACCCGTGCCATCACGTCGGCACGGGCGGCGTCGTCGGGGTAGCGCAGGCTCAGTTCGAGGGTCGCTTCGGCGGGGATGATGTTGTTCTTGAGGCCCGCGTGGATCGCGCCGACGGTCACGACCGCCATCTCGCGCGGGTCGATCTCGCGCGAGACGATCGTCTGCAGGCGCATGACCGTCGCCGCCGCCATGACGATCGGATCGATCGTCGCGTGCGGGCGCGAGCCGTGCCCACCGCGGCCGAGGAGGCGCACCGTGATCCCGTCGGAGGCCGCCATCTGGGTGCCGGGGCGGACGCCCACGACCCCGGCGGGAAGCGGGGTGAGGTGCTGGCCGAGCACGATGTCGGGGCGGGGGAACCGGTCGAGCACGCCGTCGGCGATCATCGCCTGAGCGCCCGCGCCGTACTCTTCGGCCGGCTGGAACACGGCGACCACGGTGCCCGCCCACTCGTCCTTCGTCGCGATGAGGCGCTCGAGCGCACCGAGCATCGCCGTCACGTGCATGTCGTGCCCGCAGGCGTGCATGACCGGCACGTCGGTGCCGGCCGGGTCGACGCCCCGCGCGGTCGAGGCGTAGGGCAGTCCGGTCAGCTCTTCGACGGGCAGGCCGTCGATGTCGGCGCGCAGCCACACGACCGGGCCCTCGCCCGGCCCGGTGCCGGTGATGCTCGTCGCGACACCGGTCTTGCCGAGCCCCTCGACGAAGTCGAGACCGAGCCCCGCGAGCTCGCGCGTGATGACGCCCGCCGTGCGCGTCTCTTGGAACGACAGTTCGGGGTGCCGGTGCAGGTCGGTGTACAGGGCCTCGAGGTCGATGCTCATGCCCTGAGCCTACGCGGCACCGCTCCCGGCATCGCCGTTCATAACGTCGGTGACCTGCGAGAAAGCGCTGGAGGGAACCGGTTGCGGCTGCGTGGGGGGCGCGAATTTCCGAGGTTATGAACGCGGGGCGGCGGACGATGGGGCGACAGGGAGGGATGCCGGGGTGCCCGGCTACTCCCCGGGGGGCGCCGCCCCCCCCGGCGTGCCCGGCGCCCGGAACACAAATGCGGAGATGAATCGGGGCGCGCCGGCTCCCGACCGGCGTGACGCGGCGTGTCGGGTCGGGACTCCGCCGTTGTGTACGGGCGCGGCGTCGCGGCGGGACCTGAGTCGCGCGGGACGGTGGGGTGCGGGTCAGTGCGGTGGCCGTGGCGGGGCGGTGGTGCCGCGGGCGACGAGGGCGAAGGGGAGGGATGCCGGGGTGTTCGACTGTTCGCCGGGGGCGGCCGGGCCGGGCGAACCGGCCGGGCCACCCGGGCCGACCGACCCCGCCGACGAAGCCGCGGGCCCGGCGCCGACGGCGGCGAGGATCGCGTCGCCGGCGTGCTCGCCCTGGGCGTGCGGGAACTGGTCGATCGTGGTCAGGGCGAACAGCCCGGCGAGGTCGTGGCCGTCGACCCCGATCACCGACAGGTCGCCCGGCACAGCCAAACCTCGTTCGCGGGCGGCGGCGAGCACCCCGAATGCCATCTCGTCCGAAGCGGCGAAGATCGCCGTGGGCGGGCGACGGCTCTCGAGCAGCGCGTGCGCGGCGCGGCGGGCGCCCTCGACCGTGAAATCCGCTGCGGCGAACCGGGCCGGGGCACCGGCATCCGCCATCGCCTGTTCGAACCCGGCCCGCCGGCGCGTCGGAATGTCGTAAGCCGGGTCAGACAGCCCGCCCGGCGCCACGCTCTGCCCGATGTGCGCGATCTCGCGGTGACCGAGCGCCAGCAGGTGCTCGGTCGCGGCGCGACCCACGGCGGTGTCGTCGACGCGCACGCCGCCCAGTTCGCCGCGCGGCACACCGAGGGCGATCACGGGCAATCCGAGACCCGCCAGGGCGGCGACCTCAGCGTCGGTCAGTGACACCGACAGCACGATCACGCCGTCGACACGGCCGCGCCGCAGCGTGGTCTCGAACAGGCGCCGCCGCTGCTCCGCGTCGTCGGTCACGTTGTAGAGCGTCATGTCGTAGCCGCGCGGGGCGAGCCGCGACGCGATGCCGTCGAGCACCGTCGCGAAGAACCAGCGGTCGAGCAGCGGCACGATCACGCCGATGTTCTCGGCACGCCCCGACGCGAGCGACGATGCGGTGGCGGATGCCACGTAGCCGAGGGCATGCGCCGCCGCCCGCACCCGTTCCCGGGTCGCCTCCGACGTTCGCCCGCGCCCGCTCAGCGCGCGCGAGACCGTCGCCGTGGACACTCCCGCGGCGCGGGCGACGTCGTCGAGGCCCGACATGTCAGTCGGCGAGCATCCACACGGCGGTGTCGACCGGCAGAGCGCCGCCGTCGAACGGCTCGCTCGCCACGAGAACCGTGCCGGTCGGGAGCTCGACCGGGGCATCCGACGCGTTGGCGATCACGGTCACATTCCCGTTGCGGAATGCGATGACGTCGTCACCATAGCCGTCGAGCCACGCGAGCGATCCGGCGCCGAGATCCTCGGCCCGACGCGTCGCGAGCAGCTCGCGATAGAGCCATAGCGTCGAATCGGGATCGCCCTCTTGCACGTCGCGCGCGAGACGCGCCCACTCGGTCGGTTGCGGCAGCCAGGTCGCACCGGAGTCGTTGAAGCCGTACGCGGGCGCATCGGCGGTCCACGGGATCGGCACGCGGCACCCGTCGCGACCGTAGCGCTCGCCGTCGGTGCGGAACCAGGTCGGGTCTTGCCGCACCTCGCCGGGCAGCTCGACGACCTCGGGCAGTCCGAGCTCTTCGCCCTGATACAGATAGGCCGACCCGGGCAGCGCGAGCATGACCGTGGTGGCGGCGCGGGCGCGACGCAGACCCTGCTCGGGCAGGGGCTTGCCGGGAGAGTCGGGACCGATGCCGTGACCCTGCGGGTTCTCGGCCGTGAGCGCCAGGCGCGACGCGTGCCGCACGACGTCGTGGTTCGACAGCACCCACGTGGCCGGGGCGCCGACGGCGGGGAAGGCGCGCAGCGACTCGGCGATCACCTCGCGGATCGCGGGGGCCTCCCACTCGGTCATGAGGTAGGGGAAGTTGAAGGCCTGGTGCATCTCGTCGGAGCGCACCCACTCGGCCGTACGGTCGACGGTCGGCAGCCACGCCTCGGCGCACAGCGCCCGGTCGCCGTCGTATTCGGCGAGCACGCGGTGCCAGTCGCGATAGATCTCGTGCACGCCGTCCTGACCCCAGTACGGCACGTCGTCTGCGTCGCCGCCCATGCTGTCGGCCGGCGTGCCGTCGGCGCCGGTGACCGCGGGAACGTGGTCGGGCAGGCCGTCGGTCTTGACGAGCCCGTGCGCCACGTCGACGCGGAAACCGTCGACACCCCGGTCGAGCCAGAAGCGCAGGATGCCGCGGAACTCCTCTTGCACCTCGGGGTTGGCCCAATCGAAGTCGGGCTGGGTCACGTCGAACAGGTGCAGGTACCACTGCCCGGGCGTGCCGTCGGGGTTCGTCGTGCGCGTCCACGCGGGGCCGCCGAACACCGACTCCCAGTTGTTGGGCGGCTCGTCGCCCGCCGGCCCGCGGCCGTCGCGGAACAGGTAGCGGGCGCGCGCGGCGCTGCCCGGCTCGGCGGCCAGAGCCTCTTGGAACCAGACGTGCTGGTCGGACGAGTGGTTCGGCACCAGATCGACGATCACACGGATGCCACGGTCGTGCGCCGCGGCGAGCATCTCGTCGAAGTCGGTGAGCGTGCCGAACAGCGGGTCGATGTCGCGGTAGTCGGCGACGTCGTAGCCGGCGTCGTGCTGGGGGGAGCGGTAGAAGGGGCTGAGCCAGACGGCATCCACGCCGAGCGACCGCAGGTCGTCGAGGTGCGCGGTCACGCCCGGCAGATCGCCGATGCCGTCGCCCGAGGCGTCGGCGAACGAGCGCGGGTAGATCTGGTAGATCACCGCGGTGCGCCACCATTCGGCACCGGGGCGGTTCTCGCCGATCGGGGCGAGCGAGGTCAGGGGGAAAGAGGTCTGCTGCGACGTCATGCCTCCACTGTAAGCGCTTACACAACCGCGGGCGCAAGCGGGCGGAGCGTACCCTGGACCGGTGACCTCACAGGCCCTCCAGCGCGCCGAATCGCTCATCGCGACGATCCCCGACTTTCCCGAACCCGGCATCCTCTTCCGTGACATCTCGCCGCTCCTTGCCGACGCCCCCGCACTGCGTGCCTCGGTCGACGCGTTGATCGAGCCGTTCGCCGGGCGCTTCGACGTGGTCGCCGGCATCGAGGCGCGCGGGTTCCTGCTCGCCGGCGCCGTCGCGATCGCCGCCGGCGTGGGCATGGCGCCGATCCGCAAAGCGGGAAAGCTGCCGCGCCCCGCGGCATCCGTCGACTACGCCCTCGAGTACGGCCGCGCGTCGATCGAGATGAGCGACGACCTCGCACCCGGCACCCGCGTGCTGCTCGTCGACGACATCCTCGCGACCGGCGGCACGCTGCACGCCGGGCATCAGCTGCTCGCCGAGCTCGACCTCGCCCTCGCCGGCACCGCCGTGCTCATGGAGCTCGTCGACCTCGGCGGCCAGGCCGCGTGCGGACCCGTGCACTCCGTGTTCACGGTGTGATCCGCCGCCCGCACAGCGGGTGAGATTTCGGGTCTGTTTCGGGCCGTGAACTTTCGGGAACGGATGCCCGGAATCGTCGGACCGGTGTTCAGTCAGGGCTTAACGTCTTTCCCACGACGAGGTGCGCGCCGCCTCGCTCGCACCCGGTGAGACGGGGAGTCCGCGATGTCAACGACCGAAGAGAAGTCGTCAAAGAGCGCCGAGCGCAAAGCGCAGGCAGCCGAGAACGGGGTCGACACGATCCCTCCGCTCGCGCGACTGTTCCCGCTGGGCCTGCAGCATGTGATGGCCCTGTACGCGGGTGCCGTCGCCGTTCCTCTCATCGTCGGTGGGGCGCTCGGCTACAGCGCCGCCGACCTCGCCTTCCTCATCAGCGCCGACCTGTTCATCGCCGGGATCGCGACGATCGTGCAGTCGGTCGGGTTCTGGCGGTTCGGGGTGCGCCTGCCCCTCATGCAGGGCGTGACCTTCGCCGCCGTCGGGCCGATGATCGCGATCGGCACCACGCACGGCATCACGAGCGTCTTCGGGTCTGTGATCGCGTGCGGACTGTTCATGATCATCGTCGCGCCCTTCTTCTCTCAGCTGCTGCGCTTCTTCCCCCCGATCGTCACCGGCACGGTCATCCTCATCATCGGGCTCTCGCTCATGAAGGTCGCCGCCGGCTGGATCATGACCGGATCGAGCGAGGATGCCCCCGGAGCGCCGCCCCTGAACGTGGCGTTCGCCTTCGGCACCCTGCTGTTCATCGTGCTGCTCGAGCGGTTCGCGCCGCCCGCGCTCGCCCGCGTCTCGGTGCTGCTCGGTCTCGTCGTCGGAACGCTCGTCGCCCTCTTCGTGCCGGGCATGACCGACTGGACCCACGTCGGCGACGCCGCCTGGTTCGCCCTCGTCACGCCGTTCCACTTCGGTCTGCCGACCTTCGAGTTCGCCTCGGTGCTCTCGATGATCATCGTCGGCGTCGTCATCATGACCGAGACGACGGGCGACATGATCGCGGTGGGCGAGATCGTCGACAAGCCCGTCACGCGCAAGCAGCTCGCCGACGGCCTGCGCGCCGACGGCCTCGGCACCGTGCTCGGCGGCATATTCAACACGTTCCCCTATACCGCCTTCGCGCAGAACGTCGGGCTCGTCTCGCTCACCGGCGTGCGCTCGCGCTACGTCGCGACGATGGCCGGTGGCATCCTCGTCGTGCTCGGCCTGATCCCGAAGGTCGCCGCCATCGTCGAGGGCGTGCCGCGCGCGGTGCTCGGCGGTGCGGGGATCGCGCTGTTCGGGATGGTCGCCGCCTCCGGCATCCGCACGCTCACGAAGGTCAAGTTCAACAACAAGAACGTGCTCATCGTGGCCCTCTCGGTCGGCATCGCGCTTCTTCCCACGGTGAGCCCGACCATCTACGACCAGTTCCCGGACTGGTTCCAGCTCATCTTCGACTCGGGCATCTCGGCCGGCGCGATCGTCGCGATCCTGCTCAACCTGCTGCTGAACTCGCGCGAGGTGCGTGAGTCCGAGGCCGCACAGCCCGCGATCGGCGCCTACGACGCTGTGCGTGGTCCGGCGGCGTCCGCCCTCGTGCACCCCGAGGCGGAGGGGACGGGCCTCATCGCCACGGTCGCTCTCGACACCGAGCCTGCGTCGAGCCCGGCCACCGACCCGACTCCCGGGTCCTGACCATCCCGCGCCGCCGTCGCGCCGGTAGGGTCGGAAACGTGAGCACCACCGACACCACGTCGATGATCGGCACGAGGCTGCGGCGGCTGAGACTGGCCTCGGGGCGGTCGCTCTCGTCGGTCGCAGAGTCGGTGGGCATCTCTCCCAGCGCGCTCTCGCAGATCGAGACCGGCGCGATGCAGCCCTCGGTGAATCGGCTGATCGAGATCGTCACCGAGGTCGGCGCGCCGGTGTCGGCGGTGTTCGACGACCACGACGTGTTCGCACCGCACACCCTCGCCGCCGGCACGAGCGAGCCGATTCCCGGCGTGCACGTCTCGAGCGCGGAGGATGGCGCGCAGGGTGGCGGGCAGGGCGCTTCCGCAGCGACCCTCGGACAGGGCGTCGTCTACCGGCGTCTCGCGCCGGTCGCCCTCGACGGCATCAACCTGTTCGAGTCGGTGTATCCGCCCGGCGCCGCCTCGTCGATCGATGGCGCCATGCTCGTGCACGCGGGGTATGAGATGGGATCGGTCGTCCGTGGCACGCTGCGGTTCGAGTTCAGCGAGGGCACGGTCGAACTCGGTCCGGGCGGGTCGCTCGCCTTCTGGGCGACGCGGCCGCACCGGGTCGTCAACGCGTCGGACGACGTTCCGGCCGCGGCGATCTGGCTGACCCTGCGCGATCTCTCCGAGACCTGACCGCGCTCAGAGCACGCCCGCACCCAGGTTGATCGGGCTTCCCTCGATGTTCCCGACGATGCCGCGGATGATGCCCGTCCCGTCGGCGCCGCGCAGACTCTCGTACCAGGCTGCCGTCGCCGCCTCGTCGTACGCGTGCGTCTCGTCGCCGCGCTTGCGGGCGCGCAGCACGAGCTCGCCCGCCCGCTCGACGCGGATCGCCTCGTAGCGGCGCAGGGTGTCTTCGATGCCGACGGTGTTGGTCGCGAAGGCGATGCCGAGGGCGAATGCGTCTTCGAGCGCCGAACACGCGCCCTGACCGATGTCGGGGGCGGTGTTGTGCGCCGCATCGCCGAGGATCGCGACGCGCCCCTTCGCCCAGGTCGAGAAGGGCGTGATGTCCCAGATCTCGACGCGATTGAGCGACACGTCGGGATCGATCGCGTCGATCAGCGCCTGCACACCGGGAGCCCACCCCTCGAACGCCGCCGCGAGCGGGGCCTTCCCGTCGGCGCGGTCGTACGGGAGCCCGTCGGGTTGGGGCACGTCGAACCAGAAGTAGAAGCGCCCGCCGGCGACCGGCATGACCGCCGCACGCTTGCCCTCGGCGACATAGGTGGTCCAGGCATCCGGCGCACCGATCGCGGTGTCGGTCGGGATGAGACCGTTGAAGTTCGTGTAGCCCGAGTACTCGCGCACGATCTCGGGGGCGCCGTCCGGTTGCACGAAGGCGCGCGTGAGCGAGCGGGCGCCGTCGGCGCCGATCACGAGGTCGGCGGTGTCGGTGGCGCCGTCGGCGAAGGTCACGGTCACCGTCTGGCCGTCGTCGGCGAGCGCGACGACCTTGCGGCCGAGATGGATGGCGTCGTCACCGAACGTGCGCATGAGCAGTGCCTGCAGGTCGGCGCGCGCCACCGGGTACGGCTTCTGGCCGGTCTGGGCCGTCACGGGGCCGAGGGAGAAGTCGCACAGCACCTCGCCGGTGAGGCCGTCGCGGTAGGCCATCGTCGCCATGTCGCCGCCGAGCGCGGCGACCTCGTCGCCGAGGCCCAGCCAGTTGAGCACCTTGACGCCGTTCGACCACAGCGACAACGCGGCGCCCACGGGCTTGTTCTCGCGCATCTGGTCGTAGATCACGACCTCGTGCCCCAGTCGGCGCAGGGCGATCCCCGCGCTCGTTCCGCCGATGCCCGCACCGATGATGATGACCTTCATGGCGGCACGCTACGGGCGGCGTGTCACGAGCGCGTTTCCCCATGGATGCCGAGGTGTTACGCCTCGGCGAGGGCTCGTCGCCCCGCGGGTCAGCTGCCGCGGTAGGTCGTGTACGCGAACGGGCTCAGCAGCAGGGGCACGTGGTAGTGCGGACGGTCCGCGACGGTGAAGGCGATCGTCACCGACGGGTGGAAGGCGGCGACGCCCTGGGCGGCGAAGTAGTCGCCCGTGGCGAAGGTCAGGGCGTAGTCGCCCGGTTCGAGCGCCTCCGGGCCGAGGGCGAGGCGCCCGTCGGCGTCGGTGCGGCCCGATCCCCGCGGGGTGCCGTCGGCGCTCTGCAGCGACACGTCGACGCCGGCGGCGGGGGTGCCGGCCGTCGCGTCGAGGATATGCGTGGTCACGTGGGTCATGCGATCGCTCCTTCGAGGCGCAGGAGGGCGATCTGCCGCAACTGGTCGAGGGCTTCGGCCGCCTCTCCCTCATCGTCGTTGCCGAGCCGCCGATCGAGCTCGGCACGCATCTGCTCGGGGCTGCGGCCGGCGGCGCGGATCAGGAAGACGCGACCGAAACGCTCTTCGTAGCGCGCGTTGCCTGCCGCGATGGCGGCGGCGGTCTCGCCGGCCGCCGAGGCCATCGAGGCCTGTTCGGCGCGCGAGGCGTCGGCCTCTGCCCCCGCGGCGAGCGGCCTCTCCCCGATGCGGGGATGGTGGGCGAGCGCCGCGTCGAGGTCGGCGTGCGACCACG
>NZ_JAAGRY010000046.1 GCF_015707995.1 Microbacterium paulum
TGGCGGCTGGGGCCGGCCGCACCCAGCGTGTACGACCTCACGAGCGGCGCTCAGCACGCCCGCGTGCGCGTGTGGAACGCTCCGCTCCGGGTCGCCGTGGGCGATGCCGAGCCGCGGGTCGCGACCGCGCGCATCGACGAGGGCGCGGCGTCGATCGGCCTCGACGGGCTGGAGCGCACATTCCCCGTCGCGCGCGAGGGCTCGGGCGCGGTGTGGCTGCACGCCGACGGCGGCGCGGTGCGCGTCGCCGAGACGCGGATCGAACACGGGGCGGATGCCGCAGCCGATGCGTCGCCGACGGTCACCTCGCCCCTGCCGGGCACGGTCGTGATGGTGACCGCGGTCGACGGGTCGACGGTCGAGGTCGGCGATCCCGTGGTCGCCGTCGAGGCGATGAAGATGGAGCACGTGCTGCGTGCGCAGGTGGCGGGCGTCGTGCGCCTGCGGGTCGCGGTGGGCGATCAGGTCACCCGCGGCGGTGTCGTCGCGACGATCGAGGTCACCCCGCCCGCCGCGGAGTGACGCCGCCCGCCCTACCCGCGCAGCGCGCGGAGCGCCATGGATGCCAAGACGGCCCCCGCCCCATCGTCGGAGGCGGGCGCCGAGTACGGCGTCGAGTTGAGCAGCCCGAACGTGCCGAGCAACCGAACCTGCCGCTCGCTCGGCGAGAGTCCGGGGCGCGCGCGGGTGAGCACGTCATCCCAGAGCTGCACGTATCGACGCTGCAGCGTGCGCACCCGGCGGTTGACGTCGTCGGGCAGCTGCGCGAGCTCGCGATCCTGAATGCGGATCACGTCGGGGTCGCTCGTCGCGAAGTCGATGTGGAACGCGACGAGGCGTTCGAGCACGGTGTCAGCCGTCGTCTCGCCCGGGTCGGCGACGATCTCCCGCGCCCCGTCGAGCAGGCGGGAACTGGCATCCACCAACAGCTCCTGCAGCAGCTCGTCTTTGCTGCGCACGTAGTTGTAGAGGGCGGGGCCGCTCATGCCGACAGCTTCACCGAGGTCGGTGGTCGAGACGGCGGCGAAGCCTCGTTCGGCGAACAGACTCGCCGCGGCCCGCATCAGGTCGGCGCGGCGGTTCGCCTTCTGGGTGGCGCGCCACGCTGATGCCATGCGCCGAGTCTATGGCTCACCCCGCCGCCGGCCCCCGCGCGCAAGCCGCACCAGGATTGGCGCACCCGCGCCCGCCCTGGGAAACTGGACGCATGACCGCCGCGACGCTCCAGACGTTCGAGCCCGATGGCCGCGCCATCTCGTACATCGACGAGGGCACCGGGCCCGCGCTCGTGCTGATCCCCGAGACGGGTGAGGAGATCGGCTCGCTCGGCACCCTCGCCTCGATCCTCGTCGAAGAAGACTTCCGCGTCGTGCGCCTCGCGCCCCTCGACCCCGACACCGACGTGCACGAGCTGGCCCGCGCGGTCGTCGATGTGATGGATGCCGTGGGCCTCGACCACTCCTGGATCGGCGGCCACGGGTTCGGCGGCACCGTCGCGCGCACCGTTCCGGCCGACCACCACGACCGGGTCAACGGGGTGCTGCTGCTCGCCCCCGAGCCGGCCGACATCCCGCTCGCCGCCGACATCCCCGTACTCGTTGTGCACGGCACGGCCGACGAGGTCACGCCCCTCTCCGAGAGCGAGCGGCTCGTGGCATCCGCCCCCGCCCTCGCGAGCCTCAAGACCGTCGAGGGCGCCGGGCACCTGTTCCCGGCCACCCACCCCGGCGAGACCTCGTGGTTCATCGAGGACTACCTCGACTGGGATTGACCCTCCCCGTCCTTTCCCTCTCCGCCATTTCGCAGACAAGAGTCATAGCCTGGGCACAGCCGAGCTCCGCTAGAGGAGGACCGATGCGCAGGCCGATCATCGCGATGACCCTCGCCGTCGGCGCGCTCGCACTCGCCCCGGTCCTCGCCGCCTGCACCCCGGGAGGGTCCATGTCCGATCCGACGCCCTCCGCCTCGGCGACGAGCCGCCCCCCGTTCCAGACGGCGACCCCCGGCGCGATCGCCCCGACCGGCACCCCGGTCGCCGTGCCTCCGGCGCGATGGGATGCCCTGGTCGCCGACCTCGGGGCGCGGGGCGTCACCGCGACTCCCGAACTGGTCAGCGCCGAAGCGGTCACCTTCAGCGATTCGTCGCTCGGCTGCGCGACCCCCGGCCAGTCGTACACGCAGGCGCTCGTCGACGGCATGCGCGTCCTCGTCACGGCCGGCGGCGAGACCTACGACTACCGCTTCGGCACGGGCGACGACCCGCTGCTCTGCACCCGCTGAGACGGCGCGCCGGACCGGGCCGGGCCGGGCTGGGCCCGCCGGCAGCGCCGCGCACCCGCCCCCGCGCCCGCTCCCCGCGCACGAAAACGGGCGGGCACGCCGACTCGCGTCGACGCACCCGCCCGCACCCGCTACTTCTTGACCGGAACGAGCAGCGCTTCGCCCGAGCCCGACGGGTTGTCGAGCACGACGACCATCGCGCCGAGCGGCTTCTGCGCGGCGACCTGCGCCGCGTTCACCGCGACGTCGACCGACGCCGAGCCGCGCCGCGGCACGTCGACGTACTGCCCGTTGCTGATCGCCGGCGCCGACGGGTCGAAGGTGGCCCACTCCGATGCGGCGTCGGTTCCGCCGTTCACGCCGAACGTCTGCACCGTGTAACTGAACGCGCCCGTGATGCCGAGGTCGGCGGCCGACACCGGCAGCAGCAGCGTGCTGGAGTCGGTCGGCGCCTGCGTCAGGAACCCGGATGCCCCGCGCGCGCCCGTCTTCGCGTTGACGACGAACACCTCCGCGAGCCCGTTGTTCGACCCGGCGCGCACGGCGCCCGAGTCGGCCGACAGCACGATCCAGTCGGCTTCGCCGTCTCGATCGGTGTCGAGCACGACGTCGTACTCGTTGCTCGCCGCGTTCGACCACCGGTGGTGCATGTTCAGCGCGAACACCAGCAGCTGGTCATCGCCCGCGCCGATCGACTGCACGCCCGCGGCCCGCAGATCGTACCCCGTGTCGGCGAGCGTCTTCGAGGCATCCTTGTCGTCCGACAGCCCCCACGTGTACACGTCGGCGCCGGCGGGAAGAGCCCCGAACACGTTCCACAGCGAGATCTTCTTGGTCGCGTCGGCGACCTGCTGCTTCTTCGTGAACAGCGCGCTCGTCGAACTCGACACCGTGCTGTTGGAGCGGGGCACGAGCAGATACGGCACCCGCAGCGTCGAGCCCTCGGCGGTCAGCACGATGTCGCCGGAGACCTCGTAGAACGCGAACTGGTCGGGGCCGCCGACCGAGCTCGGCACGTCCTTCGCGGCGGCCGCGACGGTCAGCAGCAGCTTGGCCGAGCCGCCCGCCGGGACCGTGATCGAGCGCGACGAGAGGTTCACCCGCGCCGGGATCGACTCGGCAGACGCGCTCGTCGAGACCGCGTAGGTCACCGGGGCCGGGCCGTCATTGCGCACCGTCACGGTCTTGATGCCGCCGAAGCCGAGCCACGACTCCTGGAAGCCGAAGCTCAGCGCCGACTCGCGCGCCCAGCCGCTCTCGGTGCGGAACGCGTCGCCGGTCGCGGTGACCGACGTGGCGACCGCCTGCGCGGCGTCGACGAGGCCGACTCCGCCGAGCGTCAGGCGCTGGCCGGCGACCTTGTCGGGGTCGGCGGTCGAGACGAGCGAGGCCGCCACCTGCGGCGCAGCCCACGCGGGGTGCGCTTCGACCGAGAGCGCCGCGACACCCGCGACGTGCGGCGCCGCCATCGAGGTGCCCGACAGGATCGCGGCGCCGTTGCCCGAGCCGACCGCGGCCGACGAGATCGACACGCCGGGGGCGGCGACGTCGGGGCCGATGGCACTGTCACCCGAACGGGGGCCGGCCGAGGTGAACGACGCGTACCCGCGGAAGCCGGGGTTGGCGATGCTCGCCGCGGCGAGCGTCACGGTGGCGCCCGAGGCGAACAGCGTGCCGTTCGACGAGCGCACCCCGAGGAACGGGATCGTCACGAGGTAGGGCTCGCCGGTGTCGGCGTTCTCGGTGATCTGGCCTTCGTAGGGCGGCAGGTCATCGGTCGAGTTGACCATGAGCGCCGCCGCGGCGCCCGCCTGCTGGGCGTAGATCGCCTTCGACACGCGCGCGCAGCTGCCGCGGGTCGACACGGCCAGCTGGCCGCCGCCCGCCGTGATGCCGGCCTTCGTGTACGCGGCGACCGAGCAGCCGAGCGCTTCGTTCTCGGGCGTTGCCGGGTCATCGACCAGGCGCACGACCTTCAGTGTGCCGATCCCGTCGAGCGAGGCGCCGTTGGCGTTGATCGCCTCGACATTCTGGCCGTTCACGGTGACCGTCGCGCCCGGAAAGCCCTCGGCGCTGTCGACGGCCGAGACCGACACCACGCCGTCGCCCGACCCCGGCGAACCGGTGAGGTACGGGTTGTGTCCGGCGTTGCCGGCGGATGCCACGACCACGACGCCCGCGCCGACGGCGTTGGCGGCGGCCACGGCATCCGGGTCGTCACCTCGTCCGAACGACGAGCCGAGCGACATGTTCACGACGTCCATGCCGTTTTCGACCGCCCAGTCGAGGGCGGGAACGACCATGTCGGTCGAGCCCGCGCAGCCGAAGACGCGCACGGCGTAGAGGTCGACCTGCGGGGCGACGCCCGGGCCCACCCGGAAGGTGTTCGACGGGGTCGTCGTGTCGTAGGGGCCGGTGAATCCGGTGCCGTCGGCGAGCACGCCCGAGCCGCCCGTCGTGCCGGCGACGTGCGAACCGTGCCCCTGGCAGTCGAGCGGGTTGTCGTCGGGGTGCGGCACCGGTTGGTAGCTCGCGCTGCCCGGGTCGGCGTTGTAGTCGTCGCCGACGAGGTCGATGCCGCCCTTCACGCGCGGCGCGTCGGGGCCGTAGAGCGCCGGGTCGGCCGCTTCGGCGCCGGCGGCGTGCGCCGCCTCGTAGGCGGCCGTGGTGCCGGGGCCGCCGAAGGTGGCGTGCGTGTAGTCGATGCCGGTGTCGATGATCGCGACCTTCACACCCTGGCCGGTGTAGCCCGTGCTCTGCCACACCTCGGGCACGCCGAGGAACGGCACCGAGACCGCGTTGTCGAGAGCGTAGGTGCGCACCGGGTGCACGGCGACGACGCCGGGCAGTTCCGCGACCGCGTCGAGCTGGTCGGCGGGCACGGATGCCTGCATGCCGTTGTACGCCGACTGCATCTGCGCCTGGATCTCGCCGCCCTTGTCGGTGATCTCGTCGGTGATCCCGTCTTGCGCGCTCTTCAGCTCGTCTTTGACCGCCTCGCGCTCCCCGTCGGAGAGCTCGCCGCCCTTCTCGGCCTGCACGACCGCGACGGGGTCTCCGGCCATCTCGATGACGACCGTCACCCGCCCGTCGGCGCCGATCGACTTCGCCGTGAACGACGAGTCGACCGACCCGTGCGACGGCGCGGCGCGGAACCGCGACGACGGGTCGTCATCGGGCGTCGCCGCGTAGGCGGCGGCGGCGGGAAGGGTCAGCGCGATCGCGCCGACGACGGCCAGAGTGCGTCTGTGCAGGCCTCGAGACAAGGGTGTCCGCCTTTCATGCAGGGGTGCGTGCGCGCTCCGGGGGTAAGAAGCGGCTGAAAGGAGGCTATGCATCCGCTGGACGAGGCGGAAGAGCGCGGAGGCCCCGATGAGAGGATCCTCATCCGTGGTGCGGGGCTGTCGAGCCGCGCGCCGCAATCACGCGATGCGAGTGCCCGGCGGCAGCGTGCGGGCAGGCGTGCGGGTGCGCGCCCACGCCCACCACAGCAGCAGCGCCGTCAGGGCGAGCTGCACGCCGAGCCCGACGAACCAGCTCGGCACCGTCTCGGAGATGATCTCTTCCGGCGTGCGGTAATCGCTCGATCCGCTGTAGAGATTCTGATAGTTCGCGGGGTCGCACTCGTCCCACGTCTGCTCGAGCTCGGGCGGGATCTGCGCGGAGCGGACGCTCGTCTTCAGCCAGCCGAACATGTCGTCGGGGTTGCCGGAGCTGTCGAATCGGGTCGGTGTCGCGTCGCCGAGGATCACGAACGGGTTCGCCGACAGCATCCACCACACGTAGTCGAACCGCGGCACGCGGTAGGTCGTCGTCACCCAGTCTTCGCAGACCATCTTGTCGACGTCTCCGTAGCAGTTGCTCGAGCCGTCCGTGCACTCGGGATTCCCCTGCTGGTTGTACGCGGCCTGACGCGTATGCGAGACGCCCTCGCTCGCGATCGCCGAGCCGATCAGCCCGAAGCCGACCAGGGTGCCGACCGCCAGGGCGGCGACGACGAGGTAGGTCGCGGCGACCGAGAAGAGCGGGCGGGCGATGATGCCCGAGAGCGCCACCCCGATTCCAGAGATGACGCCGGTCTCGACCACGAGGATCGCAAGCGAGGTGACGATCGCCCACGGGTTGACCTCGCCGGTGAGGGTCGAGATCACGAGGAACGGGGCCGCCACCAGGGCGAACGCGAGGCCCGTGATCCAGGCCGCGACGAACTTGCCGAGGAGGATCTCTCCGGTGGTGGCGAGGGTCACCTGCACGGGTGCGAGCGTGGCGGCGTCGCGATCGCCGTTGATGCTGTTGCCGCTGAGGGTGGGAGAGACGAGCAGGATGAGCAACAGGGTCACGAGCACGACGACCGAGTAGACACCCGGGCCACCCGGCCCCCACCCGCCGTAGGCGAGGAAGGCCAGCGCCGTCACGCCCAGCAGCACGACGGCGAAGACGCCGAGCAGCACGTACCACGACACCGTGCGCACCCGCTGGAGCAGTTCGAGACGTGCGATCGTCCACAGACGCGAGAAGCTCACGAGCGGCCCCCTTCGAGGTCGAGGAAGGTGTGTTCGAGAAGACCCGTCGCCGCCGCGAACTCGGCCACCGGCAGCCCGGCCCGCACGAGCGCGGCGAGTGCCGAAGCCGCGGCACCGTCGGAGTCGAACGCGACCAGGAGGTCGCGCCGGTCGATCGGCACGAGCGCCGCGTCGAGCCCGAGGGTCTGGGCGACCGGCAGCACGGCGGCGGTCGCGTCACAGTCGGCGAGGCGGATGCGCCACGTGCGCACGCGGGTCGCCGCCTGAGCGATGCGGTCCGGGGCGACCGAGGTTCCCTCGACCACGAACGCGGCTTCGTCGACGACCTCGTCGAGTTCGGAGAGGATGTGGCTCGACAGCAGCACGGTGCGCCCCTCACCGGCGAGCCTGCGCAAGAGCGTCCGCAATTCGATGCGTGCCTGCGGGTCGAGGCCCGAGGCGGGTTCGTCGAGCAGCAGCACGCTCGGGTTGTGCACGAGCGCGCGGGCGAGGCCGAGTCGCTGCTTCTGCCCCCGCGAGAACACCCGCGCCGGGGTGTCGGCGAGTTCGGCCAGCCCGAGTTCGTCGAGCAGCCGCGCCGCACCGCGCTCGGCATCCGCCGGAGCGATGCCGTAGAGCCGGCTCGTCATGACGAGCGTCTCACGCGCCGTCAGCGACGGCCAGGCGCCGAGGGCATCGGGCATCCACCCCACGATGCGTCGCACCCCGGCCGGATCGGCGACGGGGTCGAGCCCGCCGATGCGCAGCACACCGGCATCCGGCGCCAAGAGCGACGCCAGCATGAGCAGCAGCGTGGTCTTGCCCGAGCCGTTCGGCCCGACGAGCCCCGTCACCGCGCCCGCCCGCGCCTCGAGGTTCACGTCGCGCACGGCGTGCACGCTCCCGAACGAACGACGGACGCCGGATGCCACGATGCCGGGGGAGCTCATCGCCCCACCCTATGGGGTCGCCATGACACCGGCGAGAACTCAGCCGAAGAACCCGATTCCGAGGTCGGGGTGGTCGACGAAGACGCCGTCGACACCGGCATCCGCGATCACTCGCCATTCGCTCTCGTAGTCGCCGAACGCCGCCTTGTCGCGGCCGCGCCGGAACGACGCGAGGAGGAAGGCGTTCTCGGGGCGGCAGGTCCAGGTGAACACGCGCAGGCCGCGCGTGTGCGCGTCGGCGACGACCCGCGACGGGCCGGTGGTGCGCCCGAGGCGGTCGGGCGCGAGGATCATGCGCTTGTCGACGCTGATGCCGTCGACCGTGCCGACGAGCGCGTCGAGGCCCGCGGGGCTCGCCTGCTGCGCGTAGGTCGGGGCGGCGGCGCCGTGGGTGGAAACGAGGTCGAACGGATGCCCCGCCGCTTCGAGCAGATAGATGTAGGTGCCGCGGATGCCGTGCGCACGCACCTGGGCGAGCACGGTCGATTCGAACGACTCGAGGTAGAGCGGCAGCTCGCCGTCGCCCCAGCGGGCGGCGCGCAGCGCGGCCGCGATCAGGCCGGCCACGTCGTAGCCGAGGGCGGTGAAGTAGGTGGCGTGCTTGATCTCGAGCACGACGCCGATCTCGCGGCCCTGGTCGAGCGATGCCTCGCGCACGAGGTCGAGCACGTCGACCAGCCGTAGCGGTGGCTGCGCGCCGTCGAAGCTGGCACTGCTCGGGCGCAGATTCGGCAGCCGTTCGCGACAGCGCAGGGTCGCAAGCTCTGCCCAGGTGAAGTCCTCGGTGAACCAGCCGGTCAGCTCGTCGCCGTCGATCGTCTTGGTCGTGCGGCGCGCGGCGAACTCGGGGCGGTCCGCCACGTCGGTCGTCGACCCGATCTCGTTCTCGTGCCTTACGACGGCGACGCCGTCGGCGGTGAAGACGACGTCGGGCTCGACCGCGTCGACGCCGAGGGCGAGCGCCAGTTCGTACGACGAGCGCGTGTGCTCGGGGCGGTACCCCGGCGCTCCCCGATGGCCGATCACGAGCGGACGACGACGCAGCATGGCTCCAGGCTAGTCGCGCACCCGAGCGGGAAAGTTGAGTCGGGTAGCCTCAGGTTTTCACAGCGGATGCTCAGCGCCCGGCCTGCCCAGAAGATCACCCGTCCGATACGCTGGAATTCCGCAGGTTTCCCCTGCGACACCCTTCGTATTGGAGTGAGACCACCATGGCCTCGAGCAGCAATCCCGCATTCGCCAACCCCGCGTTCCAAGAGCAGCGCCCCGGGCTGACCCCGCCGGCTGCCCAGACCCAGTTCAGCACCGCCTCGGCGCAGGCCGCCGACGCGGCCGTGAACGCCCAGCTCGAAGGTGCCTTCGCGGCGCCGTCGGCGGGCGCCGTCGACACCGGTCGCATGACCGTCGAAGACACCGTCCTGAAGACCGTCGCGCTCTTCGGCATCCTCGTCGTCACCGCCGTCATCGGCTGGGTCTGGACGATGTCGGGCGTCACCGCGCAGAACCCCGACGCGATCACCATCGCGCCGTGGCTCATCGGCGCGCTCGGCGGCTTCGTGCTCGCGATGGTCGTCTCGTTCACCTCGCGCAAGAAGATCCGCCCCGCGCTGATCCTCGCCTACGCCGCCTTCGAGGGCCTCTTCATCGGTGGTATCTCGGCGTTCTTCGAGTACGTGTGGCCCGGCATCGTCGTGCAGGCGACGCTCGCCACCCTCTCGGTCGTCGGCGTCACCCTCGCCCTCTTCGCCAGCGGCAAGGTGCGCGCGTCGAAGCGGGCCACCAAGGTCTTCATGATCGCGATGATCGGCTACCTCGTCTTCTCGCTCATCAACGTCGTGATGATGATGTTCGGGGCGTTCCCGGCCGGCTCGGGCGGCCCCTTCGGCATGCTCTCGAGCGTGCACATCATGGGCATCCCGCTCGGCGTCATCATCGGTGTGGTCGTCGTGATCATGGCGGCGTACTCGCTCGTGCTCGACTTCGACTCGATCCAGCAGGGCGTGCGCAACGGCGCACCCCGTCCCTACGCGTGGCTCGGCGCCTTCGGCATCATGGTCACGGTCGTCTGGCTCTACGTCGAGATCCTGCGCCTCATCGCGATCCTCCGCGGCAACAACTGACGCCCGCGCATCACTTCAGAAGCCCCGTCCGGCACCGCCGGGCGGGGCTTCGCCTTTCCCTGCGCACGCCGCCTTCGCCCCCTCGTCCCACTTTCGCCGCGCCTTGTCCCGAAAGTGTTCGGTTTCCGACCCCTGAAGCAACCACAAGTGGGACAAGGATGCCGGGGCGTGCGGACGCGAGCGCGCCACAGACGACGGATGCCGAGGCGCGCGTCCCGGCATCCGTTCACTCCCTCGCGGAGGTCACTCCCACTCGATGGTCCCCGGCGGCTTCGACGTGACGTCGAGCACGACGCGGTTGACCTCGCTCACCTCGTTGGTGATGCGGTTCGAGATCTTCGAGAGCACGTCGTAGGGCAGGCGCGTCCAATCGGCGGTCATCGCGTCTTCCGACGAGACGGGGCGCAGCACGATCGGATGCCCGTAGGTGCGGCCGTCGCCCTGCACGCCCACCGAGCGCACGTCGGCCAGCAGCACGACCGGGCACTGCCAGATCTCGCCGTCGAGGCCCGCCTTCGTCAGCTCCTCGCGGGCGATGGCGTCGGCATCCTGCAGAATCGTGAGGCGGTCTGCGGTGACCTCACCAACGATCCGGATGCCGAGGCCGGGGCCCGGAAAGGGCTGCCGCGCGACGATCGCCTCGGGCAGTCCCAGGTCGCGCCCGATCTGGCGCACCTCGTCTTTGAAGAGGGTGCGCAGCGGCTCGACGAGCTCGAACTGCAGGTCTTCGGGCAGGCCACCCACGTTGTGGTGGCTCTTGATGTTGGCCGTGCCCGTGCCGCCGCCCGACTCGACGACGTCGGGGTAGAGCGTGCCCTGCACGAGGAAGCGGATCGGGTCGCCCTCGGCCGCCGCCTCGGCGATGAGGTCTTGCTGCACCTTCTCGAACGCGCGGATGAACTCGCGCCCGATGATCTTGCGCTTCTGCTCGGGGTCGCTGACGCCGGCGAGCGCGTCGAGGAACGTCTCGCGCGCGTCGACCGTGATGAGGCGCACCCCGGTGGATGCCACGTAGTCGTTCTCGACCTGTTCCCGCTCGCCCTTGCGCAGCAGCCCGTGATCGATGAACACCGCGACGAGCTGGTCGCCGACGGCCTCGTGCACGAGGGCCGTCGAGACGGCCGAGTCGACGCCGCCGGACAGGGCCGACAGCACGCGCCCCGACCCGACCTGCTCGCGGATGCGCGCGACCTGCTCGGCGATGACGTTGCCGCTGTTCCAGTCGGCGGGGAGGCGCGCCGCCTTGTGCAGGAAGTTCTCGATGACCTTCTGACCCTGCTCGGAGTGCTTCACCTCGGGGTGCCACTGCACGCCGTAGAAGCACTTCTCGGCGTTGCCGAATGCGGCGACGGGCGTCGCATAGGTCGAGGCGAGCACCTCGAAGCCCTCGGGCGCGGTGGCGACCTGGTCGCCGTGGCTCATCCAGACGATCTGGTCGTCGGGCTGGCCGCCGAGCAGCACTCCGCCGTCGCCCGACACCCGGGCATCCGTCGCGCCGTACTCGCGCAGGCCGGTGTTGGCGACCTCGCCGCCGAGCTGCTGGGCCATCACCTGGAAGCCGTAGCAGATGCCGAGGGTCGGTACCCCGAGCTGCAGCACGCCGGGGTCGAGCGTCGGCGCGCCCGGCTCGTACACCGACGACGGCCCGCCCGAGAGGATCAGCGCGACGGGGTTTTTGGCCTCGACCTCGGCGGCCGTGACGGTGTGCGGCACGATCTCGCTGTAGACACCCGCCTCGCGGACGCGGCGCGCGATCAGCTGCGCATACTGCGCGCCGAAGTCGACGACGAGGACGGGACGCTGGGCGGTCTCGGTCTGAGCGGTCACCGGGTGCCTTCCGTGGCGGGGGTGGTGGGGGCGGCAGGTGCCTGCGCCGCAGCGGATTCAGAGGCTTCGCGTTCGGCGAGGTAGGCCTTGACCTCGCGGGCGACGCGCGCCTCCATGAAGAACGACAGCAGCGGCACGATGCCGCCGAGGGCCAGCGTGATGAAGCGGCCGAAGCCCCAGCGCATGAGGCTCCACACGCGGAAGCACGCGAAGAGGTAGACGACGTAGAACCAGCCGTGGGCGATGAGGATGCCGAGGCTGAGGTTCACCCCGTCGCCGGTGGATTCGTGGCCGGTGGCCGTCTCGACGGTGGGGGCGAACCACAGGAAACCGCCCGAGCCGCCGAGGAACAGTTCGTAGCCGAGGACGTACTTGACGAGCATCTCGGCGCACAGCAGCAGCAGCATGACGCCCGTGATCACCGAGGCGATCTGGTAGAAGCGCAGCGCGCCGCGGATCGCCGGAAACGTGGCGAGCTTGGGCTGAGGCATGGGTTCCAGTCTAGTCGGCGGCCGGAGGCTCACTCTTCGTCGGACCGGTGGTGCAGGAGTGGTCCCCGGCGCCACACCAGGTGACTCCAGCCTCAGCGATCCGACGGATGATGAGCCGAGGCCGCCTCCTCGAGCGCCTCGACCTCCTTCTCCCAGGCGTCCCGCGCCAGGCGGTACCACATGTAGAAGGCGAATCCGGCGAAGATCGCCCATTCGACGGCGTAGAAGATGTTCAACCAGTTGACGTTCGACCCCTCGTCGGGCGCCGGCGAATCGATCGGCTGGAGGCCGGCGGGAAGGCTCTCGCCGGCGCCGGCATCGCCGACGGTCTCGGCGACGAGGTACGGGCGGTACACGTTCAGCTCCGCCACGTCGTGCCATCGTCCGAGGAGCGCTGCCGGCGACATCCGCGTCATCTCGGTCGCCGGCGCTCCGCGCGGCGGCAGGGCGGGGCCTTCGTCGGAGATCAGGCGCCCCGTGAGCTGGACCGCGGCCCCGGGGTCGGCATTGAGGGTGGATGCCGCGGCGTCGGCCGCGGCGCGGTCGGCCGTCCACCCGATCGCGACGGCGAGGGAGGTCGGACCGTCCGTGGCATCCGCGACGGCCGCTGCGCCCGAACCGGTCGGGTCGACGCGCAGCTGCCCGGTCACCCAGTAGCCTTCCTCGCCGCCGTTGTAGCGCGACGAGACGACGAGGAAGTCACCCGCGACGAACGCGCCGGCGACGTCGACCCGCTGGCCGACGAGGGGTTCCGGCAGGTACTCACCGGGGGCGACGACCTCGGCGATCGGCTCGACCTGCTCGGTGATGCCGGCCGGCGGCGGATCGGTGTCGATCGCCCGGCCGAGCTGCCACTGACCGAGCCACGCGAACACGGCTGCAACGAGCAACGCGAAGCCGAGCATGCCGATCCACCACGGGCGCAGCATGACCTCGCGCAGGGTCGGCGGGAAGACCTCGTCGGACGCCGGCGCGCGTTCGGGTACAGCGCCGGTCATCAGTTCACGGAGTAGGGCGCGACGACGACCTCGACGCGCTGGAACTCCTTGAGGTCAGAGTAACCGGTGGTCGCCATCGACTTCTTGAGCGCGCCGATGAGGTTGGCGGTGCCGTCGGCGACGGGCGCCGGGCCGTAGAGGATCTGCTCGAGGGGGCCGACCTGGCCCACCTCGACGCGCTTGCCGCGCGGCAGTTTGGAGTGGTGCGCCTCGGGGCCCCAGTGGTAGCCCTGGCCGGGCGCGTCGGTCGCCCGCGCGAGCGCGACGCCGAGCATGACCGCGTCGGCGCCCATCGCGAGCGCCTTGACGATGTCGCCCGAGGTGCCCACGCCGCCGTCGGCGATGACGTGCACGTAGCGTCCGCCCGACTCGTCGAGGTAGTCGCGGCGCGCGCCGGCGACATCGGCGACGGCCGTCGCCATGGGGGCGTGGATGCCGAGGGTCGCGCGCGTCGTCGACGCCGCTCCCCCGCCGAAGCCGACGAGCACGCCGGCCGCGCCCGTGCGCATGAGGTGCAGGGCCGCCGTGTAGGTCGAGGCTCCGCCGACAATGACGGGCACGTCGAGGTCGTAGATGAACTTCTTGAGGTTCAGCGGCTCGGCATCGCTCGAGACATGCTCGGCCGAGACGGTCGTGCCGCGGATCACGAAGAGGTCGACGCCCGCGGCGACGACGGTCTCGTAGAGCTCCTGGGTGCGCTGCGGCGTGAGGGCACCGGCGACGGTCACCCCGCCCGCGCGGATCTCGGCCAGCCGGTCGCGCACGAGTTCGGGTTTGATCGGCTCGGTGTAGAGCTCTTGCAGCCGACGGGTCGCCTCGGTGGCAGGCAGGCCCGCGATCTCGGCGAGCAGCGGCTCGGGGTCGTCGTAGCGCGTCCACACGCCTTCGAGGTCGAGCACGCCGAGGCCGCCGAGCTGGCCGAGCATGATCGCCGTGCGGGGGCTCATCACCGAGTCCATCGGCGCGCCCAGCACGGGGATCTCGAACCCGAACGCGTCGATCGACCATGCCGTCGAGACGTCTTCGGGGTTGCGGGTGCGCCGCGAAGGCACCACCGCGATGTCGTCGAACGCATACGCGCGGCGGGCGCGCTTGGCGCGGCCGAGCTCGATCTCCATGGTCACACGCCCAGCCTACCCGCGCGGCCCCCGAGCGCCGGGTTGAGCGCTCCAGCGTCGCCGCGCGGCGGGCGCGGGGCGCGCGGGCCGGCGGTCCAGGCATCCACCCCCACACGAACTCCGCAGGATCTCACGAACTCCGCACGCGAAACCGCCCGCCGCTGCGGAGTACGCACGAATCTGCGGGGTTCGTGTCGTGGGGTGTCGAGGGTGCGCGGGGCGGGACGGACGAGCGGCCAGGATGGGAGGCATGCGGATCGTGGTGGTGGGTGGAGGAGTGATGGGCCTCGCGGCGGCGTGGCAGCTGACGAGGCGCGGCGAGCGGCCGATCGTGCTCGAGCGGTTCGGACGCGGGCATCACGAGGGCGCCTCGCACGGCGAGACCCGCAACTACAACAACGCCTACGGCGACGACCATTACCTCGACCTGTTGGCGCTGGCGCGCGAGGGGTGGGATGCCTTGGGCGCGCCCGACGGCGAACCGCTGCTGCGCCTGCACGGACTCGTCTCGCACGGCTCGGGTGCCGCACTCGGCGCGGCCAAGGCCGCTCCGCTCGCGGGGCTCGCCGACGCGCTGCGAGCGCGGGGCATCCCCGCCGAGTTGCTCGACGGCGCCGAGGCCGCGCGGCGGTGGCCCGGCATGCGGTTCGAAGACACGGTGCTCCACTCGCCCGACGCCGGCGTCGCGCGCGCCGCCGCGGCCCTGCGCGAGCTCGATCGCCGCATCGTCGCGGCCGGCGGCGAGGTGCGCTGGAACACGCGCGTCACCGAGATCGCACCCGACGCAGACGGCGTCGACGTCGTGACGGATGCCGGTGTGCTCCGCGCCGACGTCGTGGTCGCCACCGTCGGAGCGTGGACCGAGAAACTCCTCGGGGGTGGCGCGGACGGTGCCCTCGGCATCCGTCTGCCGCGCCTGCGCGTGACGGAGGAGACCCCCGCGCACTTCACGCCGACCGTGCCGGGGCCCTGGCCGTCGTTCAACCACTTCGTCACGCCGGGCACGCAACCCGCGAACGTGTACGGCATGCCGACGCCGGGCGAGGGCGTGAAGGTCGGGTTCCACGGCATCGGCGACGAGATCGATCCCGACCGGCGCCCGCACCTCCCGGTGCTCCAGCGCGAGCTGCGCGAGTATGTGCGCGAGTGGTTCCCGGGCCTCGACCCCGACTCGGCTGTGCCCATCTCGTGCACCTACACGACCACCCCCGACGAGGCATTCGTGCTCGACCGCGTCGGGCGGGTCGTCGTCGGCGCGGGCTTCTCGGGCCAGGGCTTCAAGTTCGCGCCCGGAGTGGGAGCGACCCTCGCGGACCTCGCCCTCGACCCGGCGACTCTCGCCGCCCCCGCTTTCCGCCTCGCGCGCTGACCCGCGCACGCCGCGGCGAGCGGCGCGCGTTGACCCGGCATCCATCCCCCACCACTAGTGCCCGAGCCACCCGCGCCACCCGACATCCATCCCCCGCGCTGCCCGCCCGCGCGAACTCCGCAGGTTCTGACGTGCTCCGCACCCGATCGCCTGATCCGTTGCGGAGTATGCATCATCGTGCGGAGTCCGTGTGCAGCCCCGCGGCCAGCGTGCGACGGATCGTCTGCAGCACCGCATCGCGATCGTGCACCACCTGGGCGTACGAGAACCTCAGCACGGTGTAGCCGCGCAAGCACAGCTCGGCGTCGTGCGCGAGGTCTTTCGAGCGTTGCGCCGAACTCGAATGGTGCGCCCACCCGTCGATCTGTACGACGAGCCTGCTGCCCACGAGCACGTCGACCGGCCGCCCCGCCAGCACGACCTGCTGCCGCACGAGCACGCGCATGCGGCGAAGGGGTGCGCACACGAGCACCTCGAGACCGGAATCGGCCAGCCCGGTGACCGCCTCCGCCAACTCGCGGGCAGCCGGCGTGGCCCAACGCACGGCACGCAGCGCTTCGGGCGAAAGCCCTTCGATGCGCGCGGCCGTCTCCCACAGCACGAGGGCCGTGTCGGGACTCTGACACACGGCGATGTGCGCGAGCGCGTCTCCGACACCGGCCTCGAGCACGCGCCCGAGCGGCGCGAGGGGTCGCGTCCAGTGCGTCACGCCGGGCCACGCCGCGTCGAGGCGCGGGCCGGTGCTCCCCGGGGGAAAGTGCAGGTGCAGTTCACCTCCGACACCCTCCGGCATCCACCACCCGCGCCGGCGCGCGAGAGAGATGCACGTCACGCGCCCGCCGTAACGCGCCGCGTCGCGCACCTCTCGCGGAGCGGATGCCGAGGCGAACCATGCCCGGCGCAGCACCTCGATCTCACCGGCTCGAACCGCGCGGCGCAACTGCACGTCGGTGTAGCCCTCGCGGTGCAGGTCGCCGCGATGGATCACGGTTCCGGCGAGGCGTTCGGCGAGCGGTGCGAGCTGCATGCAGGCATCCTGCGCCCCTCACGCCGCCTTGGCCGGCGACTCGAGCCGATCCGTGGAGAGATCGCGCGAACGATCCCCTGGGGAGGAGGCGATGAGCTCCGCAGGATGCCACCTACTCCGCACCCCCGACGTGATTCGGGTGCGGAGTACGTGAGATTCTGCGGAGTACGTGCGCGCGAGCCCGATCCCGATCCCGCCGCGCGCGCCCCGCGCGTCAGCGCTTGTAGTTGGGCGCCTCGACGACGATCTGCACGTCGTGCGGGTGGCTCTCTTTGAGCCCCGCCGCGGTGATGCGCACGAACTTGCCGCGCGCCTTGAGTTCCTCGATCGTGCGGGCGCCGACGTAGAACATCGACTGGCGCAGGCCTCCGACGAGCTGGTACGCGACCGCCGAGACGGGACCGCGGTAGGCGACCTGACCCTCGATGCCCTCGGGGATCAGCTTGTCGTCCGAGGGGATGTCGGCCTGGAAGTAACGGTCCTTCGAGTACGAGGTCTTCTTGCCGCGCGTCTGCATGGCCCCGAGCGAGCCCATCCCGCGGTAGAGCTTGAACTGCTTGCCGCCCTGGAAGACGATTTCGCCCGGCGACTCGTCGGTGCCGGCGAGGAGCGACCCGAGCATGACGGTGTCGGCCCCGGCGACAAGCGCCTTGGCGATGTCGCCGGAATACTGCAGACCGCCGTCGGCGATGATCGGGATGCCCGCCTCGCGGGCGGCCTGGTACGCCTCCCAGATCGCCGTGACCTGCGGCACGCCCACGCCCGCGACGATGCGCGTCGTGCAGATCGACCCCGGACCGACGCCGACCTTCACGGCGTCCACACCCGCGTCGATGAGCGCCTGCGCGCCCTCACGCGTCGCGACGTTGCCGCCGATGACGTCGATGTGCGCGAACGTGGCATCCGTCTTCAGCCGCGTCACCATGTCGATGACGCCCTGCGACTGTCCGTTCGCAGTGTCGACGACGATGACGTCGACACCGGCGTCGCGGAGGGCCTCGGCGCGCTCCCACGCGTCGCCGAAGAAGCCGATCGCCGCGCCCACGCGCAGGCGCCCCTGGTCGTCTTTCGTGGCGAGGGGGTACTTCTCGCTCTTGTCGAAGTCTTTGATCGTGATGAGACCGGCGAGCTTGCCCTCGTCGTCGATGAGCGGCAGCTTCTCGACGCGGTGCTGGGCGAACAGGGCGATGACGTCGTTCGCGCCGATGCCGACCTTTCCGGTCACGAGACCCTCGGTGGTCATGACGTCGCGCACCTGGGTGGTCTGGCGCTCGAAGCCCGAGACGAAGCGCATGTCGCGGTTCGTGATGATGCCGACGAGCGTGCCGGCGTCGTCGATCACGGGCAGACCCGAGATGCGGTACTGCGCGCAGAGCTTGTCGACCTCTTCGATCGTCGCGTCGGGCGTCGTGGTGATGGGGTCGGTGATCATGCCCGACTCGCTGCGCTTGACCTGGTCGACCATCGCGGCCTGGTCGGCGATGGAAAGGTTCCGGTGCAGGATTCCGAGTCCACCCTCGCGCGCCATCGCGATCGCCATGCGCGCTTCGCTGACGGTGTCCATCGCCGCCGACAGCAGCGGGGTCGCCACGGTGATACGGCGGGTCACCCGCGACGACGTGTCGGCCTCCGACGGGATGACGTCGGTGTGCCCGGGAAGGAGCAGCACATCGTCATAGGTCAGTCCGACGAAACCGAACGGGTCGTTGTACTCCACTGGCTCTCCCAAATGTGTCGCGCGCGCGTGTACCGATTGTAAGTCGCGCCGGGCCGCGTTCATTCCGCGAGAGGGATGCCAGCCGAACGGATGCCGGGTGAACGGGGCAATGTGGGAGGCCGGCCATCATGCCACGCCAGTCGTTGCAGAGAAAGGTCAGTGATCGAAACAATGCCGACACATTACGCTCGTACCGTCTCATCAATACCGATGCGACCGCATCACCGACTGGTGCGCTGGACTGGAGGATCTCTTGAGACCCACGACCCTCACCGCGCGGAACCCACTGAGGTGGTTCGTGCTCGTCCTGGCGGCATTCGCCGCTGCGGCCGCCCTGCTGCTGAGTAGCGCGGGGGCCGCACTCGCCGCCGCCCCCGACACGCCCGGCGGCGATCAGGAGAAGACACCCTTCTACTTCGGTGGAGTCATCACCAACGCCGACCAGGCCGTGCCCGATGTCACGGTGAGTGTGAACGGCAACGGGTTCGAGGCCAAAACCGTGACCGACGCTGAGGGCAAGTGGCGTCTGTACGTGCCCGAGAAAGACGCCTACACCCTGGTGATCGACGAAGACACCCTTCCCCAGGGTGTCATCGTCGACCCGGCACAGCTCCCCGAGGGCCTGCAGCCCAAGCAGGGCACCACAGGTGAGTTCGAGGTCGAGTTCGGCCTGACGAACACGAAGATCGTGAACCTCTTCCTCGGCGCGGGCGAGAGGACGACGCAGTCGTTCGCCGACCAACTGGCGGTGCGCCTCGTCAACGGCCTCAACTTCGGTCTGCTCCTCGCGCTCGCCTCGATGGGCGCCGCGCTGATCTACGGGACGACGGGCCTGTCGAACTTCGCGCACGGCGAGATGGTCACGTGGGGGGCGCTGGTCGCCCTGGTCTTCAGCACGTTCTGGCAGCTGCCTCTATGGCTCGGGCTCACAGCGGCCGTCCTCGGCGGCGCAGCGCTCGGCCTCGCGATGGATGCCGGGCTGTGGCGTCCGCTACGGCGACGGGGACTCGGCGTCGTTCAGCTCATGATCGTGAGCATCGGCCTCTCGCTGACCCTGCGCTACATCTACCAGTACTTCATCGGCGGATCGACGTATCAGCTCGCCGGCTCGAGCCCGGCGCCGTTCGAATGGGGGCCGATCTCGCTGTCGTACATCGACCTCATCAGCATGGGGGTGAGCATCGTCGTCATCTTCGGCGTCGCGTATTTCTTGCTCCGCACCCGGATGGGCAAAGCGACCAGGGCGATCTCCGACAACCCGCAGCTCGCGGCGGCGTCGGGAATCAACGTCGACCGTGTCATCCGCATCGTCTGGGTGCTCGCGGGAGCCCTCGCGGCGATCTCGGGCGTGCTGTGGGCGTATTTCCGACCCGGCGTCAGCTGGAACATGGGCACGCAGATGCTGCTGCTCATTTTCGCGGCGATCACGCTCGGCGGCCTCGGCACTGCCTTCGGCGCGTTGCTGGGCTCGCTCATCGTGGGTGTCGTGGTCGAGGTCTCGACTCTGTGGATCCCGTCCGACCTCAAGTACGCCGGCGCGCTGGTCGTGCTGATCATCATCCTGCTGGTGCGACCACAGGGCCTGCTCGGCCGTAAAGAAAGGCTCGGGTGACCACGATGGATTGGGGCGCCATCCTCTCCAACACGCTCAGCTACCTGCTGAGCCCCGTCACGATCGCGTACGCGCTCGCGGCGACCGGACTCGCCGTGCACTTCGGCTACGCGGGTCTGCTCAACTTCGGCATGGCAGGCTTCATGGCGCTCGGCGCCTACGGCTATGCCATCTCGATTCTGACCTTCGGCTTCCCCTGGTGGCTCGCGATGATGGTGGGGCTCGTCCTCGCCGCCGTGTTCGCGTTCATCCTCGGCATCCCCACTCTGCGTCTGCGAGCCGACTATCTGGCGATCGTGACGATCGCTGCGGCAGAAATCGTCCGCCTCCTGTTCACGACGCAGATCTTCGACGACTGGACCAACTCGGCCGATGGTCTCGGCAACTACAACGGCAGCTTCCAGGCATCCAATCCGTTCCCCACGCTGCCCGGCGGCGAGAAGTACGGATGGGGCCCCTGGCAGTTCACGGCCGCTCAGCTGTGGGTCGTGGTCTTCGGTCTGGTCCTGCTCGCGCTGTCGATCTTCGTGGTCTGGGCGCTCATGCGCAGCCCCTGGGGCCGTGTGCTCAAGGGCATCCGTGAAGACGAAGACGCCGTGCGCTCGCTCGGAAAGAACGTCTTCGCCTACAAGATGCAGGCGCTCGTGGTCGGTGGTGTCATCGGGGCGCTCGGCGGGATCGTCTACGTGCTCCCGTCGGCCGTGATCCCCTCCAGCTACACGACGGCACTGACGTTCTTCCTCTGGACGATCCTCCTTCTCGGCGGCGCATCGACGATCTTCGGCCCGTCGCTTGGCGCGGTGCTGTTCTGGATGGTCATGGCTCTCCTCGGCAACCTTCTGCCCGAAATGGCCAAGGCGGGCTGGCTGCCGATGACCGACATCCAGGCGGGAACTCTTCGCTACATCCTCGTGGGCGTCTCGCTCATGCTCCTCGTGATCTTCAGGCCGCAGGGCATCCTCGGCGACAAGAGGGAGATGACCTTTGTCAAGTGATCAGAACCCATCGGGCGCAGCGCCCGTGGCGACGCAGACGGGAAGCATCCCCCGGCCGAAGAAGACAGGACTCGCGAAGGGCGACGGAGTACCTGGAGTCGCCAAGAACGACCCCATCATGGTGGTCGACAAGGTCACACGCCGCTTCGGCGGATTGACCGCCGTAGACGTGGAGCACCTCGAGATTCCTCGAGGCGCGATCACCGCCCTGATCGGGCCGAACGGCGCCGGAAAGACCACCCTGTTCAACCTGCTCTGCGGGTTCGACAAACCCAATACGGGCACCTGGTCTTATGACGGCAAGAGCCTGGCCGGCATCCCCGCGTTCAAGGTGGCCCGCATGGGGCAGGTGCGCACCTTCCAGCTCACCAAGGCACTCTCACTGCTGACCGTTCTCGAGAATATGAAGCTCGGAGCGCCGAACCAGCGCGGTGAGAAGTTCTGGCAGGCCTTCGTCCCCGCGGTGTGGCGAGGCCAGGAGGATGCCAATGAAGAGAAGGCGCGCGGGCTTCTGAAGCGGTTCAAGCTGGATGCCAAGGAGAAGGATTTCGCCGCATCGCTCTCGGGCGGCCAGCGCAAGCTGCTCGAGATGGCACGGGCTCTCATGAGCGACCCGAACCTCGTCATGCTCGATGAGCCCATGGCGGGAGTCAATCCGGCGCTCACTCAGTCGCTCCTCGATCACATCCTCGACCTCAAAGACCTGGGCGTGACCGTGTTGTTCGTCGAGCACGACATGCACATGGTGCGGCACATCGCCGACTGGGTCGTCGTGATGGCCGAGGGCAAGGTCGTGGCCGAAGGACCACCTGACACGGTCATGGCCGACCAAGCCGTCATCGACGCCTACCTCGGCAGCCACCAGGATGTAGATCTCGGTGTGCTCACCGGCCGAATCGCGGGCGAGCTCGACGCGTCTGCTCAAGAGCTTCTCGAAGAGATCAAAGACGACGAAGCCGCGGCTCTGGCCGAGGCCGAGGAGGAAGAGAAGTGACCGTTTCGAGCCCCGCCTCCGCAGCCGTGCCGTCGCCCGCCGAATCGGGCGACATCGTCGTCGACGTGAAGGACCTGACGGCGGGGTACCTACCCGGGATCAACATCATCAACGGCGCCAACGTCGTTGCCCGCAAGGGCGAGCTCATCGGCATCATCGGCCCGAATGGCGCTGGTAAGTCGACGCTGCTCAAATCGATCTTCGGACTCGTGAAGGTGCGCGGTGGTGACATCACGCTGAACGGCGAATCGATCGTCGGCCTCAAGGCCGACAAGCTCGTGCATCGCGGAGTCGCGTTCGTGCCGCAGAACAACAATGTGTTCCCCTCGCTCTCGATCGAGGAGAACCTGCAGATGGGGCTCTTCCAGAACCCCAAGGCCTACGCCGAGCGGCTCGAGTTCGTCACGGGCATCTTCGCCGAGCTCGGCAAGCGGCTCAAGCAGCGAGCGGGTTCCCTCTCTGGCGGTGAACGCCAAATGGTCGCGATGAGCCGCGCGCTCATGATGGATCCTTCGGTGCTGCTGCTCGATGAACCGTCGGCGGGACTGTCGCCGGTTCGCCAAGATGACGCCTTCATCCGCGTCTCAGACATCAACAAAGCGGGCGTCACGACGATCATGGTCGAGCAGAACGCCCGGCGCTGTCTGCAGATCTGCGACCGCGGGTACGTGCTCGACCAGGGTCGTGACGCTCACCAGGGCACGGGACGCGAGCTGCTGAATGACCCGCAGGTGATCGGGCTGTACCTCGGCACGCTCGGTGAAGAAGAACACTGACGCCACACCCGTATAAAGAGGGGTGGGGTTGCGTGGCCTCCCGACCCCTCTTATTGGGCGCTTCTTGCGCATGGAGCAGTAACGGATGCACAGAGAGGGCCCCGGATCGCTCCGGGGCCCTCTCTGTGCGCGTGAGACGCTTAGCGCGTCTCGATGCGGGTGTAGGTGTTGTCGGAGCCGTACTGGAAGATACCGATCGACGCCTCGGTCGGGTCGCCGGCCTCGTCGAAGGTGACGGGCCCCGAGTACCCGTCGTAGTCGGCGACGCCGCCCTCGTTGATGATGTCAGCGCACTCGGCGAACGACGTGCACTTCGTGCCGTCTCCTGAGCCGCCCGAGACCTCCTGCAGCTTCGAAGACATGTCGGCGCCGGTGGTGCCTCCAGACGCCAGCGCAGCCAGCGCGAGCAGCACGACGGCGTCGTACGACTCTGCCGAGTAGGAGTAGTCCTCGAGTGCCGTGTTGCCCGCGGCGGTCCAGGATTCGTTCAGGCGCTCTTCGAAGTCATCCGTCAGCTCCGGTCCAGGCAGCGTGCCCTTGGCTCCCTCCAGCGACACCGATACCGCGTCACCGTAGTTCGAGAGGTTGCCGTCGACCAGGTAGAAGTTCTTCGCCTCAGCGCCAGCGTTCACCAGCAGCGGGGCGATCGTCTTGAACTGGTCGAAAGTGACCAGAACGATCGCGTCGGGCTTCGCAGCCATGATCGTCGCGACCTGCGCGTCGAACGAGCTGTCTCCGTCGTTGTACGACGCCTCGGCGACAACCTTTCCGCCTGTGCCCTCGAAGACCTCCTTGACGACGCCGTAGAGGCCCGTGCCGTAAGCATCGTTCTGGTAGATGATGCCGATATTCTTGTGGCCGTCTTCGGCGATGAGGTTGCCGAGCACCTCGCCCTGGAGCAGGTCGCTGGGAGCGGTGCGCCAGTAGAGACCTTTATCGTCCCACGTCGTGAAGTCAGGCGACGTGTTGGCTGGCGAGAAGGTGATGATGCCCGCGTCGACGTTCGAGTCGAGGAAGAGCTTGGTGACGCCGGATGCCGCGGCACCGATCATCGCCGTGACTCCCTCGCTCTGCAGCTTGGGGACGGTCGTCTCGAAGGCCTTGTTGTCGGCATCGCCCGAGTCGCCCGGAGTGAAGTCAATCGTGATGCCCTTCTTCGCCTCGTTGATCTCGTCGACAGCGAGCTGGACACCTGCCTGCTCCGGCGGGCCGAGGAAGGCGAGGCTTCCGGTCTGCGGAAGAACGCTGCCGAGCTTGAGCGTGAGGTCCTCCTGGGGCCCCGTGCTCTCGGTCGACGTGGACGACCCTCCGCCGCCGGCACAGCCGGCGAGAAGGAGGGCGCTCACAGCGCCGACGGCGATGGCGCCGACGACCTTGCCTGCACCCGAACGTGTGAAGACGCTCATGTTGCTCCTTGCTGTCGATGAAACACGACGTGGACTCGGGGACCGCGCCAGTGGGTCAAACCTAATCGGGCAACCGTCTCCGAAATGTTGCAATGCGTTAACGGTGTGTCACCAGTCGGTCACGGTGCGATAACGATCCCGTCCGCACGCGGGAGAAGAGCCCTCAGACGAGGTCGGCGACCCCCGCGAGCGCACGCGTGCGGCGGGCCGAGACGACCGAGTCGACCATCAGCACGACGAGGGCGACCCACACGAGCCCGAACCCGATCCAGCGCTCGAGGGGCATGGGCTCGCCCAGCAGCCACCAGCCGGTGAGGAACTGCATGATCGGGGCGACGAACTGCAGCAGCCCGATGACGACGAGCGGTGCGCGCCGGGCGCCGGCGGCGAACAGCAGCAGCGGCACCGCGGTGATGACGCCCGCGAGCATGACGAGCACGGTGTGCCCGGCGCCCTGCGTGCCTAACACGAGGCCCGTGGTGTTCGCGACGACCACGAGCTGCACGAGGGCGATCGGCGTGAGCCAGAGCGACTCGAGGGTGAGGCCGCTGATCGCGTCGACCTTCGGGCCGATCTGTTTCTTCACGAGACCGTAGGTACCGAAGCTCGCCGCGAGGGTGAGCGCGATCCACGGAAAGGTGCCGTAGGCGACGATGATCACGATCACAGCGAGGGCGGCGAGCGCGATCGCCGCCCATTGCGCGGGCCGCAGCCGTTCGTGCAGCACGAGCACCCCGAGCAGCACTGTGACGATCGGGTTGATGAAGTAGCCGAGGCTCCCCTCGATGACATGCCCGGTGAGGATGCCGATGAGGAAGACCTGCCAGTTCACGTAGATCAGCAGGCCCGCGATGATCGTCCAGAAGACGAGCCGCCGGTCGCGCAGGATCGCGATGAGTTTCGGCCAGGTGCGGGTGACGGTGAGCAGCAGGGCGCAGAAGACGAGGGAGAAGAGGATGCGCCAGACGACGATCTCCCACGGCCCGATCGGGGCGAGCAGCAGAAAGTAGAGGGGCATGAAGCCCCACAAGAAGTAGGCGCCGAACGCGTAGATCGCGCCGAGCCGCTCCTCGCGTGCGGGAGCGGTCGGTGTCATGAGTCTCACTCTAGAACGGTCCTGACAGCCCCGGACCGCGGGCGACTGCCATGCACCGTCGGAAAGACGACGAAGGGCCCGGATGCCGAGGCATCCGGGCCCTTCTGTCGTTGTGGGTTCGTCAGCGGACGACGACCGCCAGCACGTCGCGAGCGGAGAGCACGAGGTACTCGTCGGCGCCGAACTTGACCTCGGTGCCGCCGTACTTCGAGTAGATGACGCGGTCGCCGACGGCGACGTCGAGCGGCACACGGTTGCCGTTGTCGTCGATGCGGCCGGGGCCGACCGCCACGACCTCGCCCTCCTGGGGCTTCTCCTTGGCGGTGTCGGGGATGACGAGACCGCTGGACGTGACCTGCTCGGCCTCGACCTGCTTGATGACGATGCGGTCCTCGAGCGGCTTGATGGAAACCGACACGGTTTACCTCTTTCTGGCGTTGTCACTGAAAAGACTGATTAGCACCCGACACGTCGGAGTGCTAACGCCAAGTCTAGGGCGACGTTGGCACTCGTGCAACGCGAGTGCCAATCTGCGTCGGTCGTGCGGGCGCTCTCGCTCAGCCTGCCGGAGGGAACCTAGGCTGGCCGGATGGAACTCGCCGAGCTGACCGCGCTGCTCACCCCCGAGGGACTGCGTCTGGTCGACGACCTCGGCGCCCTCGAGAGCACCGACGAGGTCGCCGCGGCGGTGTCGCGTCTGCGCGCCGCGGGGCACTCGCCCGACCTCGTTTCGGCGGCGGTGGGCCAGGCACGGCTGCGCCACCGCGCGCGGGCCAAGTTCGGTGCGTTCTCGGGTCGCATGCTCTTCACGCGCGCGGGGCTCGAGCAGGCGACCCGCCTCGAGGTGGCCGCGCGCCACGCGGGCCGCTTCCGCGACGCGGGCATCGGCCGGGTCGCCGACCTCGGCTGCGGCATCGGCGGCGACGCCCTCGCCTTCGCCGGGATCGGCCTCGATGTCGTCGCCGTCGACGCCGACGAGGTCACCGCCGCCCTCGCCGCCTACAACCTCGCCCCGTTCGGCGAGAGCGCAGAGGTTCGGCACGCACGCGCCGAAGACGTCGACCTCACCGGAGTCGACGCCGTCTGGCTCGACCCCGCCCGCCGCACCGCTGGGCACACCGAGACCACCCGCGTCGGCGCGGGCGACTGGTCGCCGCCTCTCGACTGGGTGTGGGGCCTCGCAGACCGCATGCCCGCCGGCGTGAAGCTCGGGCCCGCATTCGATCGCGACCTGATCCCCGCGGGCGCCGAAGCGCAGTGGATCTCGGTCGACGGCTCGACCATCGAATTGGTCGTCTGGACGGGAGCACTCGCGCGCCCCGGCATCCATCGCTCGGCGCTCGTCATCCGCGGCGGCGCGGCGGCCGAACTCACCGCTGCGGGCGACGCCGACGACGCCCCGGTGCGGGAACTCGGCGCGTACCTGCACGAGCCCGAGGGCGCCGTCATCCGCGCGCGCCTGATCGGCGAAGTGGCGCGGATGCTGGACGCCGGCATGATCGACGCGAAAATCGCCTATCTGACATCGGATGCCCCCGCACACAGC
Source organism: Microbacterium paulum (assembly GCF_015707995.1). Lineage (GTDB taxonomy): Bacteria > Actinomycetota > Actinomycetes > Actinomycetales > Microbacteriaceae > Microbacterium > Microbacterium paulum. The sequence goes on from NZ_JAAGRY010000046.1 coordinate 26,825, forward strand.
ACGCCCGAGGGCGCGGCGGCAGCCCCGTTCGTGCAGAGCTTTCGGGTGCGCGAGCAGCTGCCGAACGACGTCAAGGCACTCGCCCGCGCTCTGCGCGACCGCGGCATCGGGACGCTCGAGATCAAGAAGCGGGGCGTCGACGTCGACCCCGCGACGCTGCGCACCAAGCTCAAGCTCCGCGGGCCCGAGGCGGCGACCCTGTTCGTCACCCGCATCGGCGACCACCGCGTGACGCTCCTCGCCGACCGCGTCTGAGGTCGGGCGCGACAAGCCGGGATCCGGCCGGCCGCCCGCGTACCGTATTCAGTCTCCGCACACGACGCCCGCCCGCCATCAGGCGGATTCCCGGGCATCGGCGCGCCTGCCGCCCACACAGAGACTGCATACCGTACGCGCACCCCTGCGCACGGCGGCGCGGGCGTCCCGCGCGAGCGGCCCGCACGGAGCGGGAGGTCAGCCGAAGAGCGGGCCTTGGGTCGACGCCCACCAGAGCCAGCCGGCGCTGTAGACGACGGACACGAGGCTGAGGCACAGGGCCCAGACGGCGAGGGAGCGCGATTCCCACGGGCGGCGCAGCGCCGCGATCGCGAGCCCCGCACCGACGAGGCCGATGAGAAAGCCCCAGCCGACGAGGAACGAGACGCCGAGGCCCAGGATGCCGAACACGAGCGCCCACGCGCCGCTGCGCGGCAGCGCGTCGGCGGCGCGCGGAGCGGGCGCCGCCGTCCAGTCGGCTTCGGTCTTCGTGGTCTGGGTGATCGGCACGGGCTCGGTGAACTCGCGCTGAAACCCGCCGCGATGCTCGCCGGGCAGGGTCGCAGAGACCGCGGGGGCGACGTCGGCGGAAGGGGCGTCGGCCGTGGCGCGGGCGGGGACCGGGGCCGGAGCGCCGGCCGCGGCGGCGGAG
>NZ_JAAGRY010000047.1 GCF_015707995.1 Microbacterium paulum
GCGCCCGCGGCGCCCACGCGCCGGGACGCGCCCGCCGATCCGCACCGGCCGGCCCATGCGCACGGCGGGAGTGCGGGGCATCCATTGCCTCGCCCGACGACGATCGCGGCGCGGCCCCCGCGCAGGGCGGACCGGATCATCACGCTCTTGCTGCTCGTGTACGGCCTCATCACGGTCGCGAGCGCGATCCCGCAGCTCTGGCACTTCGCGGAGTTCGCCGACGCGTGGATGACACTCGCCGGCATCGACGGCACGTTCACGAACATCGCGCAGGGCGAGCTGTGGGGTCGCATCGGTGTCGCGGTGTTCGTGATCGGATGGCTCGTGACGGCCGGACTCTCGGGCCTCGCGCTCTCGCGCGGTCGGCTCGGCTGGTGGATCCCGATGGTGGGCGCGATCGTCTCGTTCATCGTGGTCAGCGTGTGCCTCACCGTGCCGCTGCTGGGCGACCCGGCGATCATGGCACACTTCGGCGCCTGACCACGTCGTCGGCTCGCTCGTCCGCACAGACGAACGCCCCGCCCTCCGGAGGAGAGCGGGGCGTTCGTGCGGTGGCCAGGTCAGGCGCTGATGGAGTGGCCCGTCGAACCGAGCTGCTGCGTGGCCTCGACGACGCGGGCGGCCATGCCGTTCTCGGCGACCTTGCCCCACGCGCGCGGGTCGTAGGCCTTCTTGTTGCCGACCCCGCCGTCGACCTTGAGCACGCCGTCGTAGTTCTGGAACATGAACCCGGCGACCGAACGGGTGAAGGCGTACTGCGTGTCGGTGTCGATGTTCATCTTGACCACGCCGTTGGCGACGGCGGTCGCGATCTCTTCGGGCGTCGATCCGCTGCCGCCGTGGAAGACGAGGTCGAGCGGCTTGGGGCCGGTGTGGAAGCGCTCGGCGATGGCGGCCTGGATCTCACCAAGGAGCTCGGGGCGCAGCTTCACGTTGCCCGGCTTGTACACGCCGTGCACGTTGCCGAAGGTGAGGGCGGCGAGGTAGCGGCCGTTCTCGCCGAGGCCCAGGGCCTCGACGAACTTCGAGACATCGGCCGTGGTCGTGTAGAGAGCCTCGTTCGACCCCTCGTGCTTGACGCCGTCTTCTTCGCCGCCGACGACGCCGATCTCGACCTCGAGGATCGCGTTGATCGCCTTCAGGCGGGGGAGGAGCTCTTTGGCGATCTCGATGTTCTCGTCGAGCGGCACGGCGGAGCCGTCCCACATGTGCGACTGGAAGATGGGGCCGCGGCCCGCCTTCACCTCTTCCTCCGACGCCGCGATGAGGGGGAGCAGGAAGTCTTCGAGCGCGGGCTTCGGGCAGTGGTCGGTGTGCAGCGCGACCGTGACGGGGTAATTCTTGGCGACCTCGGTGGCGAACTTCGCGAAGGCGATCGCGCCGGTCGCGCGGCCCTTGACGGTGTGGCCGGCGAAGTAGTCGGCACCGCCCGTGGTCACCTGGATGATGCCGTCGGAGCCGGCCTCGGTGAGGCCCTGCAGGATGGCGTTGATCGACTGCGAGCTGGCGGCGTTGATCGCCGGGTACGCGTACCCGTTCGCCTTCGCCTTGTCCAGCATCTCTGCATACTGCTCGGGGGTTGCGACGGGCATTTCCACTCCTCAGGTCTGCGGATATCTCCAGGGGTCACTCTAGCGAAGGGCGGGTTGTCGCCGCGGTGTTGTCACCGGGCAAAAGCCGTCTCGCGACACGCGCGCGCGGGTGCTGATGTGCCCTGCCTCGAGCCGCGGAAGGCGTCGCGGCGAAAGAATGGCGATTCCTTCACGCGACGCAGCGCCGAATCCCGCACCCGCGGCGGAGGAGCGCCGTAGTCTCAGACCATGGTGAGCCTGACCGCAGACATGAGTCCCCTCCACCCCGACCGGAACCTCGCCCTCGAGCTGGTGCGTGCGACCGAGGCGGCCGCGATCCGCTCGGTGCCGTTCATCGGTCGCGGGCAGAAGGAACTGGCCGACGGAGCCGCGGTCGACGCGATGCGCGCGTTCCTGACCACGGTGAACTTCGACGGCGTGATCGTCATCGGTGAGGGCGAGAAAGACAACGCGCCCATGCTCTTCAACGGCGAGCACGTCGGCACGGGTCGCGGGCCGCAGTGCGACATCGCGGTCGACCCGATCGACGGCACCTCGCTGACCGCCGAGGGTCGCAATAACGCGCTGTCGGTGCTGGCCGTGTCGGATCGCGGCACCATGCTCGATGCGTCGAGCGTCTTCTACATGGACAAGATCGTCACGGGCCCCGCCGGTGTCGGCGTGGTCGACATCCGCCTGCCCGTCGCCGAGAACATCCGTCTTCTCGCGAAAGCGCTCGGCAAGCCGGTCGACGAGCTCATCGTGTCGGTGCTCAACCGTCCCCGTCACGCCCGGCTGATCGAAGAGATCCGCGCCGCGGGCGCCGGAACCCGCCTCATGAGCGACGGCGACGTCGCCGGCGGCATCAACGCGGCGCGGCACAACGCCCGCACCGACATGTGCATCGGCATCGGCGGCAGCCCCGAGGGCGTCGCGACCACGTGCGCGATCAAGGCGCTGGGCGGTCACATCCAGGGCCGGCTGTGGCCGCGCGACGACGACGAGAAGCAGCGCGGCATCGACGCGGGTCTCAAGGTCGACGACTACGTGTACGAGGCCGACGAGCTGGTCACGGGCAAGAACACGATCTTCGTGGCGACCGGCGTGACCAACGGCGAGCTCGTGGCCGGGGTGCGTCGCGACGGCGACTTCGTCTACACCGAGAGCGTCGTGCTGCGCGGCGCGTCGGGCACCCTGCGCCGCATCAGCTCGGAGCACCTCACCTCGAAGTGGCTGTGACCGGCGCGCGCTGACCTCGACGAAAGACCCGGCTCGCTTCCGCACACGAAGCGAGGCTCTCTGGCAGAATGAGTGCGGGTCACCGGAGACCTGCACGTCGTCCACGTCATCACCGGGGGTTCGAATGTCTACCGCAGCAAGCAGTCCGAGGACCGGCCAGGTTCCGATTCCGGTCGATACCGCTCGTCGCCCCGATGTGCTCCTGCGTAAGCGCACTCCCGACGGTCACCAGGTCAGCGCCTGGTGGATGATCGGTGCCTTCGTCGGTGTCTCGGTCGGCGTCGTCGCCCTGTTGGGCCTCTTCCCCGGAGTCTGAGCGGCGGCGGGCCCAGTCAGAGCCGCTCTCGCAGGTCGCCCACATCGGCACCGAGATGATCGGTCAGTTCGGGAGCCGTGAGCTTGCGCGGCGTCTTCTCGATCGCCGTGGGCGGAGCCGTGGCATCCAACCGCGTGTCGTCGATGCCGGGAAAGCGTCGCGCGCTCACGAGCACCCGAGATTCGAGTGATCCGGCGAAACGGTTGTAGCTGTCGACGGTGCGTTCGATCGCGCGTCGCAGATCGTCGGTGTGGGTCGCGAGGCTGCCGAGACGTTGGTAGAGCTCGTTGCCGAGGTCGAACAGCCGCCGCGCCTCGGTCGAGACGTCTTGCTGCGTCCAGGTGTAGGCGACGGTCTTCAGCACGGCCCAGAGGTTGACCGGCGACGCGAGCGCGACGCGGCGCGCGAACGCGTAGTCGAGCAGGCTCGGGTCTTCGTCGAGAGCGGCCGCGAGCAGCGACTCGGTCGGCAGAAAGCACACCACGAATTCGGGGCTCGACGAGAGGCCCGTCCAATAGCGCTTGCCGGCGAGGGCGTCGACGTGGGCGCGCACCGCCTTGACGTGCTTCTGCAGCAGCCGTGCGCGCTGGGTCGCCTGCTCGCCCTGCGCGGTGACCGGGATTGCGGATGCCTCGAGGTAGGCGTCGAGCGGCACTTTCGCGTCGATGGCGAGGGCCTTGTCACCCGGCAGCCGCACGATCATGTCGGGCCGCCCCGCGCCGACGTCGGCCGTGACGGAGGCCTGGGTGTCGAAATCGACATACCGCGTGAGACCCGCCGACTCGACCACCCGGCGCAGTTGCGTCTCGCCCCAGACCCCCCGCGTCGCGTTCGACCGGAGGGCACCGGCGAGCGACTCGGTCGTCGCGCGCAGCGCCTCGTCGGAGTCCTGCGCCCGGCGCAACTGTTCGGCGATCGACCCGTATTGGATCTGACGCTCGCGCTCGAGCTCGTCGACCTTGTGCTGCATCGACTGCAGGGTCTCTTGCACGGGTGCGAGAGCGCGCAGCACGACCTGTTCGCGGCGCTCGCGTTCCTGCTGCGCCGCGAGGTCGGCGCGGGTCTGCGCACCCAGCTCGCGCGTCAGCGAGCGCTGCTGCTCGAGCTGGTCGCCGAGGGAGCGCTGCGCCGCCTCGGCGGCGACCGCGCGGGAAGTCAGCTCGGCGAGAGCGGCCGACGAGCGCTCGGCGGCGCGCGCCGACGCCGCGAACCAGCCGGCGAGCAGCCCCGCGAGCAGGCTGACCAGCGCGAGGGCGGTGACGATCGTGGCATCCATGCTCACAGCGTGTCGCAGGCCCCGGACATCGGGGCCGAGACACGCGACGAGGCACGAACGCGCTATGCGCGAGCCGACCCCGTTCTGGCCAGCTCTGCGCCGATCTGCCGGGCGTCGGCGGTCGGAATCTGCGGCACGCGCAGCCCGAGCAGCATGGCGAGCTCGACGATGTCGTCGGCGCCCGCGCGAAGCGCCGTGTCGATCATGATGTGCGCGCACGCGAGGGCATCGGCGGTCGCATCGTGGTGGGCGAAGTCCAAGAAGCCCGCCGCGGCGGCGACGCTCGGCAGCCGGTACGAGTCGAGGTCGTACGTCTTGCGCGACGCCTGGAGGCTGCAGATGTAGCGGTAAGGGGGGCACGGGGCATCCGTCGCCTCGCACGCGCTGCGGAGCACCCGCATGTCGAATCCGGCGTTGTGCGCGACGACCACGTCGTCGCCGACAAACGCGGTCAGCGCGTCGAGCTGCTCGACCCAGGTGGGCGCCGTCGCGACGTCGTCCGGACGGATGCCATGGATTCCGATGTTCAGCTCGAAGAACCGGTCGTGGCCCGGCGGAGGCTGGATGAGCCAGCCGGCCGTGGCGACCACGCGCCCCTCGCGCACCCGGGCGAGCCCGACCGCGCAGGCCGACGCGCTCGAAGAGTTCGCCGTCTCGAAGTCGATCGCGGTGAAGTCCAAGGGCACCCCTCCACCCTCTCTCCGCCGCGCTCCGCCGGCGCGCAGGCGCGCCGCGACAGGAGCGCTCCGTGCGAGACGCACCGGCGACCGTGCGCCGGGCACCACAACGGGGAGCGACCCTGCTGCGGTCGCTCCCCGCCCCGGCGTGTGATCTGGTCGGAGTGTGCGCCGATCAGTACTTCATCACGATGCGGCCTTCGATCGCACCACGCTGCATGCGATCGAAGATGTCGTTGATGTCGTCGAGGGTCTCGACGTGCACCGTCGGGTGGATCTGGCCCCGGGCGTAGAAGTCGAGGGCCTCGATCATGTCTTGACGGGTTCCGACGATCGACCCGCGCACGGTGATCGCGCGCAGCACGATGTCGAAGATGTCGGCGTCGAAGGTGCCCGGGGGCAGGCCGTTGAACACGACGGTGCCGCCGCGGCGCACGGCCCCGAGCGCCTGGTCGAACGCCCGCGGGTGCACGGCCGTGACGAGCACGCCGTGCGCACCGCCGACCTGCTCCTGAACGGCAGCGCCCGGGTCGGCGTGCGCGGCGTTCACGACCACCTCGGCACCGTGCGTGCGGGCCAGCTCGAGCTTCGCGTCGTCGACGTCGACGGCGACCACGCGCATGCCCATCGCACGTGCGTACTGCACGGCGATGTGGCCGAGCCCGCCGATGCCCGAGATCACGACCCACTGGCCGGGGCGCACCCCGGTCATCTTGAGTCCCTTGTAGACGGTGACCCCGGCGCACAGGATCGGCGCGACCTCGACCGGGTCGGCGCCTTCGGGAATGCGGGCGGCGAAGCGCTCGTCGACGAGCATGTACTCGCCGAAGCTGCCGTCGACCGAGTAGCCGCCGTTCTGCTGCTCGGGGCACAGGGTCTCCCACCCGGTGCGGCAGTACTCGCAGACGCCGCACGCCGACCACAGCCAGGCGTTGCCGACCTTCTGGCCCACCTCGAGGGTGGTCACCTGGTCGCCGATCGCGACGACCTCGCCGTAGCCCTCGTGGCCGGGGATGAGGTCGGCCTTCGGGGCGACGGGCCAGTCGCCGTGCGCCGCGTGCAGGTCGGTGTGGCACACGCCGCTCGTGATCACCTTGACGAGGGCCTGGCGCGGGCCGGGGGTCGGCGCCTGCACGTCGGTGACGACGAGCGGTGCGCCGGCGGTCTTCACGACCGCTGCACGCATGGTGGTGGGGGTCGCCGAAACATCGGCGCGCGTGGGGGTGTCGGTCACAGTCGTCATTGACTTCACTTCCTCTCGGCGGAGCCGTTCCGCCTGGTGGGCTCGACCGTAGATCGCCGAACGTTGCAGGTTGTTGCGTCGGTGGTTCGGAGTAGCGTCGGACCATGGCGACGCGTGACGAGATGGCGAACAGTTTCGGGGCCGCGGCGGCGGCCTACGAGCAGGGGAGACCCGACTATCCGGTCGAGGCCGTCGCGTGGTTGCTCGAGCCGGCCGGCGCGCACCCGCGGATCGTCGACATCGGCGCCGGCACCGGCAAGCTGACCCGCGTCGTGGCCGAACTCGTCGCCGGAGCGGGCGCCGAGGGTCGTGGCGCGGAGGTGATCGCGGTCGACCCCGATGCCGAGATGCTCGGCGAGCTGCGCCGATCGCTCCCCAGCATCCGAACGTTGATCGGCACGGCCGAGGCGCTTGGTCTGCCTGATGAGAGCGTCGATGCGGCCGTGCTCGGGCAGGCGTGGCACTGGGTAGATCCGGTCGCGGGGTCGGCCGAGATCGGCCGCGTGTTGAAGCCCGGCGGCGTGCTCGGACTCGTCTGGAACATCCGCGACGAGTCGGTGCCATGGGTGGCCCGGCTCACCGAGATCATGAAGGGCAGCAACGCCGAGCAGTTGATGGCCGATGGCGGCCCCGAAGTGGCGGCTCCGTTCGGCGCGCTCACCGCGCGCACGTGGCAATGGGAGCGACCGATGACGCGGGCGGCGCTCAGCGCCATGGTGCACTCGCGCAGCTACGTCATCACGGCCGAGCCCGCTGAGCGAGAGCGGATCGATGGCGAGATCGCGGGGCTGTTCGACGAGATCGGTGCGGTGGGGGATGCCACGGTGTCGCTGCCGTACGTGACCCACGCCTTCCGCGCGGTGAAGGCCTGACGCGGCCCGTGCTCGGGCGCGCCTAGACTGGTCTCCCGTGGCTCTTACCATCGGAATCGTCGGTCTCCCGAACGTCGGCAAGTCGACCCTGTTCAACGCTCTGACCAAGAACGACGTGCTCGCCGCGAACTATCCGTTCGCGACGATCGAGCCCAACGTGGGTGTGGTGAACCTGCCCGACCCGCGTCTCGCGCAGCTGGCCGAGGTGTTCGGCTCGGAGCGCATCCTCCCCGCTGCCGTGTCGTTCGTCGACATCGCCGGGATCGTCCGCGGGGCGAGCGAGGGCGAGGGGCTCGGCAACAAGTTCCTCGCCAACATCCGTGAGGCCGACGCGATCGCGCAGGTCGTGCGCGGCTTCGCCGACGACGACGTCGTGCACGTCGACGGCGCCGTGAACCCGCGCAACGACATGGAGACCATCAACGCCGAGCTGCAGCTGGCCGACCTCGAGACCCTCGAGAAGGCGATCACGCGCTACGAGAAAGAGGTGCGCGGCAAGAAGCTCGACCCGTCGGTGCTCGAGGCGGCCGTCGCCGCGCGCGACGCCCTGCAGCGCGGCGAGCTTCTCTCGGCGTCGGGCCTCGACCTCGCGCCGATCCGCGAACTGGGCCTGCTCACCGCGAAGCCGTTCATCTTCGTGTTCAACGTCGATGAACAGGTATTGACGGATGCCTCGCTCAAGGCCGAGCTCGAAGCGCTCGTCGCTCCCGCCAAGGCCGTCTTCCTCGACGCGAAGATCGAGTCGGAGCTGATCGACCTCGATCCCGAGGACGCGGCGGAACTGCTGGCATCCACCGGTCAAGACGAATCGGGCCTCGACCAGCTCGCACGCATCGGCTTCGACACACTCGGCCTGCAGACCTACCTCACCGCGGGGCCGAAAGAGGCCCGAGCCTGGACGATCGGCAAAGGCTGGAAGGCGCCGCAGGCGGCGGGCGTCATCCACACCGACTTCGAGAAGGGCTTCATCAAGGCCGAGGTCATCTCGTTCGACGACCTCGTCGCGCTCGGCTCGGTCGCCGAGGCCCGCGCGAAGGGCAAGGCGCGCCTCGAGGGCAAAGACTACGTCATGCAAGACGGCGACGTGGTGGAGTTCCGCTTCAACAACTGAGTTCGCTCCTGATCAGCACTTTAGCCTCATTAGTGGAACGAGTTCTGGTTCAGCGTTACGAGGGTGGCAAATCGCCGAGGGGGAGCGCACAAGTGCTGGTGCGGTGGCCGTGGTGCCACTCTCATGGTGCCTTCAGCCGCGTTGTAGCGCAGTGCGGACAGGCCGCGGCGCACATGAAGCATTGTGTCGTCGAGGCGGTGCCTCATCCACACCCCTGTTTCCGAAGACTCACTCTTCGACGCTGCCCGAATCGCTGGCAGTGTCCGGGCTATGACGGGGCCCCGGGAGCATCAAAGTGGTCCTTACACGACATGACGTGAAACTCGAGTGCTTAGTGTGAGCGGGCCGGATGTCCGGGGTCCCAGCAACAATTCTCCCCATGGACATAGTGTGGCCACTTGCCATCGCAGCGCTCGGCGGGGCCGTGTGGATCGTGATGACGAAGTTGAAAGCTGCGCTCGCGCGTGATGATCTTCGAGGCCTCGCGGCGACGAAGGAGATCAGCTTTGCGGCCGCGGTACTCGCCGGAGGGATCATGTTCATCGGTCTGCGATCTGGGTCGGTGGTCTTTCTGGTGGCGTTCATCGCAACCTGCATCGCAATGATCACGGCGTCTGTCACAAGCAGAATCCTTCGACGTGCCGAGAGCCAAGGCTCCCCAACAATGCGCGCATACGTGCGATATCGCTGCGCGATGAAGTGGCGCGCGACAAAGTTCATGACCAAACGGTTCTTCATGCTCGCCGCGCCAGACGGGTGGCGGGAAGTTCGTATTACGGTCGACACCTTCGACAAAGTCGTCTCTGTCCCCACGGTGCTCCGGGTGATGGGGGTGATGTACATAGTCGTCTTGGTCTTCGTGTTCGCCATGACGTTTGCGGGAGTGACCGGCGCGAACAGTGAAATTCAGTCGACAGTGCTCTCCGTCGCAATCAGCTACAACATGTTGGCGATCAGCTGTCTCCTTACTGTCACGGTCGTAATCTGCTTCGTGGTCTTTCTCTTCCTTCGATGGGGCGGAGTCTTGCAGCGGCCACTGGGGGTCGGCTCGTATGTACGCCGCGTCGCCACTTGGATCGGATACGGAGGCGCAGTCGGTGCAGTGTTGGCGTCGCTCGTGCCGGTTGCGGGGCTTGCACTTTCGAGCCTCATGAGGTCAGCAGAGAGTGCCTCGGCACTTAGTACGATCACGCCGCGCTCGATGCTGGATTTTCCGGCCGCCGGGGCTGTCGCAGGCTATGCGTTCGGTCTGATCGTCGCGACGGCGTCCCTGTTTCCAGATTCGAAGAACAGTTGGCTCCGGCGCGTCATGTGTCCAGGATCGTTCGTCGTGGTTCTCGTCGCGTTGAGTCATTTGCTGGGCGGCCCCCGCGGCCTCCTGCGACCAGTGATTGACGAGGCTGCTCAGCGAGCTGGATTCAACGAAGCATCGTGCACCAGCGCCGTGCCGACGGACATCGGTTCGGCCAGTCTCGACGCGACGGCATGGGTCATCACCGCCATGGATAGATGCGGCAGCGGACTGTTCATCTCGAGCACTGCCGTTGGGTGGGTCGTTGTCATCGCGGCTCTCTTGGTCGGCGTCAGCCTGTTCGCCGTCGACATTCGCGATCGGGCGCAGTCAGAGGATGAGTCAAGCGGCGATACGGGTCCGGTGAGCCCGGCACCATCTCAACGGCAGACCGGATCAACCTGAAACGAAGCTTCGTACCGTGAGAAGCGTCCGGATACTGCGCGCATCGCCTTGACGCGCGATCTGTTCGTGCCTCGTGCGGTGAGGCTCGACAGTGGTCGGTCAGCCCGAAAGTCTGGTCTCTACGGCGTTTGCTTGGAATCCTGCCTGCTCGACTGGCCAACGCCGATAGCGCTGACGTGACCGATGTAGTCAGGGATAACGGCCAGCGTTATTAACGTGTTGTGTTATATTCTCGTCGTGTGATCAGATCGTTCGGGAGCAAAGAAACCGAGCGTCTGTGGCGTCGTGAGCGCGCGCCGTCGCTCGATCCTCGGATCCACGTGGTGGCGCTGCGTAAGCTGCGTCAGGTGGGATCCGCCGAGGCGTTGGATGATCTCCGGGTGCCGCCAGGAAATCGGCTCGAAGCGCTGAAAGGAGATCGCGCCGGTCAGCACAGCATCAGGATCAATGACCAATGGCGCATCTGTTTCGTGTGGACGGATGCTGGACCAGAGGAGGTGGAGATCGTTGACTATCACTGACAAGCTTCCCCCGATTCACCCGGGGGAAGTTCTCATGGAGGACTTCATCAAGGGGTTCGAGATCACGCAGAACCGACTTGCTGTCGCAATCGGGGTGCCGCCGCGGCGGATCAATGAAATCGTGCACGGTAAGCGGGGGATTACGGCTGACACAGCGCTTCGTCTTGCGAAGTACTTCGGTACTTCGGCGGAGTTCTGGATCAATCTGCAAAGTCACTACGAGCTCGACCGCGCAGAGGATCTCGCCGGGAAGCAGATCGCTTTAATCACCCCGCTAAAGGTCGCGTGAGCGAGAGCCGGGAGCGCCGACTCCCGGACGCATTGGTGGCGGCGTCGTGCTTATTGCGGGGCAGATGCCTTTCTGCGACGCAATGCGGTGGAGTTCTGCAGGCGCTCCGCCCGCATCGAGAAGAGGTCTGAGCCATGCTCGAATCTTCGCGGGAATGTCCGGTGCGCGCCCGTCGACATTGCTCGGCGAGTGAAACGTCGAGGCCTGCGGAGGCGCTGATCGATCGATTCGCGACGGGATGGCGGGCGCGATGCGTGTGCCTCCTGGCCTATCGCCGACGTCGTTTCAATGCGCGGTTCCTTGTGGCGTGAGGGCACTCGGCAATAGCCTCGCGGGGTGGGCCTGACCTAGTCATTCCTCGTCTTCTCTGGTGATCAACCTCCCGATCTCACGGTGCCCGCCGACCCGGGCGAGGCTGACGAGTTCACGCGGCTTCTCCTTCCGCGAACCCCTTACTCTCGTGTCGGAGAGGAGCGATTGCTGGACCTCTGTTTTCCGCCGCGTGAAGAGCTGGCGGTGGGCGCATTCGCCGGGGGCATACTGCTGGCGACGCGTGATGCGCACCTCTACAATCCCGACATTCTGAACCCGAGGTATCTTCGTGACCGCGGCTTGACCCTAGCCACACGTCCGATTGTTGACATCACGATCGCTCTACGACATGTTCGCCTACGGCCACTGGCGAGATCAGCAGATGACGCGCTGCGTCTCTGTAAACGCCAATGCCGGCGTCTGGTGCGACGAAGGTGTTCCTGAGCCGTTCGAGACTGGCCTGCCGACCAGCGCCGATCGCTGGCTCGACATGTCGAACATGGCACTTGCCAGTTCGTTGAGACTCAACGGTGAAGCGGGACCCGACACCTTGGACCTGCTCGATTGGGAAGATGTCACGCTCCACTCCTTCGCGCGGGGCGATCGCGCGCGCTAGTCCGTCCTCTGAGTGCGGGGCAATTGAGCTATCGCGGCGGTTGCCGCGCTTCGCCCCGTCTTGTTCGAGGTCGAGGCTTCGTTCGGACTCAACGTCCGGATTCTTCTCCAGCGACTGGACTGAGTTGACATCTTCAGTCGCGCGAGACCTCAGGCGTCCAGAGCAGTGCTCACTGCATCGCCATGGGAGGCGACGATTCAGCCGAACCGCCCTAGCATCAGTCGTATGACTGACGAGCTGACCTCTCCGGGCGGGCATCGGCCGTCTCGTTGGCGCATCGTGCAGTACTACCAGGTGCTGGCGCAGGTGGGTGGGGTGTTCTCGGCGGCCAGCCTCACTCTGGGAATCTTCCTCGTCGGTCAATGGCAAAGCGGCTCTTCGCAGTTGAGGGTGTAGTCGGGGTTAGCGCGCCGTCGGCCGGATAGGGGTCGAGGTCTTCCAGGATGGAAGTTCCTACACTGCCCATCCGAAAGACCTCGACGTTGCTCAACGCTACCTTCGCTGCGCCCGATCTGACCACGTTCTGCCGTCTCGACGAGCTCGGTCTGGAAGCCGTTGGACAGCGCCTCGAGCCGGATCGGGCGGTGATCGCGTGCCGGATCGTCGAGCGGGATCCGTGGTGCCGCAAGTGCGGCGCCGAGGGTGTGCCTCGCGACACGGTGACTCGCCGGTTGGCGCATGAGCCGTTCGGGCACCGGCCGACGACGCTGCGGGTGCGGGTGCGCCGCTACCGGTGTGAGCACTGCGGGCGGACCTGGCGGCAAGACACCTCGAAGGCGGCGCCGGCCAGAGCGAAGATCTCCCGTGGTGGGCTCACGTGGGCTCTGACCGGCATCGTGATCGACCACCTCACCGTGTCTCGCGCGGCGGCCGGTCTCGGAGTGTCTTGGCACACCGCGAATAACGCGATCATCGCCGAGGGCAAGCGCCGACTGATCGATGACCCGCACCGGTTCGACGGGGTCACCACGATCGGCGTCGATGAGCACGTCTGGCGGCACACCAGGTTCGGCGACAAGTACGTGACGGTGATCATCGACCTCACCCCGACACGGAACAGGACCGGTCCTGCACGGTTGCTGGACATGGTCGAGGGGCGTTCGAAGGCGGTGTTCAAACAGTGGCTTGCCGGGCGCCCGAAAGAGTGGCGGGAGAAGATCGAGGTGGTCGCGATGGACGGGTTCAGCGGGTTCAAGACCGCCGCCGCGGAAGAGCTTCCCGACGCGGTCCCGGTGATGGATCCGTTCCACGTCGTGAGGCTCGCTGGCGAGGCACTCGACCGGTGCCGGCAACGCGTCCAGCAGGCCACCCTCGGGCATCGTGGTCGCGCCAGCGATCCGCTCTACAAAGCGAGACGCACCCTGCACACCGGGGCGAGCCTGCTCACCGACAAGCAGTCCGCACGCCTGAAGGCAGTATTCGCCATCGAGGAGCACGTCGAGGTTGAAGCGACCTGGGGCGTCTATCAGCGCATGGTCGCCGCGTACCGGGAACCCGACAAGAAGCTCGGCAAGCAGATGATGCAAGCCGTCATCGATGCAGTCAGCAGCGGCGTCCCCGCCGCGCTCGTCGAGATCCGACGCCTCGGACGCACCCTGAAACAACGCGCCGTCGACGTCCTCGCGTTCTTCGACCGACCCGGCACCTCCAACGGCCCGACCGAGGCGATCAACGGACGCCTCGAACACCTCCGCGGCTCCGCCCTCGGCTTCCGCAACCTCACGAACTACATCGCCAGATCACTCCTCGAGAGCGGAGGATTCAGACCCGCGCTACACCCTGGAATGCGATGAGCCGGCAAAGCTTCGCAGCCGACGGGGAATGGCGCGCCGTGCTGATCCTCGTCATCAGCATCGTGCAGTTGATCGCCGGCGCTGTGCTCCTGGCCTATGGCATCGCGCGCCTGAACCGCTATCCCACGGCGACGCGCGGCGGAAGCTGAGGCATCCACGTCGCTAAGCGACCGCCCTCCCTCGATCGCCTGTCGCGGCGTAGCCTGAGCGACATCCGTTGAGAGGGAGGGGCACCCGCCATGGCCGGTTACGGGCACGGGTCGGTCACCGGCATCGATGAGCGCACGCTCGGGCGCATCGACCTGCTCCTGTTCGACGCCGACTATCCGAGTGCGGCCGACGCGGTCGACGATTCGTGGCGGGTCGCGGTGCTCGCCGCCGACCCCCGCGTGCGGGCGGATCGCGACCGCGCGCGGGCGCATGCCGTGCAGGCCGCGAACGCGAGGCGCGACCCGTCGACGCGGGGGGTGCGGGATGCCTCGAGCCTGCACCGGGCGCTCCTCGCTGTGGCGCTGGTGCTCGCGGTGGTCGCGGCAGGGCTCGTGATGCCCTCGCGCGCGGGCCTCGGCGGGAGCGGGCTCGGACTGCAGCAGACGATGCTTCCGGCGGGAGTCGCGGCGATGCTCGCCCTCGCGCTGCTGTGGTGGCTCGAACCGCTCCGTGCGGCGGGTGCGCTCTGGGGGTCGCGCCTTCCTGCGGTGCTCCACCTCGCGTGCGCCGCGCTGTGGTTTCTCGCGGCGGCGGTCGCCCTGCTGCTGCGATGGGGCGAGATCGATGCGCAGCAGCCGCTGCCGGTCACGACGGGGCTCATCCTGCTCGTCACGGCGGGCACGCTCGCCCTCGCGCTGTGGCACCGGGCCCGGCGCGCCGACCGGTCGGGCCGGCAATCGGGCATCGCGCGCGTGACAGGCGGCCTCACCGATGCACGCGACGGCGTGGCGGTGTTCTTCGCCCTCGACGAGTGGTGGCGCGTCGCTGGGCCCGCCGCGATGGCCACCGGTGAGGCGCGCGCGCGTCGGGTGCGCATCGAGGCGCTCGCCCGGCTACGGCTCGCGGGAGTGATCTCGGTCGTTGACGAGCAGTTCGCAGCCCTCGATCCGCCGCCGGTGCGATGGCGCGAGCGCCGTCGCTGACGCGCGGCGGTGCGCCGACGCGCTCAGCGGCCCTGGCGCTTCTTGTACGGCTTCGGCTGCCCCTTGACGATCGGAGCCCGGCCCTTGCCCTTCGAGGCCTTCGCCTTGCCGCCGCCACGCACGGGTGGCGTCGTGGCGGCCGGGGGAGCGGCCGCGATCCGCTCACGGGCTTCGGCGAGAAGCAGAACACCGGCGGGTGTCAGCTGCCAGCCCGCACCCTGCTTGGCGAGCAGCGGATGGCCCACCTCGTCGTCGAGCTTCTCGATCGACGTGTAGAGCGAGGCGAGCGGGATGCCGAGGGCATCGGCCGCCCGCGGAAAGTGCAGATCGGCGTCGACGACGGCGACGAACCGCCGCAGCGCGGTGATGTTCATCGTGGTCCCTTTCGTCGGCAGGCATCCAGGCTATCCGGCTGCGCGGTGCGCCACCGCCTTGCCGCGGTGCGAGGTCGGTGTCAAGCCCTTCTCCGCCCCCGCGCGCGGTCTCTAGCGTGGAGGAACGACTATCGAAGGGTGGACATCCATGTCCGGATTCAAGTTCTGGCTCACCGTGGGCATCGTCGGCGTCGGGGCGTACATCCTCGGGGCACGCGCCGGGCGCTCGCGCTACCGCGAGATCAGCAAGGCAGCCAAGCACCTGTGGGATGACCCGTCGTTGCGGAAGGCCCGCGCCCGGTCGCGCAAGGTCGTCGACAAGGCGGCGAAGAAAGCCGCCAAGAAGCTCGGCGTCTGACCGATCGAGCGCGTCACGGTGGTGGGGGGGGGGGGGGGGGGGCCCCCCCCGGGGGGCCGCGGGGGGCGGGGGCCCCCCACCACCGTCGCTCACGATGCGGCGTGTGTGTCGGTGTCGACGATCGGGCTCGAGGCATCCTTCTTCGCTTTGTCGTCTTGTGCGCCCGGTGCGCCGAGGTCGGGCCCCACGCGCACCAGTCGCTCGATCTCTGCGCCCGTCTTCTCGTCGACGTGCCGCCAATAGTCGAAGGCCCGCTCGAGCACGTCGCCCGTGACCCCACCGAGTAGGTGCCCCGCGACGGTCTTCACGAACGCGGCGCGCTGCTCGTCGTTCCAGACGTCTCTGACGAGGGTGCCCGCCTGCGAGAAGTCGTCGTCGTCGGGGCGCAGGGTGTAGGCCTGGCGCACCATCGGGCCGTCGGTCTCCCACCCGGGATCGACTTCACCGACGTTGTCGGCGTAGCCACGGCCGAAGGAGTTCGGAGCGTAGACCGGCGCATCGCCGGTGTGGTCGTAGGCCATCGGGCCGTCTTTCGTATAGGTGTTGACCTCGACGTGCGGCCGGTTCACCGGCAACTGCAGATAGTTCGCACCGATGCGGTGGCGGTGCGTGTCGGCGTAGGCGAACGCGCGGCCGAGCAGCATCTTGTCGGGTGAGAACCCGATCCCGGGAACCAGTGCCGAGGGCTCGAAGGCGGCTTGTTCTATCTCGGCGAAGAAGTTCTCGGGGTTGCGGTCGAGTGTCATGATTCCGACTCTGCGCAGCGGCACGTCGGCGTGCGGCCACACCTTCGTGAGGTCGAAAGGGTTCAGGTGGTACTCGCGCGCCTGCTCGTACGGCATGACCTGCACCGACAGCGTCCACGAGGGGTGCTCGCCCCGGCCGATCGCCTCGTAGAGATCGCGGCGGTGGAAGTCGGCGTCTTCGCCCGCGATGCGCGTGGCGTCGTCGTCGGTGAGCCCTTCGACACCTTGGTTGCTGTGGAAGTGATACTTCACCCAGAAGCGCTCACCGGCGGCATTCACCCACATGTAGGTGTGCGAGCCGTAGCCGTTCATCGTGCGGTACGAGCGCGGGATGCCACGGTCGCCCATCAGATAGGTCACCTGGTGCGCCGACTCGGGGTTCAGGGTCCAGAAGTCCCACTGCATGTTGTTGTCGCGCAGGCCGCTTCCGCCGCGCCGCTTCTGCGAGCGGATGAAATGCGGGAACTTCATCGCGTCGCGAATGAAGAACACGGGCGTGTTGTTGCCGACCAGGTCGTAGTTGCCCTCGTCGGTGTAGAACTTCAGGGCGAAGCCGCGGGGATCACGCCAGGTGTCGGGTGAGCCCTGTTCGCCGGCGACGGTCGAGAACCGCGCCAGCACCTCGGTGACCGCGCCCGGCTGGAACAACGCCGCCTTGGTGAACGCGCTGACGTCGTCGGTCGTCTCGAAGTGACCGAACGCGCCCGACCCCTTCGCGTGCACATTCCGCTCGGGAACGCGTTCGCGGTTGAAATGCGCCATCTGGTTCACGAAGTGCACGTCGTGCAGCACGATCGGGCCATCGGCGCCGACCGTCAGCGCGTTACGGTCGCTCGCGGCCGGCGAGCCGGTGTCGGTCGTCGAGCCGAGGGATGCCTCGGCAGAAGGAGCCGTGCGGATCGACTCGGCGCCTCCCGCGGCGGGGGAGTCGGAGGTAGAGGTGTCGGCGACGGGCAGATCGGGCATGGTGTTCCTCGCTCTCGGCGCGCGCCGGCGACCGTCGCCGGCGTTCGGGCCTCACGCTACGCCGACGCCCTGCGCGCGTCCAGGAGGTTGACGTGGCTCGCCGCGCCACGACCGTCGGCGCGGCGTAGGATCGTGGAATGGCCACTTCGAACCTCCCCGCACCCACCCTGCAGCCCGTTCCCGACGAGCTCAACCTGCTCGCCGCGGCCGACGAGGGTGCCTCGTGCTGCGGTGGCGGCTGCTGCAGCACCAACTGACACGCACGCGAAAACGTCGCCCCGAGGATGACCCCGGGGCGACGACCCTCAGTTTCGGTCACGCCGTCTGTTCGGCGTGCTCTCCCTCCGCGAACTCCTCGAGGAGCTTCGCGTTGAAGGCGGGCAGATCGTCGGGTGTGCGGCTCGTGACGAACCCCTCGTCGACCACGACCTCTTCGTCGACCCAGGTGGCGCCGGCGTTTCGCAGGTCGGTCTGCAGGCTCGGGTAGCTGGTGAGCGTGCGACCGCGCACGACATCGCCTTCCACGAGCGTCCACGCGGCGTGGCAGATCGCTCCGACGGGCTTGTGCTGAGCGAAGAAGGCTTTCGCGAACGCAACGGATGCCTCGTCCATGCGCAGCTTGTCGGCGTTGACGACGCCACCGGGCAGGACGAGCGCGTCGAACTCCGCGGCATCCGCGTCGCTCGACGCGAGCTCCACCTGCTGGCGGTGACCGTTCTTGCCCTCGATCGAGCCGGAGGTGGGGGAGACGAGCACGGCGGTGGCCCCGGCATCCGTCACCGCCTGCCACGGCGAGGTCAGTTCGCTGTCTTCGTATCCGTCGGTCGCAAGGAAGGCGACGCGCTTTCCGGTGAGTGTGTCGGTCATGCCCACGACGCTACGTGCGCGGCGAGCCGCCCGCGCGGGGGTTGACAGTCCCCGCGTACAGCCCCCTTCAGTGCCCGACCGGCGCGCCCTCGCCGATCGAGTCGGCCGGCTTGCGGATGAGGAACGCGCTGATCAGGAGCGGTGTGGCGATGACCGCCGCGAGCAGGAACGCCGCGCGTGCCCCGGCCGCTCCGGCGGCCGCCGCGGTGGCGCCCGAGCCGGCGGCGGTCGCCGCGACCGACGACATCACCGTGATGAGCAGCGCGATGCCGGCGGCGCCGGCGACCTGCTGCACGGTCGAGACGGTCGCGCTGCCGTAGGAGTAGTACTTCGGCGGCAGCGAGCCGAGCGACGCGGTGAACAACGGCGTGAACGACATGGCGAGGCCCACCGACTGGATCGTTTGGGTCACCACCAGCAGCCACACCGGCGTCGACTCGGTGAGCATCGTGAAGCTCCACAGGATCGCGAGCACGATGATCGTGCCCGGCACCAGCAGGATCGTGGTGCCCCGACGGTCGTAGATGCGCCCGATCACCGGGCCGAGCAGGCCCATCGCGATGGCACCGGGCAGCACCACGAGACCCGACTCGGTCGCCGAGAGCCCCAGCGTGCCCTGCAGATACAGCGGCAGCGCCGTGATGGTGCCGAAGAACGCCAGTGACATCACCGCGAAGTGCGCGACCGACAGCGAGAAGTTGCGCGAGCGGAAGATCCGCAGATCGAGCAGCGCGTCGTCGACCCGCTGCAGCGCGATCTGGCGCCACACGAACAGCGCGAGCGAGACGACGCCGATCGCGAGCGAGATGACGAGCGTGGCCGTCGCCATACCCGCCGTCGCCGACGAGTCGCCGCCGTGACCGGCCGCGCCGATCTGGCTGAGACCGAAGACCAGACCACCGAATCCGAGCGCCGAGAGAATCACCGAGACGATGTCGAGAGGGGCGTGGGTGCGCTCACCGATGTTCGGGATCCATCGCACTCCGACCGCGAGCGCCACGAGCGCGATGGGTAGCACGATCGCGAAGATCCAGCGCCAGTTCAGGGTGTCGAGGATGACCCCGGCCATCGTCGGCCCGATCGCCGGGGCGAGCGACATCACGATGCTGACCCGGCCCATCATGCGCCCGCGCAGGTGCGGCGGCACGACGGTCATGAGGGTCGTCATGAGCAGCGGCATCATGATCGCGGTGCCCGACGCCTGAATCACCCGCGCCACGAGCAGTACGGGGAAGCCGGGCGCGATGAGCGCGACGAAGGTACCCGCCGAGAAGAGCCCCATCGCCGTAGCGTACATCGTGCGCGTCGAGAAGCGGTTGAGGAGGAACCCGGTGGTGGGGATGACGACCGCCATCGTCAGCATGAACGCCGTGGTGAGCCATTGCGCGTCGACCGCGGTGATCCCGAGGTCTCCGATGAGGTGGGGGATCGCGACACCCATCGTGGTTTCGTTGAGGATCGCGACGAAGGCGGCGGCCAGCAGCAGCCAGATGACGCGGTTCTCCTTCGCGCCCACCGTGGCGGATGAGGTGCGGTCGCGGTCGGTGTCGACGGATGCCATGGGGACTCCTGAGGTCATCGAGGGTGGGTGCTGCGCTGACGAGGATGCCTGCGGCGCGAGCCGCGACCGCCGGAACAGGCGGAGTCACAGGGAACCTCAAAGGTAACCGGGGGGCCTGACACGGTATTCCGCACCCGGGTGAGACGATCTGCGCATGGCATCCCATCTGCATTCGCGTCTCGCCGTGCGCGCCCCTGTCTCTCTCGTGCTCGGCGGCCTCGCCGCCGCGATCGCGGTGCCCCTCCTCGGCTGGGTCGCCGGGCTTCTCGTAGGCTGGACGGTGCTCGCCCTCGTCAACGTCGTATGGCTGCTGGTGGTCGTATGGCCGATGGATGCCGAGCGCACCCGCTCGTACGCGACCGCCGAAGACCCGGGGCGTACGGCGGCGCGCGCGATTTCGCTGATCGGCAGCGTCGCGAGCCTCGGCGCGGTCGTCGCGGTGCTCGTGCGCAGTCACAGCGACCCGACGACCGCGTTCGTCATCGCCGCCGTCGCGATCGCCGCCGTCACCTTCTCGTGGGCGCTCATCCAGGTCGACTACATGCTGCGCTACGCGCACCGCTATTACTCGAACGTGCAGGACGGCAGGCGCGGCGGCATCGACTTCAATCAGGACGAACCGCCCATGTACTCCGATTTCGGGTACTTCTCGGTCGGTCTCGGCATGACCTACCAGGTCGCCGACACCGATGTGACGACGAACGAGATCCGCCGCATCGTGATCGCGCAGACGCTTCTGGCCTATCTCTTCGGGGCGGTGATCCTCGCCACCGTGATCAACCTGGTCTCGGGCCTCGGCTGACGCGGGCCCTGCACCCGCGACGGCCCCGGTGTCGGCGCCGCTGGTTAGAGTTGCCGGATGAGTATGGCGGGTGGTCCGGGAGGCCGTGGCAACGGTTTTCGCGGAGTGGATGCCGAGGCGCAGCGCAAGCTCAACGCGCAAGCGCCCGAGATCCCGAACCTCGGCGCCCGCATCGTGGAGATGTTCCGGCCGTATCGGGGCCGGCTTCTCCTGACCGCCGCGCTCGTGATCGCGGGGGCGGCGATCGGCGTGCTCCCGCCGCTGATCGTGCAGCAGATCTTCGATCAGGCGCTTTTCCCTGCCGACGGCTCGGGGGTCGATGTCGCGCTGCTGTGGCGGCTCGTCGGCGCGATGATCGGGCTGTTCCTCCTCTCCGCCGTGCTCGGCGTGGCCCAGACCTGGCTCACCTCGACCGTCGGCAACGCCGTCACCGGCGACCTGCGCGTGCGGCTGTTCGACCACCTGCAGGCGATGGAGCTGGGGTTCTTCACCCGTACCAAGACGGGGGTCATCCAGTCGCGGCTGCAGAACGACGTCGGCGGAGTGTCGGGGGTGCTGACGAACACCGTCACGAGCATCCTCGGCAACACCGTGACGGTGATCTCGGCCCTCGTGGCCATGATCATCATCGACTGGCGTCTGACGCTCATAGCAGTCTTCCTCATGCCGATGCTCATCTTCGTGCAGCGCCGCGTCGGGCAGGTGCGGGCCCGCATCGCCGGTCAGACGCAGGAATCGCTGTCAGAGCTCACCACGATCACGCAAGAGACACTGTCGGTCTCGGGCATCTTGCTCTCGAAGTCGTTCAACCGACAGCGCACCGAGTCGGCCCGCTACCGCGACGAGAACGCGAACCAGGTGCGCCTGCAGGTGCGGCGGGCCATGAGCGGGCAGGGGTTCTTCGCTGTCGTGCAGGTGCTCATGGCATCCGTTCCGGCCGTCATCTACCTCGTCTCGGGGTACCTGCTCACCGGCAGTGTGGGCGGGGCGGCGATCACGGCGGGCACGGTCGTGGCATTCACCACGGTGCAGGCGCGCCTGCTGCAGCCGCTCATGGGGCTCATGCGGGTCGCGCTCGACGTGCAGACCTCGCGGGCGCTCTTCGCCCGCATCTTCGAGTACCTCGACCTCGTGCCCGCGATCCGTGATGCTCCGGGGGCGATCACCGTCGCCGAGGCGCCGGGGCCGGTGGGCCGCATCGAGTTCCAGAACGTCGTGTTCCGCTATCCCGATGCGGCACCGGATGCCCGCGCGACGCTCGGTGGGGTCTCGTTCGTCGCCGAGCCCGGCCAGCACATCGCCTTCGTCGGGCCGTCGGGCGCCGGCAAGACCACGGTGCTCTACCTGGCGCCGCGGCTCTACGAGACATCGGAGGGGCGGGTGCTCTTCTCGGGGGCCGACGTCAGAGGGCTGACGCAGGAGTCGATCATCGATCACATCGGCATCGTGACGCAGGAGACCTACCTCTTCCACGCGACGATCCGCGAGAACCTGCGCTATGCCAAGCCGGGGGCGACCGACGCCGAACTCGAGATCGCGTGCCGCGCGGCGAACATCCACCACATCATCGAGAGCTTCGAGCATGGCTACGACACGATCGTGGGCGAGCGCGGCTATCGGCTCTCGGGCGGCGAGAAGCAGCGCATCGCGATCGCGCGCGTGCTGCTGAAAGACCCGCCGGTGCTCTTGCTCGACGAGGCGACGAGCGCGCTCGACACCGTCTCGGAGCGGGTCGTGCAAGAGGCGCTCGAGGCGGCCGCGTCGGGGCGCACGACGCTGTCGATCGCGCATCGGCTCTCGACCGTCGTCGGGGCCGACGTCATCCACGTCGTCGATGCGGGTCGCATCGTCGAATCGGGCACGCACGCCGAGCTGCTCGCCCGGCACGGGCTCTATGCCGAGCTAGCCGCTGAGCAGATGGCGGCCGCGACGATCGAAGGCATGGATGCCGCGGCACCCGGTCGCCCCGCGCTGCCGGAGCGCCGCGCGGACAAGGCTCCCGACGGAGCTGCGGGAGCCGATGCCGCGCGGTTGCTGACCGATGCATCCGCGGCCGAACCCGTGTGGCCATACGTCGAGTGACGGGCGCGCCAGGCGGGAGCGTTGTCAGCGACGGGTCGTGTCAGCGACCGCTCGTGTCAGTGGCTGGCGTGGGGGTCTTTCCAGTCCTCCGAGCCGATGGCGTCGGTGGGGGCCGGGGTCGGCGCGGCTTCTTCGACGGCGTGCGGGACGGGGCTGATGAGCTCCTCGGTGGGCGTGTCCTTCAGCTCGTCGATCTCCTCACGGAGGGCGGCGAGGTCGGGTCCGTCGGGGGTGTCGGGGAGATTCTCGGGAGTACCGGTCATGCCGTTCACCCTAGCCGGAACGACTCGCGGGCGGTCACCAGAGCACGGCGGCCGAGCGCAGCGGCGCCGACTGCGGGTCGAGGTCGAGCGACTCGAGATCGGCGCGGGCGGTGAGCTCGCGCACGAACGCTCCGAGCAGGCGACGGTACGAGGCATCCGGGTGCCCCTCGGCGATGCGCACGAGGGGAGGCGTGTCCATGTCGAGGATCAGGCGCACGCGGGCGCGCGCGGCGGCCCGGTGACCGGCGCTGTCGAGCACAGCGATGCCGCCGCGCATCGCCGCGAGGTAGTCGGAGAGCACGGCGACGGGGGCCTTGCGCTGCGTGAGTGACGATCCGTCGGCGCGCTCGCGCCACTGCACGACGACGTCGGGGATCACATCGATCGCACGCGCATGCACGTAGAGCCGCTGCGCGACCACCTGGTCTTCGTAGAGCGTGCCCTCGGGAAAGCGCAGCGCGTGCCGGCGCCATAGCTCGACGCGGCTGAGCTTCGACCACGCGACGACGTTGCCCGAGACCTCGGGATGCTCGGCGAGGGTCGTGCCGCGGCGCTCGGGGCTCGTCGCCGCGCTCACCCACGGTTGCACGTCGCCGGCGGCATACGCGCCGCCCTCGGTGGGGCGCAGGCGCACGTAGGCGCCCACGACCACGTCGCTACCCGAGTCTGAGAGCGTCGCGACCAGGCGTTCGAGAGCGGTCTCGGTCATGACGTCGTCGGCGTCGAGGAAGGCGACGTAGGGCGTCTCGACGAGGTCGAGCCCGAGGTTGCGCGCGGCTCCGAGGCCGTGCGGCCGCGTGAGGCGTACGAGGTGGAAGCGCGGGTCGGATGCCTCGGCTTCCGCGAACAGCTCGGCGGTGGTGTCGAGCGAGGCATCATCGACGAGGATCGCGCGCCAGCGCGTGAACGTCTGGGCGCGAAGCGACGCGAGTGCTTCGGAGACATAGTCTGCGACATCGCGACCCGGCACGATCACGGTGACCAGGGCGCCGGTGTCGTCGCCGTGTTCCAGGGATTCTGCGACGGTGCTCACGCGCCCGATCGTACCGCCGTGACGGCATCAGCGACCGCGTCGGCGACGGGTTCGAGGCTTTCGTGGTGCGTGTGCGCGAACGTGAAGCGCACGGCCGTCTGCGCCGTGGCGGGGTCGATCCCGCAGGCGAGCAGCACGTGCGAGGGTTCGTCGCTGCCCGCCGCGCAGGCCGAGCCGCTCGAGGTGACGACGCCCCGACGCTCGAGTTCGAGCAGCACCGCCTCGCCGCTCGTACCGGCGAAGGTGAAGCTCGCGGTGCCGGGCAGGCGGCGCGTCGGGTGCCCCGTGAGCCGTGCCGTCGGCACGCGGTCGAGCACGCGCTCGACGAACCGGTCGCGCAGGGCGCCGACGCGGGCGGATGCCTCGACCCGCTCGGCCTCGGCGAGCTCGAGCGCCAGGGCGAGCCCGACGGCGCCCGCGAGGTTCTCGGTGCCGCTGCGGCGATCGCGTTCCTGACCGCCGCCGTGCACCACGGGTTCGAGGGGCAGGCGTGAGCGCACGGCGAGTACGCCGATGCCGGCGGGCGCGCCCACTTTGTGCCCCGCGAGCGAGAGCGCATCGGCTCCGGTGCCCGCGAGTGGTAGCCAGCCGGCGGCCTGCACCGCGTCGAGGTGCAGCGGCACGCGCGCGGCGGCGGTCACGGCGGCGAGCGCAGCGACGTCTTGCACCGTGCCGATCTCGTTGTTCGCGTAGCCGATGCTCACGAGCGCCGTCGACGGCCTGATCGCTGCGGCGAGGTCGTCGGCGGAGACGGTGCCCGTGGCATCCACCGGCAGCCGCGTCACCGCGACGCCGTGCACCCGCTCGAGATAGTCGCACGAGGCCAGCACCGCCTCGTGCTCGATCGGTGTGGTGATGACGTGCACGGCGCGCTCGTCGCCCGCGGGGGCCGCGCCTTCGCCGCGTGCGTCGCGGCGGCGCAGGAGCGCGCCGATGGCGAGGCCCTTCACCGCGAGGTTGTCGGCTTCGGTGCCACCCGAGGTGAACACCACGTCGGCCGCGCGCACGCCGAGCACGGCGGCGACGCGGCGGCGGGCATCGGCGAGGGCGTCGGCCGCGGCTTCACCCACCGTGTGGTGACTCGACGGGTTGCCGAACCTCGAGGTGAAGAACGGGGCCATCGCCTCGAGCACCTCGGGGCGCACCGGCGTGGTCGCGGCGTGGTCGAGGTACAGCACGGCGTTCAGCCCTCGACGCGCACGTCGAGGCCGAGGTCGAGTGCCCGCGCGGAGTGCGTGAGCGCGCCGACCGAGATCACGTCGACGCCGGTCTCGGCGATCGCGGCGACCGTACTCAGGTCGACGCCGCCGGATGCCTCGACGATCGTGCGCCCGCCGATCCGCTCGACGCCCGTGCGGAGGTCGTCGAGCGTGAAGTTGTCGAGCATGATCGTGCCGACCCCGCGCGCGCCCGTGCCGGCGGCGAGCACGGCGTCGAGCTGGTCGAGCCGGTCGATCTCGACCTCGAGGTGCGCGGTGTGGGAGAGGGCTTCGCGTGCCGCCTGGAGCGCGGCGGTGACCGACCCGTGCCGGGCGGTGAGCACGGCGAGGTGGTTGTCTTTGGCCATCACCGCGTCGGAGAGGCTGAAGCGATGGTTGCGGCCCCCGCCGCTGCGCACCGCGTGCCGCTCGATGCGGCGCAGGCCCGGAGTGGTCTTGCGGGTGTCGACGATGCGGGCCGGGGTGTGCGCGACGGCGGCGACGTAGGCGGCGGTGAGGGTGGCGATGCCCGACATGCGCTGCACGAAGTTCAGCCCCACCCGCTCCGCCGTGAGCAGTCCACGCGCGGGCCCGCTGACGAGGGCGAGCACGTCGCCGCGGGCGAAGGCCTCACCCTCGGCTCGCAGCAGCGTCACTTCGAGCCGCGGGTCGGTGAGGCGGAACGCCGAGGCGAACACGTCGCCGCCGCTGAAGACACCCGCCTCTCTCGCGCGCAGTTCGGCCGTCGCCGTGGCATCCGCCGGAATCAGCGTCTCGCTCGTGAGGTCGCCCCAGGGCGCGTCTTCGTCGAGCGCGGCGCGCACGACCTCGTCGATGTGGGCGCGGGTCAGCACGCTGCTCCCTCCAGGGCCGGTTCGGCGGTGGCCTCGCTCGGCGCATCGACGAAGCTGTCGCGGCGGGCGTGTGCGCCGATCGAGGTGCGCCGGGCGAGCGCGGCGGCCACGAGTCCCGCCGCGACGAGCAGCAGGTTCTGGTCTTCGTCGCCCGCGCGATCCTCGCCCGTGCCGCGGTTCGCCGCAGGAGCATCGGCCGCGCGTGCGCGCCACGCGGCGATGACGGATGCCGCGTGCGTCAGCCCGTCGGCATCGCGAAGCAGGCCCGCGTCTTCCCAGAGCAGCTCTTGCAGGGCGGCGCGGGTGAAGGCCAGGGCGCGGGCCTCGTGCGGGCGCGGCGCGGGAACCGCCGCGCCCCGGGC